>NZ_JBEOWQ010000063.1:0-22382 GCF_040296145.1 Micromonospora sp. NPDC002296
GTGGTCAGCGCCGGGCCGGGCCAGCCCGTGGCGTCGAGCCGGTCGGCGGTACGTACCAGCGCGGTGAGCAGCGCCGCCGAGCGGGTGCCGCGACGGAGCTCGGCGCGCAGTTCGACGTGCCGGGCGAAGGCGGCCCAGGTGCGGCGGCCCTGGCGGCGGAAGCGGACCCGCGCCCGGGCGGCGGCGTCGGTGGCGGTGTCCAGGTCCCCGGCGAGCAGCGCGGCGCGGGCCTGGGCCAGCAGCGCCTCGGCCAGGTCGGAGGCCATCCCCCGGCGGCCCAGCTCCCGCACGGCCGCCCCGGCCACCTCGACCGCCTCGTCGAGCAGCGGCACCGACAGCAGCAGCTCGAACCGGTCCAGCAGCAGCGCCGGCCGGGGTACCGCCAGCCGCCGGTACTCCTGCTCGACCTCGGCGAAGCAGCGCAGCGCGCCCACGGTGTCGCCGCGCTGGCCCGCCGCGATGCCCAGGTTCCAGCGGGCGTCGGCGGCGGCGAGTTCCAGCCCGAGCCGCTGGAAGATCGCCGCCGACCGGGCGAGGTCGTCGGCGCGGCCCCGGCCGGTGCCCCGGTGGGCGTTGAGCAGGCCACGGTTGTTGCGGGCCCGGGCCTCCAGCAGCGGGTCGTCCTCGCGCTGGGCGATCTCGACGGCGAGGGAGTAGTCGCGCACCGCCTCGTCGTAGCGGCCCCGGTAGTGCAGCACCACGCCCCGCTGCATCCGGGCACGCCCGGCGTCGGCCCCGGTGAGGGGGGGCAGGGCGGCGGTCACCGCGCGCAGGGCCGCGCCGGTGCGGCCGGCGTTGGCCAGCACGTAGCCGAGACTCATCCGGGCCAGCGCGCGGGTCCGGGGCGTCACGGCGACCCGCACCGCCCGGCGCAGGTGACGCAGCGCGCCGGGCAGGTCGTTGAGCTCCCGCAGGGCCAGGCCGACGGCCCGCTCGGCGGTGGAGCGCTCGTCGCCGGTGACGGCGCGGCCGGCGGCGAGCACCCGCTGCGCCAGGGCGATCGCCTCACGGGGGTAGCGCTGCACCGCGTCGAGCGCGGCCTGGGCCGCCCCGGCACCGGAACCGGCGCTGTCGGCCATGCCGGACAGCGTTCCCGATGAACCGGCCAGCGTCAATGCTGGCGGGGCAGGTGGGAATTCCACGGATCGTAGTGACGATTCACGTCATTGACATTCAACAATGGTTTGGAAGAATCGACCAAGCCCGGCAAGTGCTGTGGCGACCGCACCGGGTACACCGTCGATCGTGCCACCCGCAACCGCCTGGAGGACCGGTGCCGCCTGACCTCCCCCGCACGCCGACGCCGGCCGGCCGGATGTCCCGTCGGCGGCTGCTGGCACTCGGCGCGCTCGCCGCGGCGGCGCCCCTGGGCAGCTCGCTGCGACCGGCCGCCGCCGCCGGCGACACCGGCGACGACGACGCGTACCAGCGCGCCTTCTCCGACGCCCTGGCCGCCGACCCGAACGTCCGCCGGCACACCGTCGTGGGCCGGGAGTTCCTCTACCGCCCCCGGCAGTTGCTCGCGGCCAATGCCGACGCCCAACGGGTCACCGCCTGGCTGCGCTCGCGCGGGCACCAGGTGACCGTCGGCGCCGGCTTCGCCGGGGTCACCCGGCTGGTGTTCGGCAAGGAGACCGACATCCCCACGGTGGTGACGACGCTGCGCAACCCCCAGCAGTGGCCGGGCCAGCCGGTCCCGGCGGTACAGCCGCACCACGTGCTGCTGGGCCTGGGCAACATCATGGGCAACCCGGGCAGCCCGCCCCAGGCCGTGGCCGCGCTGGCCCCGCCGAACCCGGCCCGGCTCGGCGAGGGCGCGGGCGTCACCGTCGGCGTCTGCGACACCGGGATCTGGCAACAGGCCGGCGCGTACCACCCCCAGTGGCTCGGCGGCAGCTACCTGCCGGAGCCGGACGACGAGGACGCGCTCTACGTCTCCGGGACCGTGCTGGCCGCGCAGGGCGGCCACGGCACCTTCGTCGCCGGGGTGGTCCGGCAGGCCGCGCCGGGAGTCAAGGTCGACCCGGAGCAGGCGCTGAACCCCACCGGCGTCGGCGACGAGGCGATGCTGGTGGCCGCCATGTCCCGCCTCGGGCCGCAGGTCTCCATCGTGAACCTGTCCCTGGGCGGCTTCACCCAGGACGACCTGCCCCCGCTGCCCCTGGTCAACGCCGTGGCCGCGCTGCCGGCGCAGACCGCCGTGGTGGCCGCCGTCGGCAACGCCGGCACCAGCCGCCCGGCCTGGCCGGCCGCCCTGGGTCGGGTGCTCGGCGTGGCCGCGGTGAGCCGGGCCGGCACCGGCATCGTGCCGGCGGCGTACAGCGGTTTCGGCCCGTGGGTCGATGCCTGCGCGGTCGGCGAGCGCGACAGCACGTACGTCGAGGGCCAACTGCCGCTGCCGGGGCGGCCGACCCGGGTGTTCCACGGCTTCGCCGGGTGGTCCGGCACCTCGTTCGCCACGGCGTACGTCTCCGGTCGGCTGGCGGCCATGATGGTCGCCGGGGGGCTGAGCGCCGACGCGGCCCGGGTCGCGCTGCTCGCGAACCCCCGCTGGCACCCCGACTACGGGGTGCTGGTCCCGTGAGACCCGACCCGGACGGCGAGGGGGCACGCCGGTGAGCGGCCCGACCGCCACCGGCCTGGTCGCCGCAGCCGCCGACGGGGACGAGGCGGCCTGGGCCGAACTGGTACGCCGCTACACCCCCCTGGTGGTGTCGGTGATCCGGGCACACGGGATGAGCCGCGCCGACGCTGCCGACGTCAACCAGACCGTCTGGCTGCGCCTGGTGGAGCGGCTGGACCAGGTGCGGGACCCGCAGGCGCTGGCCGCGTGGCTGGCCACCACAGCCCGACGGGAGTGCTACCGGCTGTCCCGCCTCGGTCGGCGCAGCCAGCCGGTCGACCCGTACGACGACGCGCTCGACGCCCGGCACGGGCCACAGGTGGCCGCGGCGGCGCCGGACGAGGAGCTGCTGCGGGCCGAGCGCGACCAGGCGCTGCGGGAGGGCTTCGCCCAGCTCCCGCCCCGCTGCCAGGAGCTGCTGGCCCTGCTCACGGCCGACCCCCCGGTCAGCTACCGGCGGATCGGTGAGCGGCTGGGCATGCCGGTCGGTAGCATCGGCCCCACCCAGGGCCGCTGCCTGCACAAGCTGCGTAACTGCCCGGCGCTCGCCCCGTTCCTCGGGGCCCGTCGCGGCCCCAACAAGAACGGGGGTGACCGCGATGGCGCCGTGGCCGCCGGTCGATGACGATGCCCTGACCGTGGAGTTGGGCGCGGCGCTGTGGGACGCCGGGCCCGTCCCCGAGGAATTCCTGACCGCCGCGCGGGCGGCGTTCGCCTGGCGGACGTTGGACGCAGAACTGGCGGTCGCCGAGCTCATGTTCGACTCGGCGTGCGACGCCGAGCCCGCCGGGCTCACCCGCTCGGGCGGCGCTGCGCGGACCCTGTCCTTCCGCAGCGGCACCGTGGTGCTGGAGATCGAGGTGAGCGACGCCGGCATCGTCGGTCAGCTCTCCCCCGCCCGGGGCGGTCGGGTCACCGCCCGGACGGCCACCGGCCAGTACGACGAGTCGCCGGTCGACGAGGTGGGCTTCTTCTCGTTGGGCACTCCCCCGGCCGGCCCGGTCCGGCTCGCCGCCCGCGCCGACGGGTACGCGGTGGCCACCGACTGGGTCAGCCTGGGCTGAGGCCTCGGGCGACTGACTACGCGGCAACCACCTCCGGGACGCCGGGTTCCACCCGGTGGCACCTGACGATGATCGTCATGCTGACAGGCGTACGGCGGGGTCACCCGGACCGGAGGGTCCGGAACCCCGCCGTACGGCTGCCGGACGACGGCGGCCATCAGTGGGCGGCGACGGTGAACGGCCGATCCGGCGCTCCGCCCGCGAAGGCTAGACCGACTGGAGGGCGCGCCAGGCGATGTTGTTGTTGTACCGGACGTTGACCTGCAGGTCCGGGGTGAGCAGCAGCAACGGGTCGTCCGGGGACTCCCACACGGCCAGCAGCGAGAGGTTTCCGGGGCCGGGCACGGCGCCCCACGGAACGACCACGGTCGTGGCGCCCGGCGGCACGACGACGGGCACCGTCGCGACCCAGGTCAGGTCCGTCGGCCAGACCATCCCACCGCCCGGGGACGTGCGGTAGATCCGCAGCGTCCCGCTGTCGATGCCCGCGCCGTACGGGCCGGGGTTGCGCAGCGTGACGAAGATGTAGTTGGTCATGCCGACGACCGCGTTCACGCTGGTCGCGCACGCCACCGCCGTCGGGCAGACCTTGACGTCGGGGCTGGCCCAGATCGGGTTGTACATGTGCGGCTGGAGGCCGACGTCCGAGGCGACGTCCCGCATCCAGATGTCGGTGGGGGTCATCACCCGGTCCGGCTTCGCGGCCGGCGGAGCGGCGGTGGCGGTGGTGGCCAGCAGGCCCGCCAGGGCCGTGCCGGCGAGCAGGGCCAGCGCCGCGCGGCGGGCACGGCTACCCAGAAATGCCATGACAACTGTCTCCCATCGACGGAGGTGACCGGCCCGGGGAGCTTCCGGCCCCGCGTCGGTGTGGTCATGGCTTCAGGAGCCGGCGAGGCGAGCGGAGATACCGTCGCGGGCACCGGCCTTTGGCAGATGACGCCAGGCCGGATCAATCAGACCTCGTGAGGGCAACAGCTCCGCCGCCCGGGCGCGCGGCACCTCCCCCGCCACACCTGCGCCACCCGTCGGCCCTACCGGGGGAAGGCGGGGACCGGCGACCACGGCCAGGGCACGTCGTGGAAGGCAGCCTCGACCAGCAGGGACTCGACGGCCCGCAGGAACCGCTCGGCGCGCTCCGGCGGCAGGTAGCGGGTGTCCACGGTGATCGCCAGCTCGACCGCGCCGGGTGCGTCGATGACCTGGAGGCGGCAGCGCCAGGCGAACCGGTCCAGCTCCTCCATCCAGCGGAACGTGCTGCGGCCCGCCGCCGCCCGAAGGGTCGCCTCGTCCGGGCCGATCGGTTCGGGGTCGGTGGCGTGCGGCAGCCGGATGTCGTTGAGGTAGCAGAACGGGGCCAGGGCGGTGCGGTAGTCGAGCCCCCGCTCGGCGAACGCGCGTTCCAGCTCGGCCGGGTCGTAGTAGGCGTGCCGGTACGCGTCCAGCGACGCCCCGCGGGCGCGGGAGAGCAACTCGGTGAAGCCGGGTCGGTCGGCCAGGTCGAGCCGGCAGAGCCCGATCTGGTTGAGCTTGCTGATCGCGACGTCGTACTCGGGCTGGAACCGGTTGTTCGCCATGGTGAACACGCCGCAGACGTCCCCGCCGTTGTCGGCGGTGAGCACGGCGGCGGTCGCCGCGAGCAGGACGGAGGCGTTGCTGACGCCGTGCCGGGCGGCGACGAGCCGGGCCGCGTGATGCACTGCCTCGGAAACCAGCGAGCCCCGACGGTACCGGGGGTCGAGCCCGGGTCCGACCTGGTCGAACAGGCCCACCGTGAGGCCGGGGAACTGTCGCGTCCAGTACGCCACCGCCCGGTCGCCGCGACGCCGTTCCCCGTCCCGCTCCCGCTCGGCCACGTCGAGGGACTGCGGACCGGGCGGGGTGGGCAGCGAACCGCGCAGCACGAGCATCCGCAGGTCCCGCAGCACGGTCTCGGTGGCGTGGAAGTCCACGGTGGAGTGGCTGAGGACCAGCACGACCTGTCGTACCCGGTCGTCCACGGTGACCAGCGCGGCCCGCAGCGGCCACTCGGCGGCGTGGTCGAAGCGGGGGGCGCCCAGCCGGTCGGCCAGGGCCGCGGCGGCGGTCCGGCCGTCGGGGTCGGCTGCGGCGTGCGGGACCGGGTGCACCAGGACGGGCAGCCGGCCCGCCGGGGCGGCGGACTGGTACAGCTCACCGTCGACGGAGCACACCCGGGTGCGCAGCGACTCGTGCCGGTCCACCAGGGCCGCGACGGCCCGCACGGCCCGCGCCACGTCGACGTCGGCCCGCCGGGAGACGGCCAGGACGCGGCGCAGGTTCAGCACGCTGTGGCTCGGGGACTCGAACTCCTCGACGGCCCGCCACATCGCCCGTTGGCCCCAGGTGAGCGGGCCGGTCCCGATCCGGCCGCCCGCGAACTGGGCGTACGCCATCTCCTCGCCGGCTTCGGCGGGGAGCACCACGGGCGGCCCCGCCGCCACCACCGGAGCCGCCGACGGGGCCGCCGACGGCCAGGACACCTCGGCGAATGCCGCTTCCACCAGCAGTTCCTCCAACTCGCGCAGGAACGGTTCGACCGTGTCGACCGCGACGTGACAGGTGTCGACGGTGAGGGTCATCCCCACCCTGCCCGGCTCGTCGACCACGTGGGTCAGCAGGTGCCAGGACGCCCGGTCCAGCCCCCTGGTCCAGGAGAAGCCGGTGCGCGCCATGGCGGCCCGCAGGTCGCGACGGGTCACCTCCGGCGCGGCAGTCGCGGCGCCGGCGGGCAGCCGGACATCGTTGAAATAGTAGTGCGGCAGGAATGCTGTCGCGTAGTCGCGGTCGGCGTCGATGAGTCCCCGACGCAGCGCGGAGGGGTCGTAGAAGGCGTTCCGCAGGCCGTTCAGCGACGCCTGCCAGACGCGGGACAGCAGCAGCGGGAACGTGGGGCGGTCCGCCACGTCCAGGACACCGAACCCGATCTGCCCGAGGTTCGCCACCGCGTTCGCGTACCTGGCGGGGAACCGGTTGTGGGCCATCGGGAACAGGCCGCAGCGGTCCCGCCCGGACCGGGCGGCGGCCAGCGCCGTCACGCCGGCGAGCAGCACCGCCGAGGTGCTGACCCGGTGCCGGGCGGCGATCACCCGGGCCGCCAGGTCGACGGCCGAGGAGACCAGCACTCCCCGGCGCAGCCGGGGGGTGAGCCCGGGGCCGCCCGGCGGCAGCGGCTCGGCGGGAAGCCGCGCGAACTCCCGCAGCCAGTACGCCACGGCCCGCTCGGAGCGGCGTCCCTCGGCACCGTGCTGGAGCCGGGCCACGTCCACCGACTGAGGTCCGGGCGGGGTGTCGATCCGCCCGCGCAGCAGGAGCAGCCGCAGGTCCCGCAGGACCACCTCTGCGGCGTGGGCGTCGACGGTCGAGTGACTGAAGACCAGCACGATTTGCCTCACCCGGCCGTCCACGGTGACCAGTGCGACCCGCACCGGCCACTCCCGCGCATGGTCGAACGCCACGCCGCCGAGACGGTCCGCGGCGTCCCGGGCGTCCCGCGCGCCGTCCCCGGTGCCGGCGAGCACCAGCAGCGGCAGGTGCCCGGTCGCGGTCGTCTCCTGGCGGTGCTCGCCGTCGACCGTACGGACCCGGGTGCGCAGCGACCCGTGCCGGCCGACCAGCGCGCCGAGCGCCCGGGTGGCGCGCTCGGTGTCGGCGCCGGCCCGGGCGGAGACCGGCACCGTGCGACGCAGGTTGAGGAAGTGGTGGTTGGACCCGTTGCGGGCGTTGGCCCGCCAGGTCACCTGCTGGGCCCAGGTCAGCGGCGCCGTGCCGGCGTCGGCACCGTGAAAGGGCGCGTGAACCAGCATCTCGTCCGCCCATTCGGCGGGCACCACGGCATCGGCAAATCGCATCCCCGACCGTACGACGGGCCGCGCCGCCCGGGGTCGGACGATCGGATTCTCCACCGTGGACCGATCAGACGACGCGATGCTCCGTTTGCAGCATGCAGACTACGGGCTCCTGTCCGACACCGGCGTGAAGGCATCGCGTGACGAATCTCGACCTACCGACGCGGGCCATCCCCCTCCCGTCCCCCGCGACGCCGCCCGACATCGCCGCGGGACCCGCGCTGTCGTTCGGCCAGGAACGGATCTGGTTCACCGAGCAGCTGACGCCCGGCACCGCCGCGTACCTCGTCTGGTCGACGACCCGGCTGCGCGGACCCCTGGAGATCGAGCTGCTGCGCGCCGCCCTGGACGGCGCCGCCGCCCGGCACGACAGCCTGCGCATGCGCTTCGCCGAGAACGCCGACGGCGAGCCCGTGGTGGAGGTGCTGCCCGAGGTGCGGGTGCCGGTCACCGTCACCGACGCGGGATCGCCGGCGGAGGCCCACGAGCTGGTGGCCGCGTCCGTGCGTACCCCGTTCGACCTCGGCGCCGCTCCCCTGCTACGGGCGGCGGTGGTCCGCCTGGGCGCGGACGACCACGTCCTGCACCTGGTCATGCACCACATCGTCAGCGACGGCTGGTCGCTGGACCTGCTGCTCGGCGAGGTGGCGGCCGGCTACGGCGCGCTGCGCGACGGCGGGCCGGCGCCGGCGGCCCCGACGACAGGGTACGTCGACTACGCCGCCTGGCAGCGGATCCGCCTCGACGGCCCGGCGACCGGGGACGGTTTCGCCTACTGGGCCGGGGCGCTGGCCGGGGTGCCGCCGCTGGAGCTGCCCACCGACCGGCCCCGACCGGCCGTGCAGTCGTACGCCGGCGGCACCCACCGGTTCGCCGTCGACGCCGACCTGACCGACGGGCTGCGCCGACTGAGCCGGGCGCACCGGGCCACCCTCTACATGACCCTGCTCACCGGCCTGCAGGCGGTGCTGTTCCGGCACAGCGGGCAGCGGGACTTCGCGATCGGGTCCCCCGTCGCCGGCCGGGTGGTGCCGGAGCTGGAGAACCTGATCGGCCTGTTCGTCAACACCCTGGCGCTGCGGGCCGACCTCTCCCCGGTGGGCGCGAGCGCCGACTCACCAGGCACGGATCCCAGCTTCGCGGCGCTGCTGCGGCGCACCCGCGGCACCGTGGTGAAGGGCCTGGCCCACCAGGAGATCCCGTTCGAGCGGCTGGTCCGGGAGCTGAACGTGCCCCGGGACGTCAGCCGCTCCCCGGTGTTCCAGGTGCTGTTCACCCTGCAGAACTACGCCCGCACCGGCGGCCGGTGGCCGGCGGGGCTGAGCACCGAGAGCCTGGGCGCGGACGCCGCCGCCGCCCGTTTCGACCTGTCGCTGTACGTCAGCGAGACCGCCGACGGGCTGCGCGGGATGTTCGTCTACAACACCGACCTGTTCGACGCGGACACGATCGCCAGGCTGGCCGCGAGCCTCGACACACTGCTGCGCGCGGCGGTCGCGCAGCCGGACCTGCCGGTGGTCGACCTGGACCTGCTCGGCCCCGCCGAGCGGGACCGGGTGCTCACGCTGGCCCGTCCCGACCAGGACGAGGTCGGCCGTGCCGAGCCCGGGGCCGAAGGCGCCGGGGTCACCGGGGCGGCGGCCACCCTCGCCGATCTGATCGCCCCGCACGTCGCCGCCGCCCCCGACACCCCCGCCGTGGTGTGCGGCGCGGACGCGGTGACCTACCGGGAACTGGACCGCCGGGCCAACCGGCTGGCGCACTGGCTGCGCGGGCGTGGCGTCGGCCCCGACGCACTGGTCGGGGTGCTGCTGGAGCAGTCGGTCGAGCTGGCCGTGGCGCTGCTCGGCGTGCTGCGGGCCGGCGGGGCGTACCTGCCGCTGGACCCGGAGCAGCCGCCGGCCCGGCTGGGCCTGATGCTCGCCGATGCCCGGCCGGCGGTGGTGCTCACCAGCGCCGAGCTGCGCGACCGGCTGCCTGAAGAGGTCGAGGCGACCTGCCTGGGTGCCGTGGCCGCCGAGATCACCGCCGGGCCCGACACGCCGCCGCCCACCGGCGCGACCGGCGGGAACCTGGCGTACGTCATCTACACCTCCGGTTCCACCGGCACCCCGAAGGGGGTGGCGGTGGCGCACCGGCAGGTGTTGCGCTACCTCGACGGGGTCGCCGACCGGTTCGCCGTCGTCCCGGCCGCCCGGTACGCGCTGATGCAGTCCATGTCGTTCGACTTCGCCGTCACCGTCTTCTACCTGGCGCTGGCCACCGGCGGGACCGTGCACCTGGTGCAGCGCCGGTGCACGGGGGCGGAGCTGGCCGAGCAGCTGCGCGCCCATCGGATCGACTACCTGAAGATCACCCCGTCGCACCTGGCGGCCCTGGCCGCCGACACCGGGCCGGGCGACCTGCTGCCGGCCCGCGCGCTGATCCTCGGCGGCGAGGCGTCCGACCTGGAGCGGATCGTGCCGCTCGCCGCCGCCGGCGGGGCCCGGGTGTTCAACCACTACGGCCCCACCGAGGCCACCGTCGGCGTCGCCACGTACGAGGTGGGCGCCGACGGGCCCGCCACCGGTCCGGTGCCGACGGGCCGGCCACTGCCGCACGCCCGGGTGTACCTGCTCGACGAGCGGATGCGGCCGGTGCCCGTCGGGGTGCCCGGCGAGCTGTACCTGGGCGGGGACCGCCTCGCCCGCGGCTACCTCAACCGGCCGGGCCTGACCGCCGATCGGTTCGTGCCCGACCCGTACGGCCCGCCGGGCGCACGCCTCTACCGCACCGGGGACCTGGGCCGGTGGCGGGCCGACGGGCAACTGGTGTTCCTCGGCCGCCGCGACCACCAGGTGAAGATCCGCGGGTACCGCGTGGAGCTTGGCGAGGTCGAGGCCGCGCTGCGGGACTGCCCGGGGGTGCATCAGGCGGCGGTGCTGCTGCGCGACGACCGGCTGGTGGCATACCTGGAGCCGACGCCCGGGGCGCAGCCGCCGGATGTGGCCGGGCTGCGCCGGGTCCTGGCCGACCGGCTGCCCGAGCACATGGTGCCCGGCCGCTGGGTGGTGCTGGACCGGCTGCCGTTGCAGGAGCACGGCAAGATCGACCGGCGGGCCCTGCCGGAGCCGACCGACGAGGTCCCGGCCGGGGAGCGGGTGCCGCCGGTCGGGCCCGTGGAGACGCTGATCGCCGGGATCTGGCAGACCGTGCTCGGGGTGGCCGAGGTGGGCGCCACCGACGACTTCTTCGACCTCGGCGGGCACTCGCTGCTGGCCACCCAGGTGGTGGCCCGGCTACGCCGGGAGCTGCCGACCGTCGACGGCGGCGCGACGGGCACGGTCAGCGTGATGGACCTGTTCCGGCACCGGACCGTCCGCGAGCTGGCCGCCCTGGCGACCGGCGGCGGGACCGGGCCGGACGGGCTGCTGCACGAGCTGACTCCGCCGGTGGCCGCCGCGGACCGGGTCGCCACGCTGGTCTGTGTCCCGTACGGCGGCGGCAGCGCCGTGGTCTACCAGCCGCTGGCCGACGCGCTGCCGGCCGGGTACCGGCTGCTGTCGGTGGCCATGCCGGGCCACGACATCGGTCTGGCCGACGACCCGGCGCCGGTCGAGGAGGTCGCCGCCGACGTCGCCGCCGAGATCCTGTCCCGGGTGGAGGGCCCGCTGGTCCTGTACGGGCACTGCGGCCCCGGCGGGGCCCTCGCCGTGGAGGTGGCCCGGCTGCTGGAGGCCGCCGGCCGGGAGCTGGAGGCGGTGTACCTCGGCGCGGTGTTCCCGTTCGGCCGGCCGGCCGACGGGCTGCTCGGGCCGCTGCTGCGGCTGCGCCTGGCCGAGCGGGTGCGCAGCGATCGGATCTACCGGACCTGGTTGCAGGCGCAGGGCACATCCGTCGGTTCCCTCGACCCGGACGAGGTGGCGTTCCTGATCCGGGCGATGCGCCACGACGCCCGGGTCTCCGAGGAGTACTTCACCGAGCTGATGCGCCAGCGGGTGACCCCGCTGCGGGCGCCGGTGGTCTCGGTGGTCGGCGAGCGGGACCGCAGCACCGACTACCACAGCGAGCGGTTCCGGGAGTGGCACTTCCTCACCGACCGCACCGCGCTCGCGGTGATCGACGAGGGCGGGCACTACTTCCTGAAGTACCGGGCCGCCGAGCTGGCCGAGATCGTCACGACCGTGCACCGGCAGGTCGACCCGCCCGCGCCGCCCGCCGGGCTGGCCGGGGCCTCCGGACGGGCCGAGACCGCCGACCCGACCGCCCCCGGGCCGGCCGGCGGGCCGGAACCCGCGTGGCAACTGGTCGCCGTCTCCCGCCAGCCGGCCGGGCCGCCCGGCACGCCGGACGCCCCGACCGCCGGCCCGGCGAAGGCGCCGGAGCCGAGCATGCGCCGCTTCGGGCTGGTCGCGGCCGGGCAGGTCGTCTCCGGCATGGGCACCGCGCTGACCAACTTCGCGATCCCCCTGTGGATCTACCTGGAGACCGGGTCGCTGGCCCGGTTCGCCCTGTTCGCGGTGCTCGGCCTGCTGCCCGGCCTGCTGGTCGCCCCGCTGGCCGGCGCGTTGGTCGACCGGACCAGCCGGCGGCGGGTGCTGCTGGCGGCGGGCGTCGCCGCCGGGGGCGCGAACGCGGTGCTGGCCGCCCTCGTGCTGGCCGACCGGGCACAGGTGTGGCACTTCTACCCGCTGGTGGCGTGGCTGTCGGTGGCACTGGCCTTCCAACGCCTCGCGTTCGTCTCGGCGGTGCCGCAGCTGGTGCCCAAGCGCTTCCTCGGCCATGCCAACGGGGTGACCCAGACCGCGATGGGTCTGACCCAGTTCACCGTCCCGCTGGTCGCGGTCGCCCTGCTGGACGCGGTCGGGCTGCGCGGCATCCTGCTCATCGACGTGGCGTCGTACGTGTTCGCGATCGGGGTGCTGGGGCTCATCAGGTTCCCCCGCACCCTGGCCCTGCAACGCCGGGAGGGCCTCGGCGAGGAGATGGTCGCCGGGCTGCGCTACGCACTGCGCCGGCGGGAGTTCCGCGCCATGCTGACCTTCTTCGCCGCGCTGAACCTTTTCCTGTTCCCGGCCCTGTACCTGCTCTCCCCGCTGGTCCTCGGCTTCGCCGACCTGGACCAGGTGGCGCGGATCGCGCTGACCGGCGGCGTCGGCGCGGCCGTGGGCGGCCTGGTGATGCTGGTCTGGGGCGGCCCGAGCCGCCGCCGGATGCGGGCGGTGCTGCTGGGCACCCTGGGCATCGCGGTGGCCGCCGTGCTGACCGGGCTGCGGCCGGACCCGCTGCTGGTCGGCGCGGGCGCGTTCGGCATGTACCTGTCGTTGGGCATCGTCAACGGCGTCTACAACACGATCATCCAGACCAAGGTGCCGCCGCGCTTCCACGGCCGGGTGTTCGCGCTCAACCAGATGATCGCCTGGTCGACCATGCCGCTGGGCTGGGGGCTCATCGCCCCGTTCGCCGCGAAGGTGACCGAGCCGCTGCTGCTGCCCGGCGGCGCGCTGGCCGGCACGGTCGGCGCGGTGATCGGCGTCGGCCCCGGCCGGGGCCACGGACTGCTGTACGTCGTGTTCGGGGTGTGCATCGCGCTGACCGCGCTGGTCGCGCTGGCCACGCCGGTGCTGTCCCGGTTCGACGACGAGGTGCCCGACGCGCCGCCGGACGACCTCGTCGGCATCGAGGAACGCCAGGCCCGGGCCACCGTCGGCGGCGGGGAGCCGGGGGCCCGCGCCACCCTCACCGGCCGCCGGGCCGAGGTCGCCGGGACCGGCGGTGGACGGCGGTGACCGCGACGACGAGCGGCCCACCGGCCGCCCGGACGGTGCCGGAGCTGCTGGCGTGGCGCACCGCCCTGCACCCGGACCGGGTCGCGGTCGAGGTGGCCGGGGTGGCCGCGCTGACCTTCGCGCAGTGGTCCGCCGGCGAGACCGCCGTCGCCGCCGGGCTGCGCCGGCGAGGGCTGCGTCCCGGCGACCGGGTCGGGCTGGTGTTCGGCGCCCGCGACTGGACCCGGTTCGCCGTGGCGTACTGCGGGGTGCTGCGGGCCGGTGGGGTCGCGGTGCCGCTGTCGGACCGGCTCGCCGCCGGGCAGCTCGGCCACGCGCTGACCCACTGCGCGGCCGCCGCCGTCGTGCACGGCGACGACACCCCCGCCCCGCACGCCCCCGCCGGGCTGCCGGTGTGGCGGGCCGGTGACCTGGCCGCCGGGCCCGCGACCGACGCCGACCTGCCGACGGTACGCCCCGGCGACCTCGCGCAGATCCTCTACACCTCCGGCACCACCGGCCGCCCGAAGGGCGTCGGGGCGAGCCACGCCAACCTGACCGCCGGCGCGTCGACGAACCCGCGCCGGCTGGCGCTGGGCCACTCGCAGCGGTTCCTGCACGCGTTCCCCATCGGCACCAACGCCGGGCAGACCATGCTGTTCAACGCGCTGACCGCGAAGGCCGGCGCGCTGACCCTGCCCGCGTTCACCCCGGTCCGGTTCGCCCGGCTGGTCGAGACCCCGGGCACGGGAACGCTGTTCGTCGTCCCGTCGATGGCGATCGAGCTGCTCGACTCGGGGGCCCTGCGGGGCCTGGACCTGGCCGGCGTGCACCTGATCGGGTCGACCGCGGCGGCGCTGCCGCCGGCGGTGGCGGCCCGGCTCGCCGAGGCGTTCCCGCAGGCCACGATCGTCAACTACTACACCTCGACCGAGGCGGCACCGGCCCAGACCACGATGATCTACGACCCGGCGCGTCGGGACGCGGTGGGCCGCCCGGTCGGCGGGCAGCTGCGCGTCGCCGATGCCGACGGCGTCCCGCTGCCGCCCGGGACGACCGGCGACGTGTGGCTGCGTGCCCCGTACCCCCGCGCCTACTACCGCGACGAGGCCGCCAACCGGACCACCTTCCGCGACGGGTGGGTGCGGATGGGCGATGTCGGGCGGATCGACGCCGACGGCTTCCTCTACCTCACCGACCGGCACCAGGACGTCATCAAGTCCGGCGCGTTCAAGATCTCGTCCCTCGAGGTGGAGGCGGCGCTGCACGAGCACCCCCTGGTCGCCGAGGCGGCCGTGGTCGGCGTGCCGCACCCGGTACTCGGGTCGGCGGTCGCCGCCGCCGTGGTGCCCCGGCCGCAGGCCGTCGCCGACGGGCTGACCCTGCCGGTGCTGCGCGGCTTCCTCGCCGACCGGCTCGCCGACCACCAGCTTCCCGCCCGGCTGCTGCTGCTCGACGGCCTGCCCCGCAACGAGGGCGGCAAGGTGCTCAAGCGGCAGCTCACCGGCCTGTTCGACAAGTGACCACCAGCACGGGACCGCGATTCATGGGAGAGCATGTGGGCACCGCCGAGGCGACATACGCGCAGCACGCCGTCTGGTTCACCGAGCAGGCCGGGGTCGCCGGCACGGCGTACCACATGGCGCTCGGCGTCCGGTTCGCCGCCGACCTGGACCGCCGGGCCCTCGTCGAGGCGTGCGCGGCGGTGACCGACCGGCACCCGGTCCTCGGCACCCGGGCGGTCACCGAGGCCGACGGCACCCCCGGGCTGGCACCGGCCGACGTGCGGCCGGCGGTCACCTTCGGCGAGTGGACCGACGCCCGGGTCGCGCGGGAGCTGGCCCGCCCCCACGACCTGCGGGTCGGCCCGCTGTCCCGGTTCACGCTGCTCACCGCCGCCGACGGCCGGCACCTGCTGCTGGTCACCGTCCACCACCTGGTGTTCGACGGGATGTCCAAGGACGTGCTGGCCCGGGACCTGGCCGACGCGTACGCCGCCGCGCTCGCCGGCATCCCGGCGCGGGCCGCGCCCCGCTGCGACGGGTACGCCGGGGACGCGGCGGCCGAGCGGGAACGCGTCGCGGTCGACCTGCCGGCGGCCCGCGCCTACTGGGCGCGGCACTGGTCCGGCCCGGGCGACGTGGTGCTGCCCGGCCTGCGCCGGCTGCCCACGGGCGCGGAACCGGGGGCCGCCGTGGACGTCGACCTGCCCGCCGACCTGGCCGACGGCGTGGGCCGGGCCGCCGGGGCGCTCGGGGTGACCCGGTTCGAGCTGCTGCTCGCCGCGGTGCACGCCCTGCTGGCCCGGTACGGCAACCGGGGCGTCCCGGTCGGGGTCACGCTGTCCACCCGCACGGCCGCGCAGGCCGACCGGGTCGGGTTGTTCGTCAACGAGCTGCCCGTCGCCGCCGACCCGGTCGCCGGCACCTTCGCCGACCACGCCCGCGCCGTGCGGGCCCGGCTGCGCGAGCTGTACCGGTTCCGCGCGGTGCCCCTCGCCCACGCCGTGTCGGGGCTGCGCCCCGCGCCCGCGCTGACCGGAGTCTCGGTCGGCTACCGGCGGCGCGGCGCCGAGCCGGCCTTCCCCGGGGTGGCCACCGGCGTGGACTGGACGCTGTTCGGCGGTGCGGCCCGCAACGCGCTGCACGTGCAGATCGTGGACGGCCCGACCGGGATCACGGTGAGCCTCCAGCACAGCCCCGCCGCCATCGACACCGACGCGGTCACCCGGATCGGCGTTCACCTGCGCACCCTGCTCGCCGCCGTGGTCGCCGACCCCGGCCGGCAGGTCGGCGACCTGCCGGTGCTGCCCGCCGACGAGCTGCACCGGGTCACCGGGGGCTGGAACGACACCGCGCGGGCGTACCCCGGCGACACCGTGCCGGAACTGTTCGCGGCCCGGGTCGCGGCGGACCCGGACGCGGTGGCCGTCGTCGACGGCGACGTCACGCTCAGCTACGCCCGGCTCGACGCCGCCGGCGCCCGGCTCGCGGCGCTGCTGGGTGAGCGCGGCGTCGGCCCCGGGTCGCTGGTCGCGGTCGCGCTGGACCGGTCCTGGCGGACGGTGGTGACGATGCTGGCGGTGCTGCGTCGCCGGGCCGCGTACCTGCCGGTCGACCCCGGCCACCCGCCGGCCCGGCGGGACCTGGTGCTCGCCGACGCCGACCCGGCGCTGGTGGTGACCGCGTCCGGCGGCACGCAGGACGCCCGGCCCGAACTCGCCCTGGACGGGGTGGACCTGCTCGCCGGCCCGGACCCGGCACGGGACCGGGCCGCGCCGACCGCCGAGGACCTGGCGTACGTGCTGTACACCTCCGGCTCCACGGGCCGGCCGAAGGGCGTCGCGGTGCGCCACGGCGCGCTGACCAACCTGCTGCTGGGGATGCGGGACCTGCTGGACGGCCGGCCCGAGCACCGCTGGCTGCACCTGACCTCGCCGTCGTTCGACATCTCCGCGGTGGAGGTGTTCCTGCCGCTGGTCACCGGCGGCCGGGTGGTCGTCGCCTCGGCGGTGAGCGCGCTGGACGGCGCCGGGGTGCTGCGGCTGGTCCGCGACGCCGGGGTGACCCACGTCCAGGCCACCCCGTCCGGGTGGCGGGTGCTGCTGGAGGCGGGCCTCGACGCGGCAGGCCCGCTGGTCGCCCTCGCCGGCGGGGAGGCCCTGCCCGTCGCCCTGGCCCGGGAGCTGCGGGCCCGCACCACCCGGTTGGTCAACGGGTACGGCCCGACCGAGGCGACGATCTACGCCACCGCCGCCGACGTCCCCGCCGACCCGGCCGAGGTGACCATCGGCCGCCCGCTGCCGAACGTGCGGGCGTACCTGCTGGACGAGGCGCTGCGGCCGGTGCCGGTCGGGGTGCCCGGCGAGCTGTACCTGGCCGGCGCCGGGCTGGCCGACGGCTACCTCGGGCGCGACGACCTGACCGCCGAACGGTTCGTGCCGGACCCGTTCGGCGGCGACGACGGGCGGCTCTACCGCACCGGCGACCGGTGCCGGTGGCTGCCGGACGGCCGGCTCGACTTCCTCGGCCGGGCCGACGACCAGGTCAAGATCCGCGGCTACCGGATCGAGCTGGGCGAGGTCGACGCCCGGCTGCTGGAGCACCCGGCGGTGGCGCAGGCCACCGCGGCGCTGCGCGCCGACGGCGACGGCGAGGCCCGTCTGGTGGCGTACGTGGTGGCCCGGGCCGGCGCGGTCGCGGACCCGGCGGACCTGCGTCGGCACCTGGCGCTGAGCCTGCCGACGGCCGTGCTGCCCACCGACTGGGTGCTGCTGGACCGGCTCCCGATGAGCCCGAACGGCAAGGTCGACCGGGCGGCGCTGCCCGCGCCGGCGCCCCGGGACGCGCCGGTCGGTACCGTCGCCGTGGCGGAGGCGACGGGCGACGACCCGGTGGTGCGGACGCTGCGCGAGATCTGGCAGGACGTGCTGAAGATCCCCGACATCGGCGTGCACGAGGACCTGTTCGACCTGGGCGGGCACTCGCTGACCATCACCCGGATCAGCGGCCGGATCCAGCAGCGGCTCGGCGTCGAGGTGCCGCTCGACGCCTTCTTCGACACCCCCACGATCGCGGAGATCGCCGAGATCGTCCGACAGTCCGGAAAGGAACTCTGATGGGCGCCACCGAGCTGCGCGCGCGGGTCGCCGCACTGGTCAGCGAGGCCACCGGGGGTGACGTGCCGGCCGCCGACATCCTCGGCGGCGGGTCGCTGGTCGCCCTCGGCGTCGGCTCCCTCGGCCTGCTGCGCCTGGTCGACGCGATCGAGCTGGAGTACGGCGTGGAGGTCGAGCTGACCGAGCCCGGCCACCGGCTGGACACCCTCGACGACCTGGTGGCGGTCGTCGAGGCGGCCCGCCCGGACGAGGCGGGCGCGGTGGTCAGCGCAGCCGGTGACGGCCGCTGAGCCACTCCCGGGCGGACCGGGAGTTCAGGGCCCACAGCACCCAGGCCAACAGGCCGACCCCGACGATGGTGATCGCGCCGAACATCCCGAGCGAGGCCACGGCGAACAGCCCGGACGCCGCGTACGCGGGGTAGGCCGCCCAGGGACGGCGGCCGGACAGGCTGAACGCCACGAAGGCGCAGGTGAGGGCCATGACGGCGAAGAACACGGCGGCGCCCAGGGAGCCTTCTGCGGCCAGCAGCCGGTGCACCGTCGCCAGCGCGAACAGCAGCGCCAGGAGCGCGAAGGCGAGCACGGTGGTCAGCACGGTGCCGGGCATCGGGGGGCGGCGCAGCGCGCCGTCGTACCCGCCGGCGCGGGGCGGTCGAAGCACCATGGGACAACGATGGAGGCCTACCCGCAAGGGGATCCAACACTGTCAGGAAGACGACACAGCCAGGCGTCGGCCTAAGCTGCCGCCATGGCGAAGTACTACGACGTGCACCCCGACAACCCGCAACCCCGGACGATCCGCCAGGTGGTCGACCTCGTCCGGGGGGACGGGTTGATCGCCTACCCGACCGACTCGTGCTTCGCCCTCGGCTGCCAGCTGGGCAACAAGGACGGCATGGACCGGATCAGGGAGATCCGCCACCTCGACAGCGGCCACCACTTCACCCTGGTGTGCCGGGACTTCGCGCAGCTCGGCCAGTTCGTCCACCTCGGCAACGCCGTGTTCCGCGCCGTGAAGGCGGCCACCCCCGGCAGCTACACCTTCATCCTGCCCGCCACGAAGGAGGTGCCGCGCCGGCTGCTGCACCCGAAGAAGAAGACCGTCGGCGTCCGCATTCCCGCGCACACCGTCGTCCAGGCGCTGCTCACCGAGCTGGGCGAGCCGCTGCTGTCGAGCACGCTGCTGCTGCCCGGCGACGCCGAACCGATGACCCAGGGCTGGGAGATCAAGGAACGCCTCGACCACGTCGTCGACGCGGTCGTCGACTCCGGCGACTGCGGCACCGAGCCGACCACAGTGGTCGACTTCTCCGACGGCGAGCCTGAGATCGTCCGCCTCGGCGCGGGCGACCCGTCCCGCTTCGCTTAGCGCGACCGGCCGCCGCCGCACGGTGGCGGCCGTCCGCCACAATCGGAACCCGCATTCACTCCAAGCTCATCGATCCCCGGCCCCGCCGGGGACGCGGACTGTGAGGTCATCCGATGGTGCGACTCATCCTGCCGGTCGCCGCGACGCTGCTGGTGCTGATCGCGGTGCGGTGGTCACAACCGGACGCCCTGCGGGTCGACGGATTCTGGTCGCTGGCGGCGGTCGCGGTGGTGACGGCGCTCGGCTCCGCCCTGACCCTGGGCCTGTCCCGGGTCGCCTTCTCCCGGGCCGCGCCGTGGATCCGCGGGTTCCTCTCGACCGCCGTCGCGTTCGTCCTGCTGGCCGCGTTCACCGGCGAGCCCGGTCCGGCGGCGGTCGTCGGCGGGATCCTGATGGCGCTGGCGGTGCTGTTCTCGCTGCTGCGCGGCGGCGGGGGCGCGCTGCGGGCGGAGCCGTTCCCGCCGGACGTCCTCGGCGTGGCCCGGCTCGCGGCGCGGTTCGTGGTGCCGACGGCCTGGTACCTCGCCGCCGTGCAGGTGGTGCCGGGCGTGCAGTCGGCGGACCGGTGGCCCGGCGCGCTGCTGGGCGGCCTCGTCGCGGGAGGCACCCTCGTCGCGGGCACGACCCTGACGCTGACCAGGCCGTGGCACGCCTGCGTGACACCGGTGACCGTGGGCGGTCGCGTGCGGGCCGCGTACGGCGGGATCGGGCACGTGGTCGGGATCGGCGACCCGAGCACCGACGAACACCTCCGGACCATGGGCTCCGGCGGCGTGCTCGCCGACCTGTCGGGCATGCTGCCGGACCCGACCCCCGACACGTTCCGCCGGCACCTCGACCGCCTCACCCCCGGCCTGGTGCGGGCCGCCTGCGCGATCGAGACACCCCGGCGGGTGCTGCTCGCCTCGGCCGGCTACGGCGACGCCGTGCACCTGTGGGACCCCGAGACCGGCCTGGCGGTGGACGCCCTCGCCGGGCACCTGGGCCCGGTGAACGCCCTGTGCGCCGTGCCGGTCGGCGACACCGTCCTGCTCGCCTCCGGCGGGGACGACTGCAGGATCCGGATCTGGGAACCGGAGACAGGCCGCCAGGTGCGGGTCGTCGGCCGGCAGGTGCGGTGGGTCGTCCGGGCGCTGTGCACCGTGCCGGTGGACGGTCGGACCCTGCTCGCCGCCGGGTACGCCGACGGCACCATCCGGCTGTGGGACCCGGTCGACGGGCGACTGGTCCGCCACCTGGGCGCCCAGCAGGGCGGCGTCAATGCCGTCTGCACGGTCACGGTCGACGGCGTGACCCGGCTCGCCTCGGCGGCCGGGGACGGCACCGTGGTCCTGTGGGACCCCGACAGCGGCGAACGCCTCGGCTCCTTCGACGACGAGGCCCCCCGGTACGCGCTCTGCGCGGTGGGGCTCGACGGCGAGGTGCTTCTCGCCGCGGCCGGGGACGGCATCGGCGTCACCCTGTGGGACCCGGCGAGCGGGACGCGGCGGGGCTCGCTGGGCACCGGGTCGTTGCTGGGCCTGCTGCGCGGCTCGACGGGTTGGATCCGGTCGATGTGCCAGGTCGGCGACGGCGACGACGCGTTCCTGATGCTCGCCGGTTACGACCGCGCGGTCCAGAAGATCCGCCTCCGGCCGGCGCTGCGGTCCCTCGCCGCGCCGGAAGGGGCCTCCTGACCGACCACCCCGACCCGGTCGGGCGACGCCGGGCGGACGACGGCACCCCGCCGCCGCCCGGCGACCTCGGATGGTTCAGAGGGATCCGACGAACTGGCTGACGTGGTAGGCGGTGCTGCGGTTGCCGGGCCCTCTGGTCCACTTCGAGACCATCAGGTGCAGCTCGTTGGCGTTCCTGCCAGACCAGGGATGGATGAAGCCGCCGTACAGCGCGGGCTCCTGCCACGGGAACACCTGGATCTTCTCGGCGGTCCACACCTGGTCCGGCCCGCCGGCGGTGCGGGTGACGATGCAGCCGGTCACACAGTTGACGTAGGACATGACCCAGGTGCCGTCGTGCAGCCTGCGCACCGACGGTTCGCCGAACCGACCGTTGAGGATCGGGGTGCAGGGTCTGCCCCAGCCCCAGTTGCTGCCGCTCCAGCCCCAACCCTCGTACGACTCGGGGTAGAACAGCCGGTCCCAGCGGACTCTTCGCAGCATCATCGGGCCGTCCTGGCGACCCGCGCGGACGGAGAAGACGTAGACCCAGTCCCCGTCGCGCTGCATCGTCCACATCTGGAACGGGTCGGTGTTGGTGCCGTTGTTCCACCACTTCAGCGGGGTCCGGACGAAGTCGTTGCCGTTGTCGGAATAGGCCAGGCCGGCGTAGCGCGAACGCCAGTGGGGACCGGCGGGACCGGCGGAGTCCCAGTTCTCGATGCTCATGTAGGAGACCAACTGACGGCCGGTCTCGGGAAAGCTGATCCCGTCGTTGGGGATGACGCTGACCTCCCACAGGCCGTCGATCCCGATCCCGTGGTGACCGTTGTGCATGATTTCGGGGGCCCGACCGTTGCCGGCCACCCGCGCGGCGCTGTCGAAGACGATCCCCCCGGGCGCGCCGGGGTGGACGTTGGAGCGCAGCATCACCGGGGACCGCCAGTCGTTGGGCAGCGGCGGACCCTCGGGCCACGGGGTGTTGAAGGTGTCGCCGAAGAGGTACCCGATCGAGCCGTTCTCCAGCACGTACGGGATGCCCAGGTCCGTGCCGGCGACCTGCCACCGGCTGTTGGTGTCCAGGTCGGCGCCGGTGAGGCGCTTCTTCCAGGTGGCGGCCTGGGCCGGGCCGGGAAAGGCCAGGGCCGGCGCGACGGCCGAGGCCGTGGCGACCGCGGCGACCCTGCCGAGGAATGCACGACGGTCCAGTGCCATGTCAGGTCCTTCCCGCCCGGCCGGTCCGGCCGGGCGCGCTCGATGCCTCCCCGGAAACGGCGGCGAGGGGGCTCAGACGGGGGTGGGTTCAGAGGGTGGTTTCTCCGGGGAGGCCGAAGAAGTCGTGCCATTTGGTGGTGGGGGTGAAGGTGGTGCCGGTGGAGAGTGCGACGTGGACGTCGTTGGTGGTGTTTTTGGTGAAGACGATGATGTCGTCTTTGCCGTC
>NZ_JBEOWQ010000064.1:0-22300 GCF_040296145.1 Micromonospora sp. NPDC002296
ACCAGCTCGCCCACACCCGAACCCCACACCACCGCACGGTGCTCCAACGCCGCCCGCGACGACACCAACGACCACGCCACATCCACCGCCACCAGGTCGGACCGGCCCCGCGCGAACGACGCCAACCGCGCCGCCTGACCAAGCAGGGCCCGCTCCGAACGACCCGACACCACCCACGGCACCGGCAGCCCGGGAACCGCCCGCGCCTGCGGGACCGGCTCCTCCTCGGGCTCGGGCTCGTCCTCGGGCTGTTCCAGGATCACGTGCGCATTGGTGCCGGAGATGCCGAACGACGACACCCCCGCCCGGCGCGGCCGGCCCTCCCCCGGCCACGGCCTCGCCCGCGTCGCCAGCTCCACCGCGCCCGACGACCAGTCCACGTGCGACGACGGCTCGTCGACGTGCAGGGTCGCCGGCACCACCCCGTGCCGCATGGCGAGGACCATCTTGATGATCCCCGCGACGCCGGCGGCGGCCTGGGTGTGACCGATGTTCGACTTCACCGACCCCAGCAGCAGCGGCTCGTCCCGACCCTGCCCGTAGGTGGCCAGCAACGCCTGCGCCTCGATCGGGTCACCCAGCGTGGTGCCCGTGCCGTGCGCCTCCACCACGTCCACGTCCCCCGACGACAGCCCTGCGCTGTCGAGGGCCTGCCGGATCACCCGCTGCTGCGACGGCCCGTTCGGCGCGGTGAGCCCGTTCGACGCACCGTCCTGATTCACCGCCGTGGCCCGCACCACCGCCAGCACCCGACGACCATCCCGCCGCGCATCCGACAACCGCTGCACGAGGAGCACGCCGACGCCCTCGGCGAGCGCCGTGCCGTCGGCGGCCTCGGCGAAGGCCCGGCACCGGGCCACCGGGGAGAGGTTGCCCTGCCGGGAGAAGTCGACGAACACCGCCGGGGTCGGCATGACCGTCACGCCACCGGCGAGCGCCAGGTCGCACTCCCCGGAACGCAGCGCCCGCACCGCGAGGTGCAGCGCGACGAGGGAGGACGAGCAGGCGGTGTCGAGCGTCACCGCCGGCCCCTCGAAGCCGAACGTGTACGCCACCCGGCCGGAGGCGATGCTGCCCACGTTCCCGAGGCCGAGGTAGTCCACCACCCCGGCGGGCGGCGCGTCGGGCGGCTGGGCGTACCCGCTGTGGGTCATGCCGGCGAAGACGCCGACCCGGCCGCCCTTGAGGCTGGTGGGGTCGATGCCCGCCGACTCGACGGCCTCCCAGGACGTCTCCAGCAGCAGGCGCTGCTGGGGGTCCATCGCGAGGGCCTCGCGGGGCGACACCCCGAACAGCCGGGCGTCGAACTCGGCGGCGTCGGGGAGGAAGCCTCCCTCGCGGACGGAGGAGGTGCCCTGCCGGGAGCGCTCGGGGTCGTACAGCGTCCCGAGGTCCCAGCCCCGGTCAGCCGGGAACGAGGTGATCGCGTCACCGCCCGCGGCGACGAGGTCCCAGAGCTGTTCGGCCGAGCGCACCCCGCCGGGAAACCGGCACCCGATGCCGACGATGGCGATCGGCTGCTGCGCCTCGGCCTCGACGTCGCGTAGGCGTTGCCGGGTCCGCCGCAGATCGGCGGTGACTCTCTTCAGGTACTCCCGGAGCTTGTCTTCGGTGTCCATCAACCCAGCCCATCGCGATGCACGGCGGAGCCTCGACGTAGGCGACGGTACGAATGCGCAGTCGTTCTCAGGCGACACCTGTATCTGTCGTTCGGCTCGCTCGGCCGAGAGCCACGAGGATCCCCATCTGCGGGGAGAAGTTATTGGGTGCGCGTAAGGTGGGACAACCCCTAACCGTGCGTAGCGGCAGCTAGGGGTGTCCGGCCCCGGTCCACCGCATTAGCGTCGCCTCGACCGGGTCCGCGCCGATCGGGTCAGCGATTTCACCGCCGGAAGGACCGCACAAGGATGACCACGCCAGAAACCGACAACGGCCTGTGGGTGCGACGCTTCCACCCGGCGCCGAGCGGCACCAGGCGGCTGGTGTGCCTGCCCCACGCCGGCGGCTCGGCCAGTTTCTACTTCCCCGTGTCCCGCAGCCTCTCCCCCACCCTGGAGGTGCTGTCGATCCAGTATCCGGGGCGGCAGGACCGGCGGCAGGAGAAGTGCATCGGCGACATCCACGAGCTGGCCCGGGAGGTTCACTCCGTGCTGCGGCCGTGGCTCGACGAGCCGGTGGCGATCTTCGGTCACAGCATGGGCGCGAGCGTCGGCTTCGAGCTGGCCCGGCTGATCGAGCAGGACGGCGGGTCGCCCGCCCACCTGTTCGCCTCCGGCCGCCGCGCGCCGTCCTGCCCCCGGGACGAGACGGTGCACCTGCTCGACGACGAGGGCCTGTTGGCGGACGTGCGCAAGCTGAGCGGCACCAACGCCGCCATCCTCGGTGACCAGGAACTGCTGCGTGCCGCGCTGCCGGCCATCCGTAGCGACTACCGGGCCGCCGAGACGTACGCCTACCGGCCCGGGCCGCCGCTGAGCTGCCCGATCACCGTCTTCACCGGCGACAACGACCCGAAGACCACGGTCGACGAGGCGCGCGCCTGGTCGACCCACACCACCGGCCCGTTCGACCTGAAGGTCTACCCCGGCGGCCACTTCTTCCTGGCCGACCAGCAGGCCGCGGTGCTGCGGGCCATCTCGACGGCCCTGGCGGCGACCCCGGCCCGCTGACCGACGGGCGTATCCGTGGATGTCCCCGGCCAGTACGACGTCGGGTCCGGCTGGCTGCTGAGCTGCTCGACGGCGGGTACTTGCTGCGCCGCGAGCTGCCCAAGGCCGAACAGCTGAAGCGCTTCAGCCGGCTGCTCCTGGTGCAGACTGACCCGCCCGAGGCGATACAGCGTGTTGACCGGCAGCGGCAGCGAGTCAGTCCGCCGGGCCAGGACGAGGCTCTGGGTGAGGTGCCGGCGCGCCATGTCGTGATCGTCGAGATCGTGCGCCACCCAGCCGACGGGGTTGTGCAGCTCGGCGAGAGCGCGGGTCGCGGCAGACCCGGACGGCTCAGCCTGTGCCTGCCATCGCGGCCTGTAGGTGCTTTCGGGCTTCTTCGTCGAATGCGACGAGTCGTACCCGTTGAACGTTCGTCGGTGCGGACCTGATCGTCGCTACGGCGATCCGGGCGGCCTGGTCGGGAGGGAACCCATACACGCCGGTCGCGATCGCGGGGAAGGCCACGATCCGGGCGTCGAGTTCATCGGCGATCTGCAGGCTCCTGCGGTAGCAGGAGGCCAGAAGGGACTCATTCGCGGCGGTGACGATGACGTCCACGTTCTCCCGCGTGATGTCACCCATGACCACCTCGATCACTGCCACAGCGGAATCCTGACACATCAGACGAAGGCATGTCGGCCCACCGTCTGCAACCGGCTGGGCAACCCCGTCCGACCTGATCAACGAATGCCAACGCCCGATCGGCGGCAGATCCGGATATTCGCGCTCGGTTGCCGCGGCCGGGCCATCCTGTTGGCCGCCGGGCCGGGCCCCTGATGCTGTCTGGATCGTTACGCCGGTTCGACGGGCAGCCAGAGTTCACAGGTCGCGGTGCTGAAGTCGTTCGTAGGCTCAAGCACCGCGACGATTTCCGGACCTGGCCGCAGACGCCACGGGTTGGACGGGAACCACGCGGCTGCGGCCATGGCCCAGGCCTTCTGCAGGGTCTGCGGGTGCGGCCCCGTGGTCCGGATGACCACCCATCTGCCGGCCGGAACTTCGATGATGTCGAGGCCGCCGGGGACCGGCGTACCCGGGGCCACGGCGACCCCGTGAAGGTAGGTCAGCTCGCTGCCCTCGGCGTAGTCGGGGTCAAGGTCGTCGCTGACCGCGAGCAGGCCGCTCGGCTCAGTGTTGCCGAGAGCCTTCAAGCGCAGGTGCTCCTCCGTCGGCAGTGCGGTGATGTGCCGCTGGATGTGCGGGTTGATGCCTTGACGGACCAGCCGAACGCGGGCCGCGTGCCCCACGAGCCGGAACTCGGGATGGTCGACGATGCGGGTGTCCACGTGTTCGCTCCCTTCGACGGTCAGGCGAAGTGCCGAGATCGTCAAGCCTCCGTCCGACGTCACCTTGGTAGCAGCGCACCGGTGGGCACCCGACAAAAGCGGCGTGGAAAATGTCGGGTGATCGAGACCGGCGCCGCCGCACGATGGGGGCATGGATGACACGACCTTGGTGTCCCGCTTTCTTCGCGACGGCTTCGTAAAGCTGGAGGGTGCCGTCGCCCCGCGCGTGGCAGCGGACTGCGCGGGGCTGCTGTGGCGGGAGACGGGCTGCGACCCGGACTATCCAGCGACGTGGACGCAGCCCGTGCACTGGGTGCCCGGCATGGCACAGGGGCCGTTCGCCGCCGCTCCCAACTCCCCGTTCCTCCATCACGCGTACGACCTGCTCGTCGGCGCGGGACGCTGGGAGCCGCGCTACTCGCTGGGCACGTTCCCGCTGCGCTTCCCGCACGAAGAGGAGCCGGACGACGCGGGCTGGCACATCGAGGGCAGCTATCTGCCGGAGGGCGAGAGCTGGTACTTCACCAATGTGCGCTCCCGGGGCCGGGCACTGCTGATGCTGTTCCTGTTCAGTGACGTCGGTGAGAAGGACGCCCCGACCCGGATCCGGGTCGGCTCACACCTCGACGTGCCGAAGGTGCTGGAGAAGTACGGGGAGGACGGAGCGAGCGGACTGGTCCTTGCGCCCGACCTGGTGGCGGCGTCCGAGCACCGGCCGATCGCCCTCGCCACCGGATCTCCGGGCGACGTCTTCCTGTGTCATCCGTTCCTGGTGCACGCGGCGCAACCGCACCACGGAGCGCGGCCTCGCTTCATGGCCCAACCGCCGCTGATGCCAGCCGCACCGTACGAACTGGAGCGGGCCGACGGCGCTTATTCACCCGTAGAGATCGCGATTCGCCGGGGTCTCGGACAGGACTCCCTCGGTCCGGCCGGGGACGGCACCGACCGCGACGCCGGGGCGACCTGCTCCGTCCGTTCCTGAGCGCCTGGCCAGGGGCTTGTCGGAAACCTCGGGGAGCCAGGGTGAGGTCCAAGGCGCGGCGCCGGTGAGGTTGCCGGCGGCCGGTGCGGTGCCGGAAGAAGGCGTGCGTGGCGGATCCCGGCCGGCATCCGGCACAGCGCCCCCGAGAGCAGTGAAGTGTGGCAGGCAGGGCATGGGCGGGCTACGTGCGACGGAGGCGGGGTTGGTAGTGGTTCTGCGAGTGAGTGGCCGCAATGCGCGGTTCCAGCAATGGAAAGCTCTCCTCGACAATCGGACCAAGCGGCAGCGACGCGGCGAGTTCCTCGTGCAGGGCGTGCGCCCGATCACCATGGCCGTCGAACACGGTTGGCAGATCCGGGAGCTGCTCTACGACACCGGCACTCAGCTGTCCGGCTGGGCACGCGACGCCCTGGACACAGTCCGGGCCGAGAGGTTCGCCGTCTCGCGTGAACTGATGCACGAACTGGGAGGTAAGGCAGACACGGTTCCGGAGCTGCTGGCCGTGGTCGCGCTGCCGGAGGACAACCTGCGCCGTATCCCGGTCGGTCCGACCATGCTCACCGTCGTGTTCGATCGGCCCACCAGCCCCGGCAATATCGGGACCCTCGTTCGGTCGGCGGACGCCTTCGGCGCCGGCGGCGTCATCGTCACCGGCCACGCCGCCGACGTGTACGACCCGAAGGCGGTCCGGGCGAGCACCGGCTCGCTGTTCGCCTTGCCCGTGGTCCGGGTGCCCTCCCACCAGGCCGTTCTATCCTGGGTCGCTGACGTCCGCGCCGACGGCATCGGCATGAGCATCATGGGAACCGATGAGCGCGGCATCCTGGACGCCGCCGAGTACGACTTCACACAACCCACCCTGACGTTGATCGGCAACGAGACCACCGGCCTCAGCTCCGGCTGGCGCGAGGCATGCGACCAGCTCGTCCGGATCCCCATGTTCGGGTCCGCCAGCTCCCTGAACGCGGCGACCGCCGCGACTGTCGTGCTGTACGAATCGGCACGCCAGCGGGCCGCCGCCGCCCGGCGGTAGCGCCTTGATCGCAGGCGGCCACCCGGCGGCTTTCCGCCACCATCGCGCTACCTGACCCGTGGCGCTTGCCTGCGGACAGGCGCCGCAGCCGGACCCCACACGGGCGCGGGCGGACGTCGTCCTCGCCGTGATCGTGCCGGGCGGATCCGGCGACCGCCCGGATGCCGGTCCTGAGTTCTCGGGGCCCTGACGCCGAGGTTTGGCGAGTTCCTATTCGGCCGCTGTGGTGGGTCTTGGGGCGGCGGCGGGGATTGGTGGAAGTCGGCGCAGTGCTCGGGCGGCCAGCACGGCAAGCGGTACGCCCACCGCTAGGACGGCGATGACCTGCACTGAAGCGATTGTGGCAAGTGTTGTGTCCTGTGCCTGGTCGCTGTAGTCGAGCAGGGTTACGGTCCGCAGGGCGATCGTGGTTGCGGCGAGCAGGGTGAGCGCCAGTGACCATGGCAGTGTGCGAGATGGACGACTGGATACTCGACCGGCCAGGTGGACCACCATGGCGGCAGTGACCGCCGCGCAGTACAGCCCGGGCCAGTCCAGCAGCCTCAGTGCCGGTTTGGTCTCCTGGATGATGAACAGCGGCACGGGGACGCAGCGCACACCAATCATCCGTAACGGGGCCGGAAGCCGAGCAAACGACCGCATCTCGGCAAATCCGGTCGTCTCCGAGCGTTGTCAGCGGCATGTGCGGACGTCGTCGGTGTGGTCAGTGGTCATCGGCGTAGTGGGAGTGCACGGCGGGTTGTCCGGTGCAGTTGGCACCAGCGCGATCGCCGGCGCCGAGGTAGCTGTACGGGAGGCGGACCTCACGGCGGCTGGTGCAACTGATCCGGCGGCGACGGGGGTTCTACAGCTCTTCGGACTGAACCCCCGACCGGCGGCAGGTGAGTGCGCTGAAGCAACCGGCGCCGTCCGACATCAGGCGTCAGCCCCATGCTGCTCAGTCGGGCGAGGGCCCGTCGACCGTCGACCGGTCGGCGGGCCCTCGGCCCGGTGCGCGCTCAGCGCTTGTGGGCGACCGCGATCACGTAGTCGAGGTTGGCCAGCTCGCGCTTCATCAGGTCCTGGTTCTTCCAGTGCGATGCCATGCTCTTGCGCACGGCCGGCTTGACGGCGGCTTGGAAATCCGGGTCGTTGGTCCGGTCGGCCATGTAGCGCCGCCAGCCCTCCCAGGTGTGGTCCTTGATGGACTGCACCTCGGGCCGGTCGAAGCCGGCGTCGGCGAGCTGCTGGGCGTACGTCTCGCGGTCGTGCCAGTTCTCCTTGGGGATGCTGAACTTGACGAAGCTCAGCGGGCCCGACTGGATGGCGGCCCGGACCACGTTCTCGCTGACCGGGATGATGTCGGCGGTGGCGAGGACGCCGCCGGGCTTGAGCACCCGCAGCGCCTCGGCGAAGAACGCGCTGCGCGGGTAGAAGTGGAACGCCGACTCCAGGGCGACGACCCGGTCGAAGGTGGCGTCGGGGAACGGCAGCTCGGTGGCGCTGCCCAGCTGGAAGTCGGTCCGGTCGGCGAGCCCCTCCTCCTGCGCCCGCCGCTGGGCCGCCTCGATGTGGTGCGGGGTGATGTTGAGCCCGACGACCTTGCCGACGCGGCCCGAGCGCAGCCAGCTGAAGTCCTGGTCGGCGTAGCCGAACCCGACGTCGAGGATGGTGTCGTCCGGCTTCAGGCCGGCGGCGTCGGCGAGCTTGCCGGCCAGCGCCTCGGCGGCGTCGTCGATGTCTGTGACGCCGTCCTCCCAGTAGCCGACGTTCATGTAGTGGGTGCGGCGGGCCGCGAACTCCACGTCGGGGGCCTGGATCTCGTAGAAGCGCCGGACCCGGGTGACGGGGTCGGCGGTGAAGACGGTTCGGATGGCCCTCGCCGCGATCTTCAGGTTGTCGAGCATGGTGCTCCTTCCGGAATGGGTCGGCTGTCGATCAGCCGCGTCGGACCTGCTGACGCAGGTCGTCGACGAGAGCGGGCACGGCGGCCGGGTCGGCCGCCGTGCCGAAGACGTAGAAGTCGGGCCGGACGAGCACCGCCGCCGCGTCGTGCCGCTTCAGGTGGGACAGGTAGACGTCGTCGAGGTCCTCGACCGTCGTCCCGGCGCCGGCTGCGGGGGCACCGGCGGGGACGACCCGCACCAGCCGGGCGCCGAGGGAGTCCAGGAACGCCCGCGCGTCCGCGTCGAGCAGTTCCGCGGGATCCTCCGCGCAGATCAGGGCGAAGCCGGTGCCGACGACGTCGTCGAAGAGCCCGGTGCGGCCGTCGACCTCGACGTGTCCCTGCGGCATCGGCTCGCCGGCACCGGGGCCGACGGAGCCGTCAGGCCGGTGCAGCACGCCGCTGACCAGGGCCTCCAGCAGGGACCGGGTCCGGGCGCGGGTGGTACGGCGGCGCAGCTCGGCCAGCATGATCGAGTCCCGTCCGGCGGCGGCGGTGCGGTCCGTCTCGCAGATCACCGTTCCGGAGTCCATCGACATCTTGATGGCGTGCTGCACGTGCGCGCAGCGTTCCTGCTGGTACGTGTCGAGCAGCGCCTCGTCGGCCAGCCCCCGGTGCACCAGGTCCAGCTTCCAGGCGAGGTTGAGCGCGTCGCGGAACCCGGAGCTCATCCCCTGCCCCATGAACGGGGGCATCACGTGCGCCGCGTCGCCGGCGAGGAGGATCGGGCCGGAGCGCCACCGGTCGGCGGAGCACGCCTGGGTGGTGTAGACGCCGTACCGCTCCAGCGTGGCGTTGTCCGGGGTGATGTCGAAGAGCCCGAGCAGCCGCCAGACGCTGTCGACGCTCTCGAACTCCTCGCGGCTCTCGCCGGGCACCCGCATGAACTCCCACCGCCGGTGCCCGGGGCCGGCGGACACGGCGGTACGGGGCCGGGCCGGGTCGCAGACCTGAAGGTTGTTGGGCTTGAACTCGCGGGCCTCGTTCGGCACCACGTCGCAGACCAGCCAGTCGTGGGTGAAGCCGAGGTCGGTCACGGTGCCGCCGAGGTGTTTCCGGACGAAGCTGTTGGCGCCGTCGCAGCCCACCACCCAGCGGGCCGCCCGGACCTGCGGGCCCTCCGGCCCGTCGATGGTGACCTCGACCCGGTCGTCGTGCTCGGCCAGCGCCGTCACCACGTACGGGCGCAGCACGGTGACCCCGGGCAGCTCCGTGCCCCGCTCGGCGAGCACCGCCTCCAGGCCGGGCTGGTAGAAGGAGACCGAGTCGGGCCAGCCCATCGGCCCGTCGCCGGCGACCTTGACGTGCAACAGGGTCCGGCCGAATCCGTTGCGGAACGTGTACTCCCCGGACGACTCGACGACGGGGCCGAGGCGGTCGGCGACCCCGGCGGCGGCCAGGATCCGGCTCGCCTCGCCGTCGTAGGAGACGGCGCGCGGGAAGTTGTACGGGGTCTCCCACCGTTCGACGGCCGTGACGGTGAGACCTCGCTGCGCCAGCAGGATCGTGAGCATCTCACCCACCGGGCCGTAGCCCACGATCAGGACGTCGGTCATCAGCATCGGTATCGGTTCCTCGCGTGGGGTCGGGTGTCGGGGCGGGACTCCGGCCGGTCGGCGCAACGGGCGGGCCGCCGGCCGGTCGTCAGAGTCCGAGTTCGGAGTCGATGAGGTCGAAGATCTCGTCGTCGCTGGCGCCGTCGATGTCCAGGTCGGGGCCGGGATCGCCCCCCGGCCCGGTGCGCATGGTCCGCCACTTGGCCATCAGCACCTCCAGCCGGGAGCCGATCTGGGCGTGCAGCTCCGCCTCCAGGGTCGCCTCGGCCAGCGACCGTTCCAGGTTCTCCAGGTCGGTGAGGACCGGCGGCAGCGCCGGGCCGCCGTCCGGGACGAGCTGGGCGAGCAGGTAGCCGGCCAGAGCGGTCGGGTCGGGATAGTCGAAGATCAGCGTGGCGGGCAGCCGCAGGCCGGTCGCCTCGCCGAGCCGGTTGCGCAGCTCGACGGCGGTCAGCGAGTCGAAGCCGATCTGGCTGAACGCCCGGTCGGGGGCGACCGCCGCCCGGCTGCCGTGCCCCAGCACGCTCGCCGCCTGCTCGCGCACCAGGTCGACGAGCAGGCCGGGACGGTCGTCGGCGGCCAGCGCCGCCAGCTCGTCGGCGAGGGTCCGGCCGCCGGTCGCCGGGGTGGCCGACCGGGCGCTGCGCCGCTCCCGCCGCACCAGCCCGCGCAGCAGGGCCGGGGGTCGGGCGACCCGCTCGGTGAGGGCGGCGACGTCGATGCGGGTCGGCACCAGCACCGGCTCGGCGGTCCGCAGCGCCGCGTCGAACAGGGCCAGCCCCAGGTCCGAGGGGATGGCGAGCTGCCCGTCGCGGGCGGTGATCCGGGGGTCGGCGCGGTCCAGCTTCGCGGTCATCTCGCTGGCCTCTTCCCACAGTCCCCAGGCCAGCGACCGGCCGGGCAGGCCGGCGGCGCGCCGGGCCTGCGCGAGGGCGTCGAGGAACGCGTTGGCGGCGGCGTAGTTGCCCTGGCCGGGCACGCCGAACACCCCGGCCCCGGAGGAGAACAGCACGAACCCGGCCAGGTCGAGGTGGCGGGTGAGTTCGTGCAGGTGCCAGGCGGCGTCGAGCTTGGGCGCGAAGACGGTGTCGACGCGTTGCGGGGTGAGGGCGGTGACCACCCCGTCGTCGAGCACCCCGGCGAGGTGCACGACGGCGGTCAGCGGGTGCCGGGGCGGCACCGCGTCCAGCACCCGGGCCAGGCTGTCCCGGTCCGCCACGTCGGCGGCGGCGAGGGCGACGTCGGCACCCAGCGCGCGCAGCTCGTCGGCCGCCTCGGCCGCACCCGGCGCGTCTGCGCCGCGCCGGCTGACCAGCAGCAGCCGCCGCGCGCCGTGGGTCTCGACGAGCCGGCGGGCGACGAGCCGGCCCAACGTGCCGGTGCCGCCGGTGAGCAGCACGGTGCCGTCGGGGTCCCACGGGCGTGGCGTGGTGAGCACCACCTTGCCGACGTGCCGGGCCTGGCTGACGTACCGGAACGCCTCCGGCGCCTGGCGCACGTCCCAGACCTGGGTGGGCAGCGGGGCGAGCGCGCCCCGTTCGAAGAGCCCGAGCAGGTCGACGAGCATCCGCTGGAGTTCGTCGGGGTCGGACAGGGTCAGGTCGAACGCCGTGTAGTCGACGCCCGGGTGGTCGGCCGCGACCGTCCGCTGGTCGCGGATGTCGGTCTTGCCCATCTCGACGAACCGGCCGCCGCGCGGCAGCAGCCGCAGCGACGCGTCGACGAACTCGCGGGCCAGCGAGTCCAGCACCACGTCGACGCCCCGGCCGCCGGTGGCGGCACGGAACCGGGCCTCGAAGTCGAGGGTGCGCGACGACGCCAGGTGCTCGTCGTCGAGGCCGAGCGCGCGCAGCGCGTCCCACTTGGCGGGGCTGGCGGTGGCGTACACCTCGGCGCCGAGGTGGCGGGCGAGCTGCACGGCGGCCATGCCGACCCCGCCGGCGGCGGCGTGCACCAGCACGGACTCGCCGCGCCGGAGCCCGGCCAGGTTCACCAGCCCGTGGTACGCGGTCAGGAACACCACCGGCACGGAGGCGGCCTGCACGTACGACCAGCCGGCCGGCATCGGGGCGAGCAGCCGGCGGTCGGTGACGGCGAGCGGCCCGAAGCAGCCGACGAACACCCCGAACACGGCGTCGCCGGGGCGCAGGTCGGTGACCTCGCCGCCCACCTCGACCACCTCGCCCGCGCCCTCGCCGCCGAGCGGCCCGGCGTCACCGGGGTAGAGCCCGAGCGCGTTGAGCACGTCGCGGAAGTTCAGGCCGGCGGCGCGGACGCGGACCCGCACGTCGAGCGGGCCGAGGACGGCGTCGGCGGCGTCCGTCGGGACCAGGGTGAGGTTCTCCAGGCTGCCGCGCACCGGCGCGTCCAGCCGCCAGGCGGGCGCGGCCGGCGGGGTGAGTTCGCCCGTCGAGCCGGCGCGCGCCAGCCGGGGGACGTACCCGACGCCGCCGCGCAGCGCCGCCTGCGGCTCGCCGGCCGCGAGCACGGCGGCGAGCTGGTCGGCCCCGAGCCCGTCCCGGTCGACGTCGACGATCACCAGCCGGTCGGGGTGCTCCGACTGGGCCGAGCGGACCAGGCCCCACGCCGCGGCGGCGGCCGGATCGACCAGTTCGGCGGTGCTGTGCACGGCGACCGCTCCGCGGGTGACCAGCACCAGCCGGGCCGCCGCCCAGCGCGGCTCGGTGAGCCAGCGCCGGACCAGGTCGAGGGCCCGGACGGTGGCGTGTCGGGCCGCCTCCGGCGCGGGCACGGCGGGTGCCGTGCACAGCGGCGCGAGGACCGCCGAGGGCAGGTCGAGGCCCGCGTCGACGGCGGCGGCGAGGGCGTCCAGCCCGGGGTACCCGGCAAAGCCGTCGAGGCCGGCCGGCCCGGCGAAGCCCTCGGTGCCGGCATCACCGGCAGAGCCCTCGGTGCCGGGGGTGCCGGCGGTGAGCGCCACGGCGGTGACCGGCGGGGCGTCGTCGGCGGGCGGCAGGGGGGTCCAGTCGAGGCGGAACAGGGCGTCCCGGGTGGCCCGGTCGTCGGTTCGGGTCAGCTCGCCGGCGGCGATCGGCCGCATCGTCAGGGCGTCCACGTCGGCGACCGGAGCGCCCGTCGGGTCGGCGACGGTCAGCGCGACGGCGTACGGGGCGACCTGGGTCAGGCGGACCCGCAGCGCGGTGGCGCCGGAGGCGTGCAGGGTGACGCCGTTCCAGGCGAACGGCAGCAGCAGCTGCCCCGCACCGGCCTCGGCGAGCCCGCCGAAGTGCGCGGCGTGCAGGGCTGCGTCGAACAGGGCCGGGTGCAGGCCGTACCGGTCGGCGTCGGCGCGCTGCGCGGCGGGCAGCTCCACGTCGGCGTACACCTCGTCACCGCTGGTCCACACGGCGCGCAGCCCCTGGAACGCCGGCCCGTACGCGTACCCGTCGGCGGCGAGCCCGGCGTAGAAGCCGGACAGGTCGACGGGGCGGGCGTGCGGCGGCGGCCACTCGGTCAGCTCCCCCGCCGCGTCCGACCCGGCGGACCGGTCGGCGGACAGGGTGGCGCTGGCGTGCCGGGTCCACGGCGCGTCGGCCGGCCCGCCGGCGGGCCGGGAGTGCAGGGTGGCCGGGCGGCGGCCGTCGTCGTCGGCCGGGCCGAGAACCACCTGGACCTGGGTGGCGCCGTCGGCCGGCAGGGCCAGCGGGGCCTCGATGACCAGTTCGTCGAGGACGGGACAGCCGACCTCGTCGCCGGCCCGCAGGCAGAGTTCCACCAGGCCGGTGCCGGGCACCAGCACCGCGTCCAGCACCCGGTGGTCGGCCAGCCAGGGCTGGGCTGCGGCCGAGAGCCGACCGGTGAACAGGTGCCCCTTCGCCTCGGCCAGCGCCACGGACGCGCCGAGCAGCGGGTGCCCGGCGGCGTCCAGGCCGGCCGCGCCGACGTCCCCGGGGCCGGCGCTCGGCCGGGGCCAGTAGCGGCGGTGGACGAACGCGTACGTGGGCAGGTCGACGTGCCGGCCCCCGGCCAGGGCGGGCTGCCAGTCCACGCCGACGCCGCGCACGTGGAGCTGGGCCACCGAGAGCAGGAACCTGCCCCGGTCGCCCTGGTCGCGCTGCACCGAGCCGACCACCGCGGCGGTGCCGTCGCCGTCGCCGTCGGCGAGGGTCTCGGAGATGCCCACGGTGAGCACCGGGTGGGGGCTGCACTCGACGTACGTGTCGTGGCCCTGGGCGGCCAGTTCCAGCACCGCCCGGTGCAGCTCGACCGGCTGGCGCAAGTTGCGGTACCAGTAGTCGGGGCCCATCTCCTCGCCGTCGAGCCAGCGCAGGTCGGTGGTGGAGAACAGCGGCACGGCGGCCGGGCCGGGGGCGATGCCGGCCAGCAGCTCGGCCAGCTCGTCGCGGATCCGCTCCACCTGGGCGGAGTGGGAGGCGTAGTCCACGGCGATCCGGCGGACCCGGGCCTGCTCGGCGGCCAGTTCGGCGAGGAGCCCCTCCACGGCGGCCTCCTCGCCGGAGACCACCACGGCGGCCGGGCCGTTGACGGCGGCCACCGCCACCCGGTCGCCGTACCGGGCGGCCCGCTCGCGGACCACGTCGGCGGGCAGCGCCACGGAGGCCATCGCCCCGTGCCCGGCCAGGGCCCGGATCGCGCGGCTGCGCAGCGCCACCACCCGGGCGGCGTCGGGCAGCGAGAGCACCCCGGCGACGCAGGCGGCGGCGATCTCGCCCTGCGAGTGGCCGACCACGGCGTCGGGTCGCACGCCGTACGAGCGCCACAGCTCGGCCAGCGACACCATCATCGCGAACAGGGCGGGCTGCACCACGTCGACCTGGTCGAGGCTCGGCGCGCCGGGGGCCTGGCGCAGCACGTCCAGCAGCGACCAGTTCAGGTACGGCCGCAGCGCGGCGTCGCAGGCGGCCATCCGCTCGGCGAACACGGGGGCCTGGTCGAGCAGCTCCAGCCCCATGCCGAGCCACTGGGAGCCCTGGCCGGGGAAGACGAAGACGACCCTGCCGGTGGTCCCGGCCTCGCCCCGGACCAGTTCGGGGGCGGGCCGACCGTCGGCGAGCGCGTCGAGGGCGGCGGCGATCCGGTCCGGGTCCCCGCCGACGAGCACCGCCCGGGAGTCGAACGCGGCCCGGGTGGTGGCCAGCGACCAGGCCACGTCGAGCGGGCGCTGGTCGGGCCGTCCGGCCAGGTGGTCCCGCAGCCGGCGGGCCTGCCCGGCCAGCGCCTCGGGGGTACGCGCGGACAGCAGCCACGGCAGCGCCCCGGTCGGGTCGGCGACGGACTCCGACGCCCCGATCGGCTCCGGCGCGGGCACGGCCTCGACGACGACGTGGGCGTTGGTGCCGCTGATGCCGAACGAGGACACCCCGGCCCGGGCGGGCCGGTCGGCGCGGGGCCACGGGCGGGCCTCGGTGAGCAGCTCCACCGAGCCGGAGTCCCAGTCGACGCGGGAGGTGCGCCGCTCGGCGTGCAGGGTGCGGGGCAGCCGCCCGTGCCGCATGGCGAGGACCATCTTGAGCACCCCGGCGACGCCGGCCGCGGCCTGCGTGTGGCCGAGGTTGGACTTGACGGAGCCGAGCAGCAGCGGCGGGGCGTCGGCGGGACGCCGGCCGTACGTGGCGAGGATCGCCTCGGCCTCGATCGGGTCGCCGAGCGCGGTGCCGGTGCCGTGCGCCTCGACGGCGTCCACGTCGGCGGGGGTGAGCCCGGCGGCGTTCAGCGCGGCCCGGATCACCCGCTCCTGGGACGGCCCGTTCGGGGCGGTCAGCCCGTTGGACGCGCCGTCCTGGTTGACGGCGGTGCCGCGGACCAGCGCGAGGACGGGGTGGCCCCGGCGGCGGGCGTCGGACAGGCGCTCCACCACCAGCATCCCGACGCCCTCGGACATGCCGAACCCGTCGGCGTCCTCGGCGAACGGCTTGCACCGGCCGTCGGCGGCGAGGCCGCGCTGGCGGCTGAAACCGGTCAGCCCGGCCGGGCTGGACAGCACCGACACGCCACCGGCCAGGGCCAGGTCGCAGTCGCCCTGGCGCAGTGCCTGGGCGGCCAGGTGCAACGCCACCAGGGACGCCGAGCAGGCCGTGTCGACGGTGACCGCCGGCCCCTCCAGCCCGAGGGAGTAGGCGACCCGGCCGGACAGCACGCTGCCGGCGGTGCCGGTGAGCAGGTGGCCCTCGTCGGCGATGGTCTCCCCGTCGTCGGCGACGGCGCCCGGGGCGATCTGGTCGGCGTAGTCCTGGCCGTGGGTGCCGGCGAACACGCCGGTGCGGCTGCCGCGCAGCGTCCCCGGGTCGATGCCGGCGCCCTCCAGCGCCTCCCAGGAGGTCTCCAGCAGCAGCCGGTGCTGCGGGTCCATGGCCAGGGCCTCGCGGGGGCTGATGCCGAAGAACGCGGCGTCGAAGTCGGCGATGCCGGTGAGGAATCCGCCGGAGCGCACGTACGTCCGCCCGGGGGTGCCGTGGACGGGGTCGTACAGGTCGGGCCAGCCCCGGTCGGTGGGCAGGTCGCCGATGACGTCGCCGCCGTCGTCGAGCAGCCGCCACAGCTCCTCCGGCGAGCCGATGCCGCCGGGGAACCGGCAGGCCATGGCGACGATCGCGACGGGTTCGTCGAGGGCGACGGTGCTCGCGTCGGCGACCTCGGTGGCGGCGGTGCCGAGCAGCCGGGCGTGCAGGTGCGCGGCGAGCAGCTCCGGGGTGGGGTGGTTGAACACGGCGTGCGGGGCGAGCCGGACGCCGGTGCCGGCCGAGAGCCGGTTGCTCAGCTCCACGGCCATCAGCGAGTCGAAGCCGAGTTCCTTGAACGGGCGGCGCGGCTCGACCTGCTCCGGGCCGGCGTGCCCGACGACGGTGGCGGCGCGGGCGCGGACCAGGTCCAGCAGCAGGGCGGCCCGCTCCGGCTCGCCGAGCCCGGCCAGCCGGTCGGCGAACCCGGCGGCCGACGCGGGAGCGGGGTCGGCGTTGACGGCCCGGCGGGGCGGCGGGGGCAGCAGCGCCCGCAGCAGGGCGGGCACCTCCCCGGAGGCCCGGACGGCGGCCAGGTCCAGCCCGATCGGCACCAGCGCGGGCCGGTCGGAGTGCAGGGCGGCGTCGAACAGGGCCAGTCCGGCGGCGGTGTCCAGGGGGCGGGTGCCGCCCCGGGCGAGGCGGGCCAGGTCGGCGGGGGTGAGCCGGCCGGCCATCCCGGCCTCCTCGGCCCACAGGCCCCAGGCCAGGGCGGTGGCGGGCAGGCCGCGGGCGCGGCGGTGCCCGGCGAGCGCGTCGAGGAACGCGTTGCCGGCGGCGTAGTTGCCCTGGCCGGGGCTGCCGAAGATGGCCGATGCCGAGGAGAACAGCACGAAAGCGGCCAGGTCGAGGCCGGCGGTCAGCTCGTGCAGGTGCCACGCGCCGTGCACCTTGGACCGCAGGGCCCGCTCCCAGCGGGCCGCGTCGAGGCCGGTGAGCAGGGCGTCGTCGGTGACCCCGGCGGCGTGCACGACGGCCACGAGGCGGTCGGCGAGCGGGGCGACCACCTCGGCGAGCGCGGCCCGGTCGGCGACGTCGGCGGCGACCGCCCGGACGGTCACCCCGGCGTCGGCGAGCGCGGCCATCCAGTCGGCGTACCGGCCGGTGCGGCTGAGCAGCACCAGCTCGGTGACGCCGTGCGCGGTGGCGAGGTGGGTGGCGACGTGCCGGCCGACCCCGCCGGTGCCGCCGGTGACGAGCACGGTGCCGCCGGCCAGCGCCGGCAGGGGCCCGGCGGCGGGGTGCTCGACGGGGCGGAGCCGGGGCAGCAGGGCCCGGCCGTCGCGGACTGCCACCTCGGGCTCGTCGGGGCCGGCGGACAGGGCCACCCGGACGGCCGCGTCGTCGCCCGCGTCGAGACTGAGCAGCAGGAACCGGTCGGGGTGCTCGGCCTGGGCGACCCGGACCAGCCCGGCGACCGGGGCGTGCACCGGGTCGCCGTCGCGCACGGCGAGGGCGAGCCGGGTGGTCTCGGCGCGCGGGTCGTCCAGCCAGCGCCGCAGCACGGCGAGGGTGTCGAGGCCGACGGCGTGCGCCCGGTCGGGCACCGGCCGTCCCGGGTCGCCGTCGCCGACCCGCAGCACCAGCACCGGCGGCAGCGGCCCGTCCGGGGGGCTGCCGTCGGCGAGGGTCCAGGCGGGCACCGGCGCGGCCGGGGCGGCGGCGGGCAACCGGTCGACGGCGTACAGGCCGGCGGGGGCGGCCGGCGGGGGCGGGCCGTCGGCGGGCGACGGCGTCACGACGCGCAGCACCACCCGCTCGACGTCGAGCACCGACGCCCCGGAGTCGTCGACGGCGCTGAGGCTCACCGCGTCCGCCCCGGCGGGGGCGAGGCAGACCCGCAGCGCGTGGGCTCCGGTGGCGCGCAGGCGCACCCCGGTCCAGTCGACGGCCATCGGCCGGGCGGCGGGACCGGCGGGACCGGCGGGACCGGCGGGACCGGCGGCTCCGACTCCGACGTCCGCTCCGGCGGTGGCGAAGTCGGCGAGCGGGAGCAGCCGCAGGGCCGCGTCCAGCACCAGCGGGTGCACGCCGTACCGGTCGGCGTCGGAGTCCCGGGCGTCCTCGGGCAGGCGTACGTCGACGAAGAGCCGGTCGGCGGCGACCCACGCGCCCCGGGCCAGCTCGCCGGCGAGCGCCCGGTGTTCCGGGGCGTCCAGGTCCACGGGGTGGGCGCCGGTGGGCGGCCACACCGGTACGGCGGTGACCGGGCCGGCGGCGGGGTCCGCCGGGGCGAGCACCGCCTCGGCGACCTCCCGCCACGGCCGGCCGTCGGCGGCCCGTACGTGGCAGCGTGCCACCCGGCGCAGGTGCTCGTCCGGCCCGGCGACGATGACCTGCACGTCGAGGGTCAGCTCGGCGGGCAGCGGCACCGGCTCGGGGACCCGCAGCCGCGCCACGGTGGGCAGGTCGAGGAGTTCGCCGAGGTGGGTGAGCAGGTCCAGCAGGGCAGTGGCGGGCAGCAGCGGTACGCCGTCGGCGGACGCGGCCAGCCACGGGTGGGTGGCTGCGGCGATCCGGCCGGTGCAGACGACCTGCCCGGTGCCGGCAACCGGCAGCACCGTGCCGAGCAGCGGGTGCCCCGCGTCGGTCAGCCCGACGTCGGTCGGGCCGCCGGCCACCGCCGAGTAGGGCAGCCAGTAGTGCCGGCGCTGGAAGGCGTACGTGGGCAGCTCGACCCGGCGGTGCGGGCCGGGGCCGGCGAGGGCGGCCGGGTCCACGGCGGCGCCGCGCACGTGCAGCCGCGCCACGGCGGCCAGCAGCGCGTCCGGCTCGTCGTCGACGGTCCGTACGGCGGGGACGAAGGCCAGCTCGCCGGCGTCGGCGGCGAGGCAGTCCTGCGCCATGGCGGTGAGCACGCCGCCGGGCCCGACCTCCAGGAACGTGCTGATCCCCTGCCGGTGCAGGGCGCGCATCCCGTCGAGGAAGCGGACGGTGCCGCGCACGTGCGCCACCCAGTACCCGGGCGAGCAGAGCCGGGCCGGGTCGACCGGCCCGCCGGTCAGGTTGGACACCACCGGCAGGTGCGGGGTGCGGTAGGTGAGGCCGACGGCCACCGCGCGGAACGCGTCGAGCATCGGCTCCATGCGCGGCGAGTGGAACGCGTGCGACACCCGCAGCCGGCTGGTCCGCCGGCCGGCGGCGCGCAGGGTGGCCGCGACGGCCAGCACGGCGTCGGCGTCACCGGAGAGGACCACGCTGGTCGGCCCGTTGACGGCGGCCAGCCCGACCCGGTCGGTGAGGTGCGGGGCCACCTCGGCCTCGCCGGCCTCGACGGCGACCATCGCGCCCCCGTCGGGGAGCTGCTGCATCAGCCGGGCCCGGGCGGCGACCAGCGCCGCCGCGTCGGCGAGGGAGAACACCCCGGCCACGTGCGCGGCGGTCAGCTCGCCGACGGAGTGGCCGAGCACCGCGTCGGGGCGCACGCCCCAGGACTCCAGCAGCCGGTACAGCGCCACCTCGAACGCGAACAGGGCCGGCTGGGTGTACAGGGTCTGGTCGAGCAGGCCGGCCAGTTCCCCGCCGGCCTCGGCGAGGGTGACGTCCGCTACGGGGTGCGGGGCGTGGCCGGCGAGGGCGCGGTCGAGTTCGGCGCAGGCCGCGTCGAACGCGTCGGCGAAGACCGGGTACGCCGCGCGCAGTCCCCGGCCCATGCCGGGGCGTTGGCCGCCCTGCCCGCCGAAGAGCAGGCCGAGCTGGCCGTCGACGACCCGGCCGGTGAGCACGCCGACGGTGTCGGGGTCCGCGTCGCCCCGGGTCAGCGCGGTCAGCCCGGACCGGGTGGCGGCCGGGTCGCCGGCCAGCACCACGGCCCGGTGTTCCAGGGCGGCGCGGGTGGTGGCCAGGGCGTGCCCGACGTCCGCCGGATCGGCGTCGGCGCCGGGGCCGTCGAGCCAGCTCAGCAGCCGGGCCGCCTGGTCGCGCAGGGCCTCGCCGGTGGCGCCGGAGAGCAGCCACGGCACCGGGCCGCAACGGTCCCCGGCGGCGCTCGGTGCGGGCTCCCCGGCCGAGCGGTGGGCGGGCTCCGGGGCGGTGGGGGGCGCCTCGACGATGACGTGGGCGTTGGTGCCGCTGATGCCGAACGAGGAGATGCCGGCCCGCCGGGGCCGGTCCACCGCGGGCCAGGGGCGGGCCTCGGTGAGCAGCTCGACCGCTCCGGCGGACCAGTCCACCTCGGACGTCGGGGCGTCCACGTGCAGGGTGGCCGGCAGTGTCCCGTGCCGCATGGCCAGCACCATCTTGATCACCCCGGCTGCGCCGGCGGCGGCCTGGGTGTGGCCGAGGTTGGACTTCAGCGAGCCCAGCCGCAGCGGGGCGGCGTCGCCCCGGCCCGCGCCGTACGTGGCAAGCAGCGCCTGCGCCTCGATCGGGTCGCCGAGCCGGGTGCCGGTGCCGTGCGCCTCGACGGCGTCCACGTCGGCGACGGTGAGCCCGGCGGCGGCCAGCGCCCGGCGGATCACCCGTTCCTGGGCGGGCCCGTTGGGGGCGGTGAGCCCGTTGGACGCGCCGTCGGAGTTGATCGCGCTGCCGCGCAGCACGGCGAGGACGGGGTGCCCGTTGCGGCGGGCGTCGGAGAGGCGTTCCAGCAGCAGCACGGCGACGCCCTCGGACCAGCCGGTGCCGTCGGCGCCCTCGGCGAACGCCTTGCACCGGCCGTCGGGGGCGAGCCCGCGCTGCCGGCTGAACTCGACGAACGCCTGCGGGGTGCCCATCACCGCCACGCCGCCGGCCACCGCGAGGGTGCAGTCCCCGGCGCGCAGCGCCTGAGCGGCCAGGTGCAGCGACACCAGCGACGACGAGCAGGCCGTGTCGACGGTGACGGCGGGGCCCTCCAGCCCGAGCGCGTACGCGACCCGGCCGGTGACCACGCTGCCGGCGGTGCCGACGCCGAGGTACCCCTCGGTGCCGGGTGGGGCCTGGCGCAGGTTGGCGGCGTAGTCGTGGTGCATGACGCCGGCGAAGACGCCGGTGGCGCTGCCGCGCAGCGAGGTGGGATCGATACCGGCCCGCTCGAACAGCTCCCAGGAGGTCTCCAGCAGCAGCCGCTGCTGCGGGTCCATCGCCAGCGCCTCGCGGGGGCTGATCGCGAACAGGGCGGCGTCGAAGTCCGCCGCGTCGGGCAGGAACCCGCCGACCCGCACGTACGAGGTGCCGGGCTGGTCGGGGTCGTCGGAGAACAGGTGGGCGAGGTCCCAGCCCCGCTCGGCGGGGAACCCGGTGAGCCCCTCCCGGCCCTGGGCGACGAGGTCCCACAGCTCCTCGGGGGAGGCGACCCCGCCGGGCAGCCGGCAGGCCATGGCGACGACGACCACCGGGTCGTCCGACGGGGCCCCGCCGGCCGGTCCGCCCGGAGCGGTGGCGGCCGGGGTGGCGCCGCGCAGCCGGGCGGCGAGGTGCCGGGCGAGGGCGTCCGGGCTCGGGTGGTCGAAGGCGGCGGTGGCGGAGAGCCGTACCCCGGTGGCGCGGGCCAGCCGGTCGCGCAGCGCGACCGCGCCGACGGAGGTGAAGCCGAGTTCCTTGAAGGCCCGACCCGGGCGGACCGCGCCCGGACCGGGCAGGCCGGCGACCTCGGCGGTGGCGGCGCGGACCAGGTCGATCAGGATCCGGTCGCCCTCCACGGTGGTCAGCGCGGCTACCCGGCGGCGCAGCTCGGCGGCGTCCCGCTCGTCGGCCGGGTCGGTCCCGGCGGGGCCCCGCCAGGCGGGGTGCGCGGCGGCGGCCGGGTGGGCGAGCAGGACGAGGTCGTCGCCGTCGTGCGCGACGTCGAACGCGGCGAGGTCGATCCGGGCGGTGTCGCCCGCCGCGCGGTCCGGGTCGGCCGCCGTGCCGACCATCCGGGCGGGCAGGCCGGCCGCGCGGCGGCGGGCGACCAGGGTGTGCAGGGTGCCGACGGCAGCCGCCGCCCGCTCCCGGTCGGCCCCGCCGAGCAGCGGGGCCGCCGGGACGAGGACGGTGAACGCGGTGACGGCGGCGTGCCGGGCCTGGGCGTCCAGCGCCTCAGCGAGGGCGACCAGCCGCGCGGCCCCGGCGGGGTCCGCGAGGTCGGCGTCGGACGGGCAGAGGAAGACCGCGCCGACCGGCTCGTCGCCAGCGGGGGGCGCGGCGGCGTCGGCCCGGTGCCGACCGGCGCCGGAGCGGCGCTGCACGGTGACCGTCGCGCCGGCTGCGGTCAGCTCCGCGACCAGGTCGACCAGGGCGGCGTCGTCCGGGGAACCGGCGGGCAGCAGCACCAGCCGGCCGGCGTCGTGCGCGCCGACCAGGTGCCGGGCCAGCGCCACGCCGGTCGGGGTGTCGGCCCCGGCGACCAGGGCCGGGGCTGCCGGGTCGAC
>NZ_JBEOWQ010000065.1:0-22181 GCF_040296145.1 Micromonospora sp. NPDC002296
GGCCGCTCCCCCGGGCCCGGGTCCCGCGAGACCCGCGCCCGGTGCTCCCGGGGCCGCCTCGACCGCGCGTCCCGCCGCTCCGCCATGCCACGCCACCCCTTCACGCCCTGCTCCGACGGTAGGCGGTGCCGACGGTGTCGCCCGCCGGAACGGTGAGGAAGGCCGGAGGAACGGCACCGGAGCCGGCAGGGGTACCGCCGCGTACGCCGGCTCCCACAGCCGCGACGCCGGCCCGGCGGCGTCCCGGTCGGCCAGGAGCGCGGCGGTCCCGCGCAGTTCCCCCACCGGGTACGTGCCGGCGGGGTCGCCGACCTCACCGGGGACGTCCTCCGGCACCTGGCGGCCCCGGCCGTCCTGCCCGAGACAGGGGGATGCCCCCGCGCTCCCCCCCGGTAGCGCGGGGACCCCCCGTCCCGACTACTGCAGGAACGCCCCGAGGGGCGACAGCAGCAGCCGGCCGAGCGCGGCGGCGTTGTCGTCCAGCCGTTCGCGCTCACACTCGCGGGCATCCGGATCGTGCCGGCAGCGCCAGATCTTCTGCGCGTTGCGCCAGGCCACGTTCCGGGTGTACTCCACCAGCTCGCCCTGGTACCAGTCGTCGATGTCGCCGTTGAGCATGTCGATCATGAGCTGCCAGTTGTCCAGGTAGCCGCGGCGCAGCTCCGGGATCCGCTCCGCGAAGATCTGATTGATCTCCAGGTAGTCGTGGTGCTGGTCGCTGCCGTCGACCGGCTCGGACTCCAGGCTGTCGAACGTGGTCACCAACGCGAACGGCAGGTCGTAGTTGATGTGCGCGTTCACCCCGGCCGCGGCCGAGGGAAGCGGCCGGGCGTCCGGCCCCCGCATCCGTCGGAACAGGCACGACCAGGCCCGCGGCGTGACCGGGCTCGACTCGGTCCAGTAGCGCAGCGCGTCGAAGTAGCGGGCAGCGAACTCCACGTCGAGCCGGGCCAGGAAGACCGGGTCGGCGAAGCGGTCGTCGTACAGGCCGTTGAGCACGCTGGTGGTGATGGTCAGGTAGAGCTCGTTGAAGTCCGCGAGGGGGCAGCTGCGCTCCAACGGAGGCAGCCGGACCAGCATGTCCTGGAGCTTGGTGAGGTGGTCGACCACCGCCGGCACGTCCGCCGGGTGGTCGGCCAGCAGGCCGACGATGTCCTGGTGGACAGGGCCCCAGACCGGTTCGTCCATTTCTCCTCCACTGTGGTCCGAGGCACCCCCGTGCCGCCGTCATCGGAGCACAGCCTTCCAGCCGCGGCCCGTGCGGCGGATCGGTAGAACGACGTATAAGCAGCCGACCGACGTACGTCGGCGCCTACTCGGGACGGGTACGCAGGAAGATCGCGCTGGCCTGCACCCGGGTACGGACCTGGAGCTTGTCGAAGATGTGCGAGACGTGCACGCCGATGGTCCGCTCGCTGATGAACAGCCGCTGGCCGATCTCCTTGTTGGTCAGCCCCTCCGCCACCGCGGCGAGCACCTCACGCTCCCGGGCGGTGAGCACCGCCAGGTCGTCCCCGGCCGGCTCGGCGCCGGCCGGGGACCGGCCCTCGACCGACGCGCCCTGCTCCTCCAACCGCACCCGGGCCCGGCCGGCCAGGGTGCGGATCTCGGTGCTCAGCGGCACCGCGCCGAGCTGCAGCGCCACCTGGTACGCCTGGCGCAGCAGCTTGCCGGCGGTCGCCGTACGGCTGCGCCGGGCCAGCAGCGCCTCGGCCTGCCGCAGCCGCGAGTACGCCGCCGGGTACGGGTGGTGGCGCCGCTCCCACTCGCTCACCGAGCGGGCCCACAGCTCGGGGTCGCTGCTCCCGTCGAGGCGGCTGAGCTCGGCGTCGCACAGCGCCAGGAACCCGTCGACCACGTCCCGCACGGACCGGACGGCGTGCTCGCTCTTGCGGGCCACCCGCTCGGCCACCTCGCGCAGCCGGCGTACCGCCGTCCGGTCGACCGGCACCGTGCGGGACCCGTACGCCTCGGCCTCGGCCCGCAGCCCGTGCCAGACCAGCGCGGCGAGGATGCCCACGTCGTCGGAGCGGCTCTCGGTCAGCCCTCGCTGCACCGCCTGGCGGGCCAGGTCGTGCCGGCCCTGCCACATCGCCAGGCCGGCGCGCAGGGTGAGCAGCGGGATGACGTGCCGGGCGCCGCCGCCGGCCAGCACCGTGGCGACGGCCTCCAGGTCCCGGTCGGCGGCCTCGATGTCGCCGTAGCCGACCGAGAGGCGGCAGCGGGCCAGCAGCAGCTCCACGGCGTCCGCGCCGGAGGGGCGGTGCCGCAGCGCCGCCGCGACCACCTTCTCCGCCTCGGCCCACTGCCCGACCCGGAACAGCCCGTTGGTGGCGATGGCCAGCAGCCGGGTCTCGTACGTGCGGCCCAGCCCCAACTCGGCGACCCGCTCGGCGCCCCGGCGGGCCACCACGACACCCTCCTCCAGGATGTTCAGCGGCCCGGTGAGCAGCTCCGCCAGGTGCAGGTACGCGCACGCCACATCCTCGGGCCGGCCGGCCCGCTCGGCGGTGTCCAGGGCCTCCCGCATGACGGCCAGCCCGGTGTCCGGGTCCTCCAGGTAGGCCTCGCTGAACCCCAGCGCCATGCTGGCCATGACCACCTCGGGGACGGACCCGTCCACCTCGGCGGCCAGCGCCAGGGCCTCCCGGGCCCGGTCGCCGGCGTCGGCGTACCGGCCCAGGTGCAGCAGCAGCTCGGCCAGGTGGGCGGCGGCGGTGGCCCGCTCCCGGGGGGTGCAGTCGGCCGCCGCGAGGGCCCGCCGGTACTCCGCCTCCGCGGGGGCGGACCGGCCGGCGGCGGCCAGGTAGCGGGCCCGCCGGATGTGCAGCGCGCAGGCCGGGGCAGCGCCGTCGGCGGTGGTGGTGGCCAGGTCCTCCAGCAGGGCCAGCGCCCGGGCGTGCTCGCCGCAGTGGTGCGCCGCCTCGGCGGCGTTCCGCAGCAGGTCCGCGCGGTCGACGGCGACGCCGCCGTCCGCCGGGGGCGTGCCGGTGGTCGCCGCGGACGCCCCGGTGGGCCGGACGCCGGCCAGTTGGAGGGCCACCGACCAGTGCCGGTGGGCCTCGGCGTAGCCGTGCAGTCGCTCGGCCTCCTCGGCGGCGGACACCGCCGCCGGCAGAGCGCGGGCGGGCTCGCCGGCCAGCCGCCAGTGGTGTGCCAGCCGGGCCTGGTGCAGCTCCGCCGGGGCCGCGGTCAGCGCCTCCGCGTACCGGCGGTGCAGGGCCGACCGCTCGGCGGGCAGCAACTCATGGGCGAGCACCTCGGCGACGAGCCGGTGCCGCAGCCGGTACCCGTCGCCGTCGCTGACCAGCAGCCGGTGCGCCACCGCGGCCCGGACCGCGTCGATCAGCTCCTGCTCCGGCAGCCGGGTCACCTCGGCCAGCAGCCAGTGCGCCACCGGCTCCACCCCGGCCGCCACCGCGTGCACCACCGCGTGCGCGGGCTCGGGCAGGGCGTCCACCCGGGCCAGGAACACCTCCCGCACGGTGTCCGACAGCCCGTCCCGGCCGTCACGCAGGTCCCGCGCCAACTCCTCGACCACGAACGGGTTTCCGCCGCTGCGCTGCCACAACGACTCCGCCGTCTCCACGCCCAGCGGCCCGCCCACGATCTCCGCCGCCAGCCGCTGGGTGTCCGCCCGGTCCAACGGGGCCAGGTCGAGCACCCGCACCGACCGCAGCCGGCGCAGCTCGGTGAGCACCCGGCGCAGCGGGTGCGCGCCCTGCAACGACTCGGACCGCACCGCCGCCAGCACCGACAGTTGCAGGTCGCCCAGGCCGGCGAGCAGGTAGAGCAGCAGCTGCCGGGTGCTCCGGTCGACCCACTGCAGGTCGTCGAGCACCAGCACCAGCGGCCGGCCCTGGGCCACCAGGTTCAGCCCCCGGGAGACCCGCTCCAGCAGGGCCCCCGCGCCGTCCGGGCCGCCGGTCTCCTCGGCGAACATCTGCAACAGCCCGCGAACCGCCGACGAGGTACGGGCGTGCGAGGCGGTCAGGTCCGCGTCGAACCGGCGCAACGCCTGCAACAGGGGGTGCAGCGGGGAGGCGTCCCCGATGTCGAGACACCCGCCGGTGAGCACCAGCGCGCCGGCCGAGCGCAGCCGGTCGCCCACCTCACGCAGCAGCCGGGTCTTGCCCACCCCGCTCTCGCCCGTGAGGAAGACCGCCGCCGTCTGTCCCGGCCCGACATCGTCGAGCAGCGCGGACCGCAGCGTCGCCACCTGGCCGGCACGGCCGACGAGCGGTGCGGCGTCCACATCGCTGGCCATGGCTCGCAGCCTAGTCACAGGGCCCCGGACCGTTCTACGGGTCTTCACGGCCGCTCGTACACCTCGCGTCGACATTGCGACTAATGGTTGCGGGTGGCCGACATACGTCGTTCTGCCGATCCCCCGACCTGCCGGTGGTGGGAGTCTCCTGAGGTCGTCAGGCACCAAACGGGGGGAAAGGACGGTGCGATGCCCATGTCCACGATCGTCACGAAAACACAGGTCACGGCGCCGGCGGACTGGCCAGTTCCCGAGGAGCGGCGGACGGTCAGCGTGCTCTTCGCCGACATCGTCGGCTCGACCGCGCTGGTCGACCGGCTCGACCCGGAGGATGTCCGGGCGCTGCAACGTGCGTACTTCGACACCGTCGCCGAGGTGCTGGTCCGGTGGGGCGGCGTGGTCGAGAAGTACGTCGGCGACGCCGTGATGGCCCTGTTCGGTGCCCGGGAGTCCGACGGCTTCGACGCGTACCGGGCGGTGCGAGCCGGGCTGGAAATCCAGCGCGCGCTGGACGGACGGACGCTGCCCGGCGTCGCAGCCCTGCGTACCCGGGTCGGGGTCGCCACCGGCGAGGCACTGGTGGACGTCGCCGCGTTGCGCGACGGCGCGCACGGCATGGCCAGCGGTGCGGTGATCACCGCCGCCGCCCGCCTGCAGGAGCACGCCCCGCCCGGCGCCGTCGTCGTCTGCGCGGCCACCCGCCGTGCCACCGCCACCCTGATCGTCCACCGCGCGCTCCCCCCGCTGACCGTCGCCGGCAAGCCACTGCCGATGGACGTCTCGATCGCCGCCGGCGTGGACCGTCCCGAGCCGGCCGGCCACCACGGCCGGCTGATCGGCCGCCGCCGCCAGCTGGCAGGCGCGCGGGACCAGGTGCTGCGGGCGGTACGCGGGCACAGCCCCCGCTGGGTGTCGCTGGTCGGGCCGGCCGGCAGCGGGCGCAGCCGGATGCTGCACGAGCTGCGCCGGGCCGTCGACGCCTCCGACGGGACCCCGGTGCGCTGGTGCGTGGCCGCCTGCCCGCCGTACCCGGAGCGGCCGGTGGGCCCCGTGGCCGACCTGCTGCGCGCGTTCGCCGACGTACGCGCCGAGGACCCACCGGCGACCGTCCGCCGACGGCTGCTGGCGGCGGCGGACGGCCTGGTGCCGCCGGTACGGGCGTTGTCCACGGCCGTCGCCCTGGAGGGGCTGCTGGACGGATCGTTCCCGGCCGGCGCGGTGGTCTGGCAGCGGCTGCTGCTGCGTCAGGCCGCCGTGCAGCCCCTGGTGGTGGCGGTGGACGACCTGGACCGCGCCGCCCCGGCGGTGACCCGGTTCCTGCGCGGCCTGGTCGCGGCGGCCGTCGTGCGGCGACTGCCGTTGGCGGTGGTGACCACCCACCGTCCCGAGTGGGCCGACACCCGGCCGGGGCCGGACGTCCGGCGCGCCGAGGTGCCACTGCCGCCGCTGTCCCAGGTGGAGACCGGGCGGCTGCTGCGTCAACTGCTCGCCCGGGCCGGTCAGCCGACGGCGCTGGCGGCGCGCCTGCTGCCCCTGGTCGGCGGCCTGCCCGGGACCGCCGAGGCGTACGCGCGGCGGATCCCCGAGGGGACGGACCCGGCGGCGGCGCTGCCGGACCGGGTGCGCGCGAGCGCCGCTGCCCGGCTGGATGCCTGCGGCGGCGCGGAGCGCGCCGCGACGATGGTGGTCGCCGCGCTCGGGCCGTCGGTCCCCGCCGCGACGGTGGACCGGGCGTTCGGCTGGGCGCCGGGGCGGGCCGAGCCGGTCCTGCGCCGGCTCGCCGGACGCGGCCTGCTGCGGCGCGCGGCCGGGGACGGCTACCGCGTCGCCGATCCGGCGCTGCGCCGGGTCGCGCACGACCGGCTGCCCCGGTCGGTACGGACCGAGATCGCTCGGCGGGCCGACCCGGGGGCCCCGGTCGACCCGCATCTGGCGACGCCGCCGATCAGCGCTGCCCTGGGTCACCCGACGCTGCCGATCAGCGCTGCCATGGGTCTCCCGGCGGACCCGGCGCGACCGGCCGGCGCGGACCTGCGCTACCCGATCGACGCGCCCCTGCCCCGCCCTCGGGGTGGCCCGCCGGTGCGGACGGGGCGGTCGCCGGCCACCCGGCCGGTCCTGACCGCGCTGCCCGGACCCGCCGTGGCTGGCCACCCCAAGACCGCCGGTCAGGCCCTGGTTGCGCCACGCGCCACGCGCACCGGCCCGCCCGGGAGACCACGCCCCACGACCGCCGTTCCGCCCGAGGAACCACGCCCCACGCTCACCGGCCCGCCCGCAACGGCGGGGGTCCTGCGGCTCGCGGTCGCCCGTGCTTCCGCACCCGACTCCCGCCCGTCGGGCGTCCCTGCGAGGCCGGCCGGCGGGCCGGCGTGGGAGGTCCGGCGCGGGCCGGGAGACAGCGGCGCGGCCCGACCCGGGCCCGACGGCGCCGCCGGGCCCGATGCCCGACCGGCGCCGGTCGTCCGCCTACCCGAGCGGGCAGCGCCGCCACCGGCATCCGACGGGGCGGTCAGGTCGGTGGGCCCGACGGGGAGCACCGAGGAAACCGGGGCCGGACCGGGCGACCGGCCGGCACCGGGCGGCACGGCGACCGGCGCACCGGCGGTCGCGACGGCGGCGCCGGTCGCCCCCGAGCGCACGTCGGCCGGCCGAACGGCAGCCGGCACGGCGACGGCAGCCGGGGCGCGCCCGGGCACGACGGCCCGCCCCCGGACGGGCCAGGGGACGACGCGCCGGGCGGCGACCGGGTGGGCGGGCGGGGTTCGGCCGCCGGGTCGAACCGTGAGCCGGATCGCGGCGGTCGGGGCGACGGGCCTGACGGAGGCCGACCGCCCGGCCCGGCTGGCCGTGGCCGCCTGACAAACCGACGCAGATCGGGTGGGGTGGGGGGTCAGCCGGGCGTGCGCCGTCCGCGGCCGTCGAGGAGGGCGAGCACGCGTTCCCAGGTCAGCTCGGCGGCGGTCGGGTCGTGATCAGGGACATCCGGGTCGGTGAAGAGGTGACCCGGGCCCGGGTAGCGGTACACCGACAGGTCGGCGCCCGCGGCGGTCATCGCCCGCTGCCACGCGTCGACCTCGTCCTGCGGCTCGTACTCGTCGGGGTCGGCGAGGTGCAGTTGCACCGGCAGGCCCGGCCGGACCGTCTCCGGCGGGCCGGCGATGCCGTGCAGCAGGAGCAGGGCGGCGGCGTCGGGGCGCTCGGCGAGCAGCTCGGCGGCCACCCAGACGCCGAAGGAGAAGCCGGCCAGGACCGTGTCGGGCGGCAGATCGGCCACGGCGGCCCGGGCCCGGTCGAGCACGGTCCGCTTGCCGATCTTGTCGAGCAGGGCGAACCCCGCCTCGACGGTGTCGGCGGCGGGCTCCCCGTACAGGTCGGGGGTGACGACCTGGTGCCCGGCCGCGCGGAGCCGGTCGGCGGCGGCGAGCACGGCCGGGCGCAGGCCGTAGACGGAGTGGAACAGCGCAATCTGACTCATCCCGCCATCGTGGCGCGGGGGTCCGACATCCGCCGACGGTGGGCGGAATCCGCCGACGCCCGACAGACCCGCGTACGGCGCGCCCCGCACCGGGCCTGTTCCACCAGGTGGAGGCGGGGCGACTCGCCCGGCGCGCGGGCACCTCGACGGTCCCACGCCATCACACAACGGAGTCGCACAATGACATGGAGTCGCCGACCTTCGAGAGGGCCACCGATGACGAGCAGCGGAGTCCGCCACGAGACATCCCCGTCCACCCCGGCGACGGTCCCCCGGGTACCGCCGGCCACCCGCCGGGAGGACCTGGTCACCGTCCTGCTCGGCGCGTGCCTGACGGCCGGGGCGATGTCGGACGGCTGGGCACACAGCAACATCGTCGAGACCATCGAGGGGTTCTTCACCCCGTGGCACGGCCTGCTCTACGCGGGCTTCGTCGCCACCGCGGCGTGGACGTTCTGGCTGGCGTACCAGCGGCGCGACGCCGCGCCCCGGTGGTGGCGGGACGCCTTCCCGGCCGGTTACCGGGTCGGGGCGATCGGGGCGGTGGCCTTCCTGCTCGCCGGCCTGGCCGACATGGCCTGGCACGAGATCCTCGGGGTCGAGGTGGGCCTGGACGCGGAGTTCAGCCCGAGCCACCTGCTGCTGGACGCCTCGGCGGTGCTGCTGCTGACCAGCCCGCTGCGGTCCTGGTGGGCCAGCGGTGAGCGCGGCGGACGATCGGCGACGGGGGTGGCGTCCCTGGCCCTGGGCGTGATGGCACCGTCGATCCTGCTCACCTACGCGTCGGCGTTCCTCACCCTGGCGCCGACCCGCGCGCTCGGCGCCGTCGGGACGCAGCAGGCGGCGATCCTCGGCGTCGACGCGTACCTGATCACCACGCTGGTGCTGGTCGGGCCGTTCCTGCTCGCCCACCGGAGGCGGGCCACTCCGGGGGTGGCGGCCACCCTGGTGGCCGGGGTGGCGCTGTTCGACATGGTGATGCACGAGTTCCCGACACCGCAGGCGTGGGCCGCCCTCGGGGCGGTCTGCGGCGCCGGCCTCGCCGACGTGCTGCTGCTCCGGCTGGACGCGATCCGTGGGCGGGACGCCGCACTGCGACTGCCGATCGCCGGCGCCCTGGTCGCCGGGCTGGTGGTCGCCGGGCACCTGGCAGGGCTCGCGCCGGCCGCCGGGATCGGCTGGACGCCGGAGGTGACCGCCGGCGTCGTCACCCTCGCCGCGCTCCTCGGCGCCCTGCTCGGCGGCCTGGCCGCCCGGCCGGCCCCGACCCCGGACCCGGCCGACCCGGCCCGGATCCCACCTCCGGCCGACCCGGCCCGGATCCCGGCCCCGGCCGGGCCGGCCGGTGCGGCCGGTGCGGCCCCGGTGGTCGCCGACCCCGTCGCGCCGACCCCGGCCGACCCGGGCCGCTGACCGGCGGCCGGCCGGGGCGTCGGTCCCCGGCCGGCCCTGGTCCGTCCGGGTCAGACGGAAAGCAGCGTCTTGCCGACCGTCTCGCGGTCCTCGATGGCCCGGTGCGCGTCGGCGGCGCGGTCCAGCGGGAACGTCTGCCCCACCAACGGCACCACCCGGCCGGCTGCGACGGCGTCCAGCGCCGCCAGCAGGTGACGCCGTCGGGCCTGCACCGTGAGGGCCCGCAGGTCCCCGATGCCGGTGACCGCCACGCCCCGGTCACGGGCCGACGCGGGGTCCGGCACGGCGAAGCCGCCGGCCGGAGCGCCGTACGCACACGTCCGGCCGCCGGACACGACCAGGTCGAACGCGGCCCGGCCGTACGCCCCGCCGGCGCCGTCGAGGAGGACGTCGACGCCGCCGAGAACGGCGCGTACCCGATCGGTCCAGTCCGGGGCCGAGTAGTCCACGGTCTCCTCGGCGCCGAGCCGGCGCAGCGCGTCCCGCTTGGTCGCGCCGCGCGCCGCCCCGACCACCCGGGCGCCCCCGGCTTGTGCCGCCTGGAGCAGCACCGCGCCCGCTCCCCCGGCGGCGGCGGTGACCAGCACCCGCTCGCCGGCCCGGACGCCGCCGACCAGGTCGAGCACGGCGAACGCGGTGAGTCCGTCGGTCAGCAGGGCGGCGGCGTCGCGCAGCGACACCGTCGGAGGCACGGCGAAGAGGTCGTCGACCGGCACCAGGGCCCGGTCCAGGTAGCCGCCTCCCGGCCCGGTCCGCGTGACCACCCGCCGGCCGACCCAGGCGGGATCGACGCCGGCACCCACCGTGGCGACCGTCCCGGCCACCCCCGAGCCGGGCCGGTACGGGGGCCGGTCCGGGAACCACGCCCCGGCCCGGCCCGCACGGATCGCCGTGTCGATCCACAGCACGTTGGCGTAGGCCACCTCGATCACCGCCTCGCCCGGGCCCGGCGACGGGTCCGGCACCTCGGTCAGCGCCAGCACCTCCGGTCCACCGAACCGGGTCACCTCGATCACTCTCATGCCGTACCTCCGCGTGGCTCGCCCTCACCACCCAGGTTCGGACATGAAGCGGCATTGAGGTCAACCACCGTCGGGAGCGACGTGGGTCACGGGTTCCCGGGGTCGAGCCGCCGGCGAAGGGGGCAACCTGGCGGGACGGGGGGCGGGCGGGACGGGGGCGACCTCCCGGGCGGGGATGGAACCACCCACCACCCGGGACGCCCACGCCGGCCATCCGGCGATCATCGCACTGCCACTATCCCGCAATTGCCAATACTTTGCAACAAGGTCTGGACCCGCGTCGGAGATGTAACTAACCTGAGCGCCATGACTCCTTACATCACCGAGGCGGCCGATCCGCTCGTCGGCACGGCGACCGCCTGGCAGGAAAGCTGGGACCGGCAGCAGGAGGCGTTCATGCCGGACCGGGAGGCGCGCCTCGCCGCCATGCTCGACGCCGTCGACGCGGTCGTCGACGGGGACGCCCCCCGCCTGCTCGACCTCGCCGGGGGCACCGGCACCATCTCCCTGCGGGCGCTGGCCCGCTTCCCCCGGGCCGAGGTGACCCTGGTCGACCTCGACCCGGCGTTGCTGGCCCTGGCCGAGGCGTCGCTGCGCGACCGGGCCACCGTGCTGGTCGCCGACCTGGGTCGCCCCGACTGGGCCGATCGGCTGCCGCACCGCGACTACGACGCGGTGCTCACCGCCACCGCCCTGCACTGGCTGCCGGCCGACCGGCTCACCGCCCTCTACGGTGAGATCCGGGGCCTGCTACGTCCGGGTGGTCTCCTCGTCAACGCCGACCGGATGCCCGACGACGCGCTGCCGGGGCTGACCGACCGGCTGACCACCCGGGCCCGCGAGCGCCGGGCCACCCGGTACGCCGCCGGGGCGGCCCTGTCCTGGCCCGACTGGTGGGAGCGGGCCGGCGCGGACCCGGTGCTCGGCCCACTGGTCGCGCAGCGCCACGAGATCTACCCGACCGGGCACAGTCCCGAGTGGAACCCTCCGGTCTCCTGGCACCTCGACACGCTGGCCGCCGCCGGCTTCACCGAGGTCGGCACGCTGTGGCGGGGCGGTGCCGACGCGGCGGTGGCCGCCGTCCGCTGACCGGACCCCGCCGCCTGCGTCGCGGTGACCGGGGGGGCCGCCGACGGTAGGCTCCTCCGGGCGAAGACACGAGGGTGCCGCCCGCCGGGCAGCCGCGAGGACGCGCGCCGACGGGTTCCCGGCCGACGGCGGGCGTGCGGTGGGAGGGCGAGGTGACCGGAGCGGACCCGCGCCGGGTCGACCCCGACGTCGACCTGCGCGTACCCGGGGACCGGGGCGAACTGCGGGCGCACCCGGCGGCGGTGCTCGGCGTGATCGCGGCCGGGGGCGTCCTCGGCGCGCTGGCCCGCGCGGGGCTCCAGGCCGCCGTCCCGCACCGGCCCACCGGCTTCCCGTGGGCGACGTTCGCCGTCAACGTGACCGGATGCCTGCTGATCGGGGCGCTGATGGCGATGGTCGCCGCCGGGCGGACCCGGCCGCTCACCCGGCCCTTCCTCGGCGTCGGCGTGCTGGGCGGGTTCACCACCTTCTCCACGTACGCGGTGGACGTGCGGCTGGCGGTGGCCGCCGGGGCGGCCGGCACCGCGCTGGCGTACCTCGTCGCCACCCTGGTGGGGGCGCTGGTCGCGGTGTGGCTCGGCGACGCCGCCGCCGGCCGGTTCCTGCGCCGCGCGGCCCGGCCGGCAGCGGCGGGCGGCGGCCTGCCGGGCCCGGGCGGAACCCGGGCGGCGGACGGGCCGGCCCCGACAGGCCGGGCCGACGAGGATCGGGAGGCCCGATGACGGTCCTGCTGATCGCCCTCGGCGCGGCCGTCGGGGCGCCGCTGCGCTACCTCACCGACCGGGCCGTGCAGTCCCGGCACCGCTCGTCGTTCCCGTGGGGCACCCTGACCGTGAACGTGCTCGGCTCCCTGCTGCTCGGAGCCCTGGTCGCCGCGCCGGTCGGGCCGGCCGTCGCCGCGCTGCTCGGCACCGGCTTCTGCGGTGCGCTGACCACCTACTCGACCTTCGGCTACGAGACGCTGCGGCTGGCCCGCGACGGGTCCCCGTGGACCGCCCTGGCCAACGCGCTGACCAGCGTGGCCGCCGGGCTGGCCGCGGCGTCGCTCGGCTACGCGGTGACCCGCGCGCTGAGCGGGTGACCCGGTCCCGGTGGCTCGTGCGGGCGACGCCGTCTGCCCGGGGTCAGTGCGCCCGGCGCTCCGGGTGCGCCCGGTTCCAGGCCCGCATCCGCTCCGGGTACCCGGTGCGCGCGGCCTCGTACAGGGGCACCGCGTGCCGTTGGGCGATCTTCGCGGCGGCCCGGGGCGAACCGGTCCGCCGCCGGATCCACTCCCCGTCGTGGGCGATCGCCACCACGGTGGTGTCGGTCGCGGTGGTCTCCGGCTCGAGGTAGAACTCCACACCCCGGCGGCTCGCCACGAACGCCTCCAGGGCGGCGAGGTCGTCGGGCGTCGCCTCCCGGTCGAGTTTCGTCGGGATCCCGTCGGCGGCGCGCCGTCGCCGGCTGAACCAGCCCATGCCCGGCTCCTCTCCTCAGCGTCCCACCAGTGGAGCACCCCCGCCTGGCATCCCGCTGGGCGCGGGGTGAGAGGAACCTGACCACGGGGCGCCGAGCGGGGTGGGTCAGCGGGTGAGCCGGGAGCCGGCCAGCGGCCGGATCACCGGGACCAGGGCCAGGGCGGGCAGCAGCAGGAGCGGCACCACGATCAGGGCGCGCAGCGTGCCCACCTCGTCGCCGAGCAGACCCAGCAGCGGCGGACCGCCGAGGAACGCGGAGTAGCCGATCACCCCGACGACGCTGACGCGGGCCGGCGCCCGGTCCTCGTCGTCCGCGGCGGCGCTCAGCCCCACCGGGAAGCCGAGCGACGCGCCGAGCCCCCACAGCGCGACCCCGGCGATCGCGATCGGCCCGGAGCCGGCCAGCACCGCGAGGGTGGCGCCGACCCCGGCGCACAGGATCGTGGCGAGCAGCACCGGCACGCGGCCCCAACGGTCGAGCGCCACCGTGCCGGCGGTGCGACCGACGGTCATGCCGACCACGAAGACGCCGAAGACGGCGGCGCCGGCGGCCTCGCTCAGCCCGTACCCGTCGACGAACGCCACCGCGAGCCAGTCGTTGGCGCTGCCCTCGGTGAACGCCATCACCAGCACCAGCAGGCCGATGAGCAGGGTGCGCGGCTCCCGCCAGGCGGCGAGCAGCGAGCCACGGCGCGCGGCAGCGTCGTCCCGGGCGGACGCCGGGTCGGCGGCGCGGGCCGCCAGAAAGGCCCGGGCCCCGAGCAGCGTGCCGGCGAGCACGACCGCCGCCAGCACGGTCAGGTGCGCGGCGATCGGCACTCGGGCCTGGGCCGCCGCCGCGCCGAGTCCCGCGCCGGCCACCGAGCCGAGGCTCCACGCGGCGTGGAACCGGGGCAGGATCGTCCGGCCCAGCCGCCGTTCGACGGCCGTGCCCTCGATGTTCATCGCCACGTCGCAGGTGCCGGAGCCGTAGCCGAACAGGAACAGGCCGACGGCGACGCCGGGCAGGAACCCGGCGAACCCGGCGGACATCCCGGCCACCGTCATGCCGCCCGCCACCAGCAGGACGCTGGCCGCCACCGTGCGGGCCGCGCCGAGGCGCTGGGTGACCAGCCCGGCGGTCGGCATCGCCAGCAGCGCGCCGACGGACATGGCGAGCAGCAGCAGCCCGAGTTGCCCGGCGCTGAGGCCCAGCGTCTCGCGGACCGCCGGCACCCGGGAGAACCAGGAGGCGATCGCGAGGCCGTTGAGGGCGAACACGGCCGCCACGCCGTTGCGGGCGGCCAGGACCGCGCGTGGTACGCCGGCCGGCGCGTTACCCCGATCGGCGGTCGAGGCGTCGGCGGTGCTGCTCACGGGGTGGTTTCCTCTCCGGCGGGGCAGTGTGGTCCCACCATTGGACACTCCGATGCGACAGCACCGACCACCGGCCCGCCCCTTACCCGTAGCCGGATCGGCGGACCGGGCGGTGGGAAGGTGCGACCCACCCGGGCCGACGCGGGGGTCACACCGCCGGGACGCCGAGCGCCTCGTCGATCCGGCCGAGGGTGGCGTCGTCCGCCCCGATCCCCCGCAGCAGGTCGATGGCGGTGGTCCGCAGATGCCCGACGATCATGGCCAGCGGCAGGGTGCCGCCCGGGGTGAACAGGCGGCCGGCGCCCCGGACCGCCTCCAGCGCGGCGGTCTCGGCGCGGGCGGCGTCCCCGTCGGCGGCGTCCTCCCGGCCGTCCAGGTCGGCGGCCAACGCCTCCCCGGCGGCGTGCACCGCGTCGGCCATGGACCGGATCGCGGCACCGAGGCCGTCGGAGGCGGGGGTGGGCAGCCGGGTGAGGTTCACCCCGGCCCGGGCCAGGACCCGCACGTTGCGAACGACGGAGTCGATCTGCCCGATGGACGCGTCGACCGAGCGCAGCCGGCTGATGCTCCCGCGGCGGCGCACCCGCAGGGTCAGCGCCTCGCCGGCGGCGCGCACCCCGGCGCGCAGCCGCTGCACCGCGGCGTCCATTCCCCTGGCCCGGTCGAAGGTGGCCAGGGCGGCGGCCTCGTCGTGGGCGTCGAGCGCGTCGGCGACCTCGCCGAGCAGCCCGGCGAGGTCGCCGAAGGTCCGCCGGAACTCGGCGGCCAGCGGGACGAGCGGGTGCCGGGCACCGACGAGTTGGCTGGTGACGAGGGCCACCGCGCCGCCGATGAGCGCGTCGACGAAGCGGAACGGCACCAGCGACTCGGTGGGCGGGGAGACCACCACCACGTAGAGGGCCGAGACGGCGGCCTGCTCCACGGTGACGCGCCCCGCGCCGAACGCCACGGCCAGCACGATGGTGGTCAGGATGACGACGAAGACCGTCCAGCTTCTGCCGGGGCCGAGGGCCCGCACCAGCACGTCGGCGACGAGCACCCCGGCGGCGACACCGAACAGCACCTCCAGCGCCCGGCGCGTCCGGTGCCCCCGGGCCTGACCGAGGACGATCAGCGCGGCGGCCGGGGCGAAGAACGGCCGCGAGTGCCCCAGCAGCCAGCTCGCCAGCAGCCAGGACAGGGTGGCCGCCAGGGTGCCCTCCGCCACCACCACCCAGCCCCGTCGCAACCGGCCGGCCGCCTGCCGCAACCACCCCCACCGGGCCATCGCCGTCTCCTCACCGTCGCGCCGCCGCCCCGCCCGTAGTGCTTCCCGGCGGGCGCGGCGGCCCCGGCCGGGGCCGCCGCCGCCGCGGGCCCGCCCGGTGACGGCCCAGCCCGATCCGGGGCGGCGCCGGCCGGACCGGGGAGGCAGCGCCGCGCCGCTACCCGCCCGCCGCCCTGCGCGCCTCGGCGTACTCGGGGGCCGCGAGGAAGCGGGCCAGCACCTCGGCGGTGCCGGGCATGTAGGGCCGGCCGTCGAACAGCTCGTCGGGCGGGACGAAGACGATCGCGGCCCCCTCGCCGAGCACCACGTCCTCCTGACGGGCGCTCGTGCCGCCCCAATAGTAGTGCTTCATCCGATTTACCTCCGGCACCTGCGGGGTGCCGAAGGGTCGCAGGCCGGCGTCGGGCGTCAGCGCGGTCTCCTCCCGCAGCTCCCGCAGGGCGGTCTGGTCGACCGTCTCCCCCGGCTCCCGGTGCCCGCCCGGAAGCCCCCAGACGTTCGGGTGGCGCGGCGCGTACGCGTCGCGAAGCTGCAGCAGAATCCGTCCGGCCCGGTCGACGAGCAGCACGCTGGCGATGTCGATCACCCCGCCACCCTAGGTCCATGGACCGTGGTGACCCGACTCAGGCGACGTGGGTCAGGTGGGCCGTGATCGCTGCGGCGAGGATGTCCGGGCCGGGCCGGGACCACAGGTCGGCGTGGAAGACCTCCACCTCGATCGCGCCCCGGTAGCCGGCGGCGTCGACGGCGTCCCGGAACCGGCGCAGATCGATGCAGCCCTCCCCCGGCAGCGCCCGTCCGAGCAGCACGCCCTCGGGCAGCGGGGTGACCCAGTCCGCCACCTGGAAGGCGGCGATCCGGTCCCCGGCGCGGGCGATCTGCCGGTACACGGTGTCGTCCCACCACAGGTGGTACGTGTCGACGACCACCCCGACGGTGCCCGGGTCGAACCGTTCGGCGATGTCGAGGGCCTGGCCCAGGGTGGCGATGACGCACCGGTCCGCGCAGAACATCGGGTGCAGCGGCTCGATGGCCAGCCGAACCCCGGCCGCGGCGGCGTGCGGGGCCAGCTCGCCGATGGCGTCGGCGACCCGCTCCCGGGCCCCGTCGACGTCCCGGCTGCCGGCCGGCAGCCCGCCGGAGACGAGCACCAGTTCGGCGGTGCCGAGGGTGGCGGCCTCCTCGATCGCCCGCAGGTTCTCGTCACGCCAGTCGTCGGCGGTGAAGAACCCGCCCCGGCACAGCGAGGTGACCCTCAGCCCCGCGTCGCGGACCAGCCGGGCGGTTCTGGCCAGCCCGTACTGCCGCACCGGCTCCCGCCACAGCCCGACGGCCGGGACCCCGGCGGCCACGCAGCCGCCGACCAGCTCCGCCAGCCCCCAGCCGGTGGCGGTGGCCTGGTTGAACGAGAACCGGGCCAGCCGGCCTCCGGCGGGGGCGGTCATCGCCGGCTCGTCGGCGGCGGTCACCGGGCCACCCCGGCGACGGTGAGGTAGGCCCGGGCGCGGGTGGCGGCCAGCTCCGCGTCGGGCAGCAGCCCGGCGGCGTCGGCGAGGGTGAGCAGCCGGGCCAGGTGGGCCGGCGACCGGCCGGCCTGCTGGCCGCCGACCATGGTGAAGTGGTCCTGGTGGCCGGTCAGCCAGGCCAGGAAGACGATGCCGGTCTTGTAGTGCCAGGTCGGCGCCGCGAACAGGTGCCGGGCCAGCGGCACCGTGGGGGCGAGGATCTCGTCGTACGCGGTCAGGTCGCCCCGGTCGAGGGCGGCCAGCGCGGCGGCGGCGGCCGGGGCGATCGCGGCGAACACGCCGAGCAGGGCGTCGGAGTGGCCGGCCTCGTCGCCGCGGATCAGTTCCGGGTAGTGGAAGTCGTCGCCGGTGTAGAGGCGCACCCCGGCGGGTAGCCGGCGGCGCAGTGCCACCTCCCGGTCGGCGTCGAGCAGCGACACCTTGATCCCGTCCACCTTCCCGGCGTGGTCGGAGACCAGGTCCAGCACCGCGTCGGCCGCGAGGTCCAGGTCGGTCGAGCCCCAGTAGCCGGTCAGCGCCGGGTCGAACATGTCGCCGAGCCAGTGCAGCACCACCGGCTGGTCGGCGGTGGCCAGCAGGTGGGCGTACACCCGTTGGTAGTCCTCGGGGCCACGGGCGGCGGCGGCCAGGTGCCGGCTGCACATCAGCACCGGCCGGGCCCCGGCGGCCAGGACCTCGGTGAGCTGCTCGGCGTACGCGTCGCGAATCCGCTCGATGCTCGCCGGGCCGACGGGGAGCTGGTCGGTGGCGACCCCGGCGACGATCCGCCCGCCGGACGCGTGGGCCTCGGCGGCGCTGCGCCGGATCAGCTCCCGGGTGGCCGGGTAATCCAGCCCCATGCCGCGCTGCGCGGTGTCCATCGCCTCGGCCACGCCGAGCCCGTACGACCACAGGTGGTGACGGAAGGCCAGGGTGCGCTCCCAGTCGACGGCGGCCGGGGCGCCGGGGACGTTCTCGGCGCGCGGGTCGGCGACCACGTGCGCGGCGGCGTACGCGGTCCGGGAGATGGCCGGGGCGTCGGGGCGGGCGAAGCCGCCGGCGCCGGAGAGCCGGTGCCGGGTACCGTCGGGGAGGGTGATTTCGGTCCTCAACGGCTCAGCTCCGGGACCTCGACGCGGCAGTGCTCGCGGGCGGAGCGCAGGCCCAGCTCGGCGAGCTGCACGCCGCGGGCACCGGCCAGGAAGTCCCACGGGAACGGCTCGCCGGCCACCACGTGCCGCAGGAACGCCTCCCACTGCACCTTGAACCCGTTGTCGAACTCGTCGTTGTCGGGCACCTCGGTCCACTGCGAGCGGAAGTCCTCGCCGGAGGGCAGGTCCGGGTTCCAGACCGGCTTCGGGGTGACCGACCGGTGCTGGACGCGGCAGTCGCGCAGCCCGGCGACCGCGCTGCCCTCGGTGCCGTCCACCTGGAACTCGACCAGCTCGTCCCGGTTCACCCGGACGGTCCAGGAGGAGTTGAGCTGGGCGATGATCCCGCCGTCGAGCTCGAAGATGCCGTACGCGGCGTCGTCGGCGGTGGCCGGGTAGGGCCGCCCGGCCTCGTCGACGCGGCGCGGGATGTGCGTGGCGGTGACGCAGGTGACCGCGCGGACCGGGGCGAACAGCTCCTCCAGCACGTAGTGCCAGTGCGGGAACATGTCCATCACGATCCCGCCGCCGTCCTCGGCCCGGTAGTTCCAGGACGGGCGCTGGGCGGGCTGCCAGTCGCCCTCGAAGACCCAGTAACCGAACTCGCCGCGCACGGAGAGGATGCGGCCGAAGAAGCCGCCGTCGATCAGCCGCTTGAGCTTGCGCAGGCCGGGCAGGAAGAGCTTGTCCTGCACGACGCCGGTACGCACGTTCGCGGCCTCGGCGGCCCGGGCCAGCTCCATCGCGGCGGTGCTGTCCTCCGCGAGGGGCTTCTCGGTGTAGACGTGCCTGCCTGCGTCGATCGCCTGGCGGACGGCCTTCTCCCGCTGCTGGGTGAGCTGGGCGTCGAAGTAGATCTCGATGTCGTCGCGGGCGAGCGCGGCGGTCAGGTCGGTGGTCCAGTCGGTCAGCCCGTGCCGCTCGGCGATGTCGCGCAGCCGGTTCTCGTTGCGTCCGACGAGGACCAGCTCGGGCCAGATCCGGGTGCCGTCCGTCAGCGGCACCCCGCCCTGCTCCCGGATGGCGAGCAGCGAACGGACGAGGTGCTGGCGGTAGCCCATCCGGCCGGTGACGCCGTTGACGATGATGCCGATCGGCCTGCGCATGTTTTCTTCCCTCTCCTCGGGCCGGCGCCCGCGCGGCGGGCAGGGATCACCAGCGCGCCGGGCAAGCGCTTTCCTGGGAGCGTAGGGGCGGGCCGCCTCGCAGGGCAAGAGCTTTCCGTGTCACTGCGGTAACCTGTCCGCGACCGTGCGGGGCGGGACCGCTCGGGAGGACCACCAGGGGGCGGCGGATGGCGACGCTGGCCGATGTCGCACGACGGGCGGGAGTCTCCCCCGCGACGGCGTCGCGGGTGATCAACGGCAGCAGCAAGCCGGTCGCCGAGGAACTGCGCGAACGCGTGCTGAGCGCCGTCGCCGACCTGCGGTACGTGCCGAACGCGCACGCCCAGTTGCTGGCCCGGCCGCAGCGCAGCGTGGTCGGCGTCGTCGTGCACGACGTCTCGGACCCGTACTTCGCCGAGGTGACCCGGGGGCTGCAACGGGTGGCCATCGAGCGGGGCCGGCTGCTGATCATCTGCAACAGCTACCGCGACCCGGTCCGCGAGCTGGAGTACGTCGAGCTGCTGCGCGGCCAGCAGGTCGCCGCGATCGTGCTGGCCGGCTCCGGCTACCACGACGCCGCGTTCACCGCCCTGCTCAACGAGAAGCTGGCCGCGTACGAGGCGACGGGCGGGCGGGTCGCGGTGATCGGCCGGCACGACCACTTCGGCGACGCGGTGATGCCGGCAAACGACGCCGGCGGCGAGTTGATCGGCCGGGAGCTGCTGCGCCTCGGGCACCGGGAGATCGGGGTGGTCGCCGGCCCCCGGATCCTGACCACCATCACCGACCGGCTCACCGGGTTGCGCCGGGCGCTCGCCGGGGAGGGTGTGGAGTTGCCGGAGGAGCGGATCCGCTACGCCGACTTCGACCGCGACGGTGGGGCCCGGGCCACGGCCGACCTGCTGGACACGACCCCCGGCCTCACCGCGCTGGTGGCGCTCAACGACTCGATGGCCGTCGGCGCGCTCGCCCTGCTGCGCTCGCGCGGCGTCCGGGTGCCCCGGGACGTCTCCGTCCTCGGCTTCGACGACATGCCGATCGCCGGCGACGTCACCCCGGCGCTGACCACGGTGCGGCTGCCCCTGGTCGAGCTGGGCGTCCGGGCGATGACCCTGGCCCTCGACCCGGCCGGCGGCCGGCCCCGCGTCGAGACGCTGCCGGCGGAACTGGTCCGCCGGGGCAGCACCGGCCCCGCCCCCGGCTGAGCCCGGGTCAGCCGGGGCCGACGGCGGTCTCCCGGCCGCCCCGGGCCAGCTCGGCGAGGCGGTCGATCTGGGCGGGGTCGGACAGCGCGGACCCGACGGCCACCACCCTGACCCCGGCGGCCAGGAAGCCGGCCGCGTTGCCCGCGTCGATCCCACCGGTGGCGACGAACCGCAGCTCGGGCAGGGGCCCGGCGACCGCCTTGAACCACTGCGGCCCGAGGCTGACCGCCGGGAACGCCTTGAGCCAGACCAGCCCGTGGTCGCGGGCCCGCTGGGCCTCGGTCGGGGTGGCCACCCCCGGCAGGTGGGGAATCCCGTGGCTGAGCGCGGCATCGGCCACCGCGAGGTCGAGCCCGGGCGCGACGGTGAACGCGGCCCCCGCACCGGCCGCCTGCCGCACCTGCGCCGGGTCGAACACGGTGCCCGCGCCGACGATCCGGTCCCGGTCCCGGCCGGCGGCCACGGCGACGCGCAGCGCCTCCATCGCCTCGGGGGTGCGCACCGGCACCTCCACCACGTCGATGCCGAGGTCCCAGGCCCGGTTCGCGAGCCGGACCGTCTCCTGCGGCGGCAGGTCCCGCAGGATCACCATGACCCGCGCGTTGTCGAAGATCGGGCCGAAGTCGTGCGCCGTCACCGGCCGCTCCTTCCGTTCTCGGGGCCGGCCCCGCCGATCCCCGCGACTGCCGAGCCGGCGACGCCGGCCCCCGCTGTTCCGGAGCCGGCCACGCCGGCCCTGACGGCTACCGAGCCGGCCGCCCCAGCTACCGCGTCGGTCTCCACGGCTACCGAACCGGCCGCCCCGGCTGCCGAGCCGGCCGCAGCCGGGGCCGCGCTCCCGCCGTCGGCCGGGGCCGCGTCGACGAGGCCCGCCGCGACCGGGTCGAGCGCCGCCCAGCGGTCGGGGGGCAGCGCTACGGTGGCGTCGAGGTCCCGCCGGTCCGGCGGCGGGGCGCAGTCCCCGGGCACCGCGAGGGCCCGGACCGCGACGAGATGACCGCAGCGCAGCGCGGCGGTCGGGCCGAGCCCGCGCAGCAGGGCGGAGAGGTAGCCGGCGGCGAACGCGTCCCCGGCGCCGACCGGCTCGACCACCGGCGCCCGCAGCGCCGGCACGAACACCCCCGGCCCGGTACGCGGCAGCGCGGTCGCGCCCACGGCGCCGTCCTTGACCACCACCACCTTCGGGTGGGGCAGCAGGCGGCGCACGGCCTGCGGGTCGGCGCTCCCCCACAGCCGCTCGGCCTCGTCCAGGCCGACGAGCACCACGTCGGCCCGGTCGGCGAGGTCGCGCAGCACGTCGGCGGCCCGGTCGGCCGGCCAGAGCCCGGGCCGGTGGTTGACGTCGAAGCTGACCAGCGCGTCGCCGAGCGGCCGGCCGTCGACCGCGTGGGAGACCAGCGCCCGGCAGGACTCCGACAGCGCCGGGGTCACCCCGGACAGGTGCAGCAGCCGCGCGCCGGCCAGCCGGGGGTCGTCCAACGCCTCCGGGCCCAGCCGGGACGCGGCCGAGCCGGCCCGGTAGTAGTGCACGCCGGTGGCCTGCGGCCGGGGATCCTTGAAGTAGACGCCGGTCGGGGCGTCCGGGTCGACGGCGACCAGGTCGACGTCGACGCCCGCGTCGGCGACCTCGCGGGCCACCATCCGGCCGAACGGGTCGTCGCCGACCCGGCTCACCCAGGCGACTCGGTGGCCGAGGCCCGCCAGTCCGGCAGCCACGTTGGACTCCGCCCCGCCGACGCCGAGCCGGACCCGGTCGGCGCGTTCCAGCGGCGTCGCGTCGACCGGCGACAGCACCACCATCGTCTCGCCGACGGTGACCGCCTCCGGGCCGGTCATGCCCGCCCCGCCGGCTCGCCCGGGGC
>NZ_JBEOWQ010000066.1:0-20887 GCF_040296145.1 Micromonospora sp. NPDC002296
CGGGCCCGGCGGGGCCGGGACGCCCTCGACGCGCTCGCCGCCGCCGTGCCCGACGCGGGTGCCGTGCACGTGGTCAACAACGGCGCCGCCGCCCTGGTCCTCGCCGCCACGGCCCTCGCCGCCGGCCGGGAGATCGTGGTGAGCCGGGGCGAGCTGGTGGAGATCGGTGACGGTTTCCGCCTGCCGGAACTGCTGGCCAGCACCGGCGCCCGGCTGCGCGAGGTGGGCACCACCAACCGCACCAGCCTGGCCGACTACGCCGCCGCGATCGGCCCCGACACCGGTTTCGTGCTCAAGGTCCACCCGTCGAACTTCGTGGTCACCGGGTTCACGAGTGCCGTCGGCGTCGACCGGCTGGCCACCCTCGGCGTGCCGGTGGTAGCCGACATCGGCTCCGGGCTGCTCGCCGAGGACCCGCTGCTGCCCGCCGAGCCGGACGCGGCCAGCACCCTGCGGGCCGGCGCCCAGCTGGTCACCGCCAGCGGCGACAAGCTGCTCGGCGGTCCCCAGGCCGGGCTGCTGCTCGGCGACGCCGACCTGGTCGAGCGGCTGCGCCGGCACCCGCTCGCCCGCGCCCTGCGGGTCGACAAGCTGACGCTGGCCGCCCTCGCGGCGACCCTGCACACCCCGGACACTCCCACCCGGGCCGCGTTGCATGCCGACCCGGCGGCCCTGCGGCAGCGCACCGAGGGGCTGCGCGACCGGCTGGCCACCGACGGCTGCAAGGCCGAGGTGGTGCCCGCCGTCGCCGTGGTCGGCGGGGGCGGCGCGCCGGGCGTCGAGCTGGACTCGTGGGCCCTGGCCCTGCCCGAGCGGTACGCGGGGCCGCTGCGCGCCGGCACGCCGGCGGTGCTCGGCCGGGTGGCCCAGGGGCGGCTGCTGCTGGATCTGCGCTGCGTCCCCGTCGCCGCCGACGACGCGCTGCGCGCGGCGGTCCTCACCGTGCCCGTGGACGCCTGACATGTGGGTGGTGGCCACCGCCGGGCACGTCGACCACGGCAAGTCGACCCTGGTGCGGGCGCTGACCGGGATGGAGCCCGACCGGTGGGCCGAGGAACGGCGCCGGGGCATGACCATCGACCTCGGCTTCGCCTGGACCACACTGCCCTCCGGCGGCACCGTGGCGTTCGTCGACGTCCCCGGCCACGAGCGGTTCGTGCCGAACATGCTCGCCGGCGTCGGCCCCGCCCCGGCCGCCCTGCTGGTCGTCGCCGCCGACGAGGGGTGGATGCCCCAGTCGGCCGAGCACCTGGCGGCGCTGCACGCCCTCGGGGTGGCGTACGGGCTGCTGGTGGTGACCCGCGCGGACCTGGCCGATCCGGGGCCGGCGCTGGCGCACGCCCGCGCGGAGATCGCCGCCACCTCCCTGGGAGCCGTGGACGCCGTGGCGGTCAGCGCGGTCACCGGGGCCGGCCTGCCCGAGCTGCGGGACGCCCTGGACCGGCTCGTGGCGCGGCTGCCCGACCCGCCGGCCGAGGCCCCGGTGCGGCTGTGGGTGGACCGGTCGTTCACCGTCCGGGGCAGCGGCACGGTCGTGACCGGCACCCTCGGCGGCGGCCGGCTGTCCGTCGGTGACCACCTCGAACTGGCCGACACCGGCGAGCCGGTGCGGGTGCGTGGCCTACACTGCCTCGGCGCGCCCCACGCCCGGGTCGACGCGGTGGCCCGGGTGGCGGTGAACCTGCGTAACGTGCCCCGCGAGCGACTGGGGCGCGGCGACGCCCTGCTCACCCCCGGCCGGTTCCGCCGCACCGACCTGCTCGACGTGCGGGTCGCCGGGGACCCGGCCGCGGACCTGCCGGCCACCCTCACCCTGCACGTCGGCGCCGCAGCCGTCACCGCCCGGGTCCGCCCGCTCGGCCCGGACACCGCCCGGCTGCGGCTGGTCCGCCCGCTGCCGCTGCTCGTCGGCGACCGGGCGCTGCTGCGCGACCCCGGCCGTCACCACGTCGCCGGTGGGGTGACCGTCCTCGACGTGGCCCCGCCCCCGCTGACCCGGCGGGGGGCCGCCGCCGCCCGTGCCCGGGTGCTCACCGGCCTCGACGGGCGGCCGGACCTGGCCGGGGAGTTGCGTCGCCGGCTCCTGGTCCGCCGGGGCGAGCTGACCCGGATGGGGGTGCCGGTCGCCACCGCCACCCCGGTCGCCGGGGACTGGCTGGCCGACCCCGCCCACTGGCGGGCCCTCGCCGCCGGGTTGGCCGACGAGACCGCCCGGTACGTCGCCGCGCATCCGCTGGAGCCGGGCGTCCCGGTCGACGTGCTGCGTCAGCGTCTCGACCTGCCCGACCGGGCTCTGGTGGAGGCTCTGGTCCGCCCGCCGTTGCGGGTGCGCGCCGGCCGGGTCGGCGAGGACGCCGGGGACGCGCTGCCGGAGCCGGTGGCCCGGGCCGTGGCCCGGGTCCGCGCCGAGTACGGCGACCGTCCGTTCCAGGCCCCCGAGGCGGGCCGCCTCGCCGGCCTGGGCCTCGGGCCCCGGGAGATCGGCGCGGCCGTGCGCGCGGGGGCGCTGCTGCGGCTCGCGGAGAACGTGGTGCTGCTGCCCGGCGTGGTCGACGACGCGGCCCGGGTCCTCGCCCGGCTGCCGCAGCCGTTCACCCTCAGCGCCGCCCGGCAGGCCCTGGACACGACCCGCCGGGTCGCCGTGCCGCTGCTGGAGCTGCTGGACCGGCGGGGCGTCACCCGTCGCCTGCCCGACGACGCCCGCACGGTCGTCGCCCCGCACGGCGCGGCCCCTTCATGATCGTCTGACCGTCGCCTCCGGCGGGTCATCGCCGTCGGAGGCAAAGGTGACGGGGTTCCGCCGCGACGCGGCCCCGGTGGGGCCTAGCGTGGCGGCATGGACCCTTCGGCGGTCTGGCGGGACAAGAGCCACCGGTGGCGGATCGAGGCGTACCGGGCGCCGGACCTGCGCTTCGCCGTCTTCGCCACCAACGGCCCCACCGAGTCGGCCCCGTTGTGGCTGTTCGGGATGGCCGCCCTGGCCCGCTGGTTGATGACCCACGCCATCTCGTTGGACGACCTGGAGACCGACTGAGCCGGCCACCCCCCTCGTCCGGGGGAACCGTCCCCGTTTCCGCAGTGGGGGCCGGTGTCGTCTCCGTACCGTGCGGGGCGTGAAGGACCGAGGAATGCGGACGGCCGTGACGGTGCTCGCCGGCCTCGCGGTCATCTACTTCGGCAGCAAGGGCCGCAGCCCCGACGAGGGCGGCGGGGTCTCCGGCGGGGTGGTGGTGCTCGCGGTGCTGGCCGCCGCCCTGGCCTGGCACCTGACCAAGCCGGGCGACAACGCGGCCAAGTGACCGCCGTCCACCCCGCGGCGTCGGTGGCCGGTGCGGGCGTGCACCGAACCGGGGGGTGTCAGCGGGCGGCGGCGGTGCGGGTGACCTCGCCGGCGGACTCCTCGTCGAGGGCGACCCGGACCAGCGCCGAGGCGAACCGGCCGAAGTCGCCGCCGCCGACCAGCCCGGCCAGCCCGTCCGGGTTCGCCGGCAGGCCGAGGCGCTTCGCCCCGGCCAGCGTCCGCCGGTCGGCGTACGGGCGGACGTCGGTCCACACCTGCTGCGCCTCGCGCAGGAAGATGTCCGCGCCGGTGGGGCCGATGCCGGGGAATTCGGTGAGCAGCCGTCGCAGCGCGGGCCGGTCCCCGCCGGCCTCCCGGTGCAGCCGGCGCAGGTCGCCGTGCCACCGGTCCAGGCACAGCCGCGCGCCGGCGCCGAGCATCGTGGCGGTCCGCTCGTCGTAGCGGCGGTAGTGCCCCCGGCCCAACGCGTCGACCCGGTCCTGCCAGCCGGACGCCTCCATCGCCTGCGGGGTGCGGTAGCCGGCGGCGAACAGCTCCCGCGCGGCGGCCACCGCGACCGACGCCCGGATCCGGGTGCTCAGCAGCGTGGTCAGCACCAGCAACTGGTACAGCGGCCCGGGCCGGTCGGCGAGCCGGATGCCGGCCTCCTCCGCGTACGTGCGGCCCTGCCGATCCAGCAGGACCCGTACCGTCCTCCGCGCGTCTGCCACACCCCGGGCATACCCCGATCGGCGCCGCCCACCCACCCCACCCGGGGGGCGGCATGGGGGCAACGGCGGCGGGTAAGCCGGTCGTGGCGTGGCCCACGCCGCGCCGTCCAACCCGGAAGGGAGACTCCCGTGACGAACCCTCAGCAGCCGGAGTTGCGCCGCAACGCGCGCAACGACGCGGTGCAGGACGCCAAGGGGCCCGGCGTGTCAGGTCACCCCGGCCACCGTGGCACGTCCCAGGGCGACCGGGGCCGTACGGTGCCGCGCGGCCAGGTGTCGCCGTACGGCCCGGCCGGCGGCCAGGTGGCCGACGACGAGAGCGCCGAACGCGCCTAGCACCCTCGGGACGAGGGCGGCCGCAGCCGGTTCCAGGTGGCTGCGGCCGTTATCCCGTACGCCAGGTGCGGCACGAGGTCCGACAGCCAGTCGGTGCGGCTCCACCGGCGTGGATCAGTTACCCCCAGCGCGGTCATCGAGCCGTCCGACATCGCCATCACGCTCCCGCCGAGCAGGGCCACCGCGACCGGCCCCGCGGTGCGCCGCCCCGCGAGCAGGGCGAAGGCGGCGCCGGCGGCGATGCCCATCCCGTACCCGAGCAGGGGCCCGAGGCCCGAGCGGCGGTTGGCCGCCCGGTCCTCGGGCCCCAGGTCGAGGTGGGCGATTCCCGCCACCCGGCCGGCGGTCTCCTCGGGTGTGCTGCTCGCCGGTCGGGCGCGCAGCACCATGTCGAGGTAGCTGACCATGTTGAGCGCGGCGCTGCCCACCGCTCCGGCGATGGCTCCGTCGACCAGTTTGGCGCCGTTCACCTCGGGTCGCCCGGTTCGCGCTCACCCTTCGGGCCGTACGTCCGCTCACCCCGCACGATGCCGCGTTGTCCCCGGTCCTCCTGCAGGATCCGGTTGGCGACCCGGTTGGCCTCCTGGTCGGCCGCCCGACCGGAATTCTCGATCAGATCGCGCAGTCGCGCCCGTTCCTTGTCGTACGCGTTGCTGCCCGGCCGTGGTCCTGGCATAGCCGCCTCCTGACGTCGCGGTGACCGTTGGTCACGCCGTCTACCCGCCTGCACGGGGGCCAACCGTCGCCCATGCCCGGAGCGTGCGACGGCCTGGTGCGCAGGTGTCACACCGGGGCGCGGACCACGGCGACCGGGCAGTCGGCGCGGTGCAGCACGGCGTGACTGACCGAGCCGAGCAGGAGACCGGTGAACTCGCCGCGTCCCCGGCAGCCGACCACCAGCAGCTGCGCCGCGCGGGACGCCTCGGCCAGCGCGGCGGCGGGCCGGCCCCGGGCCAGTACCCGCTCGACCCGCACCGCCGGCCGGCGTTCGCCGAGGCCGGCCAGCGACGCCTCCAGCACCCGTTCCTCCTCGCCGCGCAGTTGCCCCTCGTCGTACACCAGGGGCTGCATGTCACCGGGCCCGGCGGAGGCCGGGTGCCGGTAGGCGTGCACGGCCCGCAGGGCGACGCCGCGGTCCGTCGCCTCGTCGGCGGCGAACTCGACGGCGGCGCGGGCCGCCGCGGAGCCGTCCACCCCGACCACGACCGGGCCGTCGGCCCGGTCCGCGCCGCGGGCGACCAACACCGGGCAATCGGCGTACGCGGCGACCTGGATCGCCACGGAGCCGACCGCCAGCGCGGCGAAGCCGCCCAGCCCTCGGTCGCCGAGGACGATCAGCGCGGCGGTGGGCGACTCGCCGACCAGCACGGCGGACGCCTCCCCGTCGATGACCTCTCCGGTGACCCGTACCCCCGGGGCTGCCGACTCGGCGTGCGCCACCGCCTGCGCGACGAGGCGTTCGGCCTGTCCGCGCAGTCCGGCGCCGGGTGGCGCGTCGGGCACCGGCCCCAGCGGCACCCGCAGCAGCGGCCAGACGAAGCCGTGCACCACCCGCAGGGTCCGGCCCCGGCGCGCGGCCTCCCCGGCGGCGAGGCGGACGGCCCGCTGGGCCGGTTCGGAGCCGTCGACACCGACCACCACCGCCGCGCCGCTGGCCGCGTTCACCGCCGTACCTCCTCCGCCGTGGTTCCGCGGTCAGTATCCCGGCCGTACGGGTGTCGCCGAGGCGATACCGCGCAGGTCGGGGCGTCGTTACGCTGCCCCGGAACTTCGCGGAGGGAGCGACGCCCATGGAAGAGGTGGACCGGCCGAGCACCGCCCGTATGATCGATTTCTGGCTCGGCGGGGAGGACCATTTCCCGGCCGACGTGGCCGCCGCGCGGGCCTTCGAGGGGGCGTACGGCCCGTGCGCGCCGTTGTTCCGCGAGCTGCGCGCGTTCCTCGGTCGGGCGGTCCGGACGATCACCGGGGCCGGGGTGGACGGCTTCCTGGTCTTCGGCGCGGGGGTGCCCACCAGGGGAAACGTGCACGAGGTCGCCCCGGAGGCGACGGTGCTCTACACCGACGTCGACCCGGTCACCATCCGGCTCGGGCAGCGCATCCTGGCCGGCAGCGACCGGGCCGGCTACGGCTACGGCGACGCCACGGACGTCGGCACGGTCGACTCCGAGTTGCTGCGCCGCTTCGTACCCGGTTGGGGCCGCCGTCCGGTCGGGGTGGTCTTCCTCGGGCTGGCCGCCTTCCTCGACGACGCGACGCTGGCCCACACCCTCGACGAGCTGTACGCGGCGGTGGCCCCCGGCAGCTTCCTCGCCGTCGACTTCGACGGTGAGGAACTCGCGGCGTACCCGGAGGCCCTGGCCATGATGGGGCCGCAGTTCCGGATGCGCCCGCCCGCGGCGTTCGGCCCGCTGCTGGGCCGCTGGACGCCGACCGACGACGGGATCGTCCCGGTGTCGCGGTGGCGTCCCGATGGTGCGCCGGCGGACCTGCCGGACGCCTTCCACGGCGGGCTGGCCACCAAGCGCTCCGGCTGACCGCTGCCGCACCCGCGCCGGCCGGCCGGCGGCGGCCCTCCGTATGATGCTTGCCGTACAGCAAGAGTTGTCGGAGGGGGATCATGTCGGACGCGTTCGGACCGGTGGCCCGCGCGCTGCGTGAGGCGGCGCCCGACCGGTTGGCCGAGGTCGCCGACCAGGCCGTCCGCGCCGGGTTGGGCGCGTCGCGCACGGACGTCTTCGTCGCCGACTACCGGATCAGCGGGCTGTGGCCCGTGCTCGACCCGGAGCTGCCCGACGCCGGCTTTCTCGCCTGCCACGGCGTGGCCCAGCGCTGCTTCAGCAGCCAGCAGCCGGTGCTCGACGGCGGGGAGGACGGCCGGTGCCGGGTGTACCTTCCGCTGACGGTCTGGGGTGAACGTCTCGGCGTGTTCCTGGCGGAGCTGCCGGCCGCCCCGTCTGCGGCGACGGTCGAGGCGGTCCGGGACATCGCCGGAGAGCTGGCGGTGGCGCTGCGCGCGGCGGACCGGCAGACCGACCGGTACCGCCGGGCCCGCCGCCGGGAGCGACTGAGCATGGCCGCCGAGATGCAGTGGGATCTGCTGCCGGGCCGCAGCGTGACACACGGCGCGTTCCTGCTGGCCGGGCAGCTCGAGCCGGCGTACACGGTGGGCGGTGACCACTTCGACTGGTCGGTGGACGGTGATCGACTGACCTTGACGGTGCTCAACGGCGCCGGCACGGGCCTGTCGGCGGCGCTGCTGACGGCGGTGACGGTCAACGCCATGCGCAACGCCCGCCGCTCCGGCGGCAGCCTGGTCGAGCAGGCCGAGCTGGCCTCGGACACCATCTTCTTCCAGCACCGGGGCGAGCGGCACGTGGCGACGCTGCTGCTGGAGCTGGACACCACCGACGGCCGGGTCCGGGCGGTGGACGCCGGGTCCCCGCACGTGCTGCGGGTACGCGGCCGGTCCGTCTCCCGGGTGCCGCTGGAGCAGCAGCTGCCGCTGGGCATGTTCGCCGAGACCCGGTACGAGGTACAGGAGTTCACCGTGGAGCCGGGGGACCGGCTCTTCGTGGTCAGTGACGGCGTGTACGCGGCGGATCCCGGTGGCCGCGAACCGTACGGGGAGCGGGCCATGGCGCGGTCCATGCGCGCGACGCGGCTGCAGCCGGCGACCGAGGCGGTTGGTACGGTGATGCGTGGGCTGCAGTCCTACCACGTAGACGTTGATCTCCGCGACGACGCCGTGGTCGTCTGCCTCGACTGGCGTGGCCAGGCCGGGGGAGGGGCCGGCTGGGCGCGGTGACGAGACGGTAAGCGGAACACGAGCGCACACTCGCAGGGGACGTCGGTGGAACAACCTCCGGATCTGGCCGCGGCGATAGCCGCGGCAGCCGAGGCGATCGTCGGCGTCCTGGACCCGGCAGGTTCCCGGCACCGGATGACCGTGTCGCCCACCCAGCTGCGGGTGCTATCGCTGATCAGCAGCCGACCGGCGACCAATGTGAACCGGCTCGCGGAGCTGCTCGACGTGGTGCCGTCATCGGCGAGCCGGCTGTGCGACCGGCTGGAGGCGATCGGGCTGCTGCGCCGGTCCGCCGATCCGCGGGACCGGCGGGAGGTCCGGCTGATGCCGACGGCGGCCGCCGAGGCCCTGCTCAGGGAGCTGGCGGAGCGCCGCCACCGCGCGCTCGGCGCGGTGCTGGACCGGATGCCTCCGCGCGCGCAGCAGGAGCTGCTGCTGGCCCTGATGGCGTTCGGGCAGGCGGCCGCGCCCGGCCCGGTGGACGCCCAGTCGGACTCGTCGGCCCGAACCGCCTGACCTGTCGCACCCCTATTTCCTAGGACGTTCTACGCGCCGTGACCTCCGCCACAGCGCCAAGAAACGCAGCACCCGGACGAACGCGGGCCCATGGGGGCCGAAAGCGAGCCCGATATAGTGGCAACGCAACTCAACCGGCCGGTGGTCCCCGTGACCGCGGGCCGACCAGGGGAGGTGATCCCGGTCCGGGATCACACAGGCGCCGGCGGAGCCCGGCCCGGCAACGCGCACGTCCTTCCGTAGCACCCGCCCGCGGGTGCCGGACCGTGCTGCTGAGGGAGGTTCGGTGTCGCGTCGGCCGGCGGGGGCGTCACCCCCGGAGAGCACCGCCGCGCCGAGCGGGGACCGGATCCTCACCCTGCCCAATCTGATCAGCTTCATCCGGCTGCTCGGCGTCCCGCTGTTCCTGTATCTGCTGCTGGTCCGGCGCGCCGACGTCGCCGCCGTGGTGGTGCTGGCGATCGGGGGCACGACGGACTGGGTGGACGGCTGGATCGCCCGCCGGCTGCAGCAGGTCAGCCGCCTGGGCGAGTTGCTTGATCCGCTCGCCGACCGGTTGTACATCCTGGCCACCCTGCTGGCGTTCACGGCGCGTGAGGTGGTGCCGTGGCAGTTCACCGCCGCGCTGCTGGTGCGGGAGTTGCTGCTGCTGGGGTCGCTCGGCGTGCTACGCCGGTACGGCTACGGCCCGCCGCCGGTGCACTACGTCGGCAAGACCGCCACGTTCCTGCTGCTGGCCGCGTTCCCGGTCCTGCTGCTGGCGCACGCGACGTCGGCGGCCACGGCGACGGTCGCGGGCGCGGTCGGCTGGGGCCTGGCGTGGTGGGGGCTGGTGCTGTACTGGGTGGCCGGCGCGCTCTACGTGGTCCAGGCGACGCGGCTGGTGCGGTCGGTGCGGGCCGGGTCGGCGGGAGTGCCGGCATGACGGATCAGCGGTCGGACGCGGCCGGCGAGGGGCGGGGTTCGGCGTCCCGGGTGTACACGCCGGATTTCCTGACCGAGTTGTTCCGCAACCCGTTGGATCCGGGGTACGCGGACGCGGCGGCCCGCCGTCGGGAGTCCGCGTCGCCGTCGCCGTCGGGGTGGCGGGCGTGGTCGGTGCGGTCGGTGAGCCTGGTGGTGGCTGTGGCACTGGGTTTCCTGTTCGCGGTGGCGTACCGGCAGACGATGGCCGAGGAGCCGGGGCGCAGCCAGGCGCGGGCCGGGTTGGTGGCGGAGATCAAGGAGCGCGAGGCGGAGACCGACGGGTTGGCGGCGCGGGCGGACCGGTTGCGTGAGGAGGTCGGTCGGCAGCGGGACGCGGCGTTGAGTGGTTCCCAGGCGTCGCGACTGCGTCGGTTGGAGGCGGGCACGGGGTTGGGTCGGGTGCGCGGGGACGGTGTGGTGGTGCGGTTGGCGGATGCGCCGGCGCAGGACAAGGACGGGGTGACCGGGTCCGGGGGTGGTCCGCCGCGGGTGTTGTACACGGATCTGCAGAAGGTGGCCAACGATCTGTGGGCGGTGGGTGCGGAGGCGGTGGCGATCAACGGGCAGCGGTTGACGGCGACGTCGACGATCCGGTCGGCGGGTGAGGCCATCCTGGTGGATTTTCGGCCGGTGACGGGGCCGTACGAGGTGTCGGCGATCGGGCCGGGGTCGATGCGGGACCGGTTCGAGGACGGTCGGGCGGCGTATCTGATGCGGGACCTGGTGGAGTCGGTGGGGTTGTCGTTCCAGGTGCGTGAGGTGGAGGACATCACCCTGCCGGCGGCGCCGGAGCCGCGGCTACGCTACGCCGAGTCGTCGGTCAGTCCGAGTCCGTCCGTGGCGGGGTCGGGTGCTGATCGTTCGTCCCGGCCTGAGCCGTCCGGCTCGGGTGTGTCTCCCAGTCCTTCCGGAGGTGGCCGATGATCGCGGTGTTGGCGTTGCTCGCCGGTGTGGTGCTGGGGGTGTATCTGGATCCCACGGTTCCGGCGGCGTTGCAGCCGTATCTGCCGATCGCGGTGGTGGCCGCGTTGGACGCGGTGTTCGGCGGGGTGCGGGCGAAGCTTGACCGGATCTTCGATGACAAGCAGTTCGTGGTGTCGTTCATCTCGAATGTGCTGGTGGCGGGGCTGATCGTGTATCTGGGTGACCAGTTGGGAGTGGGTGGGCAGTTGTCCACCGGTGTGGTGGTCGTGTTGGGGGTGCGGATCTTCGGGAATGTGGCGGCGATCCGTCGGCACCTGTTCCGGGCGTAGGTTTGTGGCGATGAGCGAGGAGCAGCGCGAGACGGGTACCGGTTGGCCGCGTCCGGAGGCGCCGGTGCGTCCGCAGGGGCCGGCGGGGGAGCCGGATCCGCGTCCGGAGGCGCCGGATCCGGACGAGATCAGTCCGTTGGCGCCGGAGAGTGAGCCGTCGGTGGAGGATGCGGGGTCTTCGGGTGCCGGGTCGCCGGAGGGTTCGTCGGGTGTTCCGGCTCTGTTCGGGGTGGGTCGGCGGTTGACCTCGGCGGGGGCGATGATCGCGTTGTTGTTGGGGTTGTTGGGGTTCACCCTGGTGGTGCAGTTGCGGACGACGTCGACGGATCCGACGTCGGCGGCGACGCGGCAGGAGGACCTGGTGCGGATCTTCTCGGATCTGGATTCGCGGGAGAAGCGGCTGCGGCAGGACATCGAGTCGTTGGAGGAGAGTCAGCGGCAGTTGCGGTCGGGTGAGCAGGGTCGGCAGGCGGCGCTGGAGGAGGCGACGCGGCGGGCGGACGAGTTGGGGATTCTGGCGGGGACGTTGCCGGCGCGGGGCCCGGGGTTGAGTGTGCGGTTCGAGGCGGGGTCGAAGCCGATCTCGGCGTACCGGATCCTGGACGCGGTGCAGGAGTTGCGGGGTGCGGGGGCGGAGGCGATGCAGGTTTCCGGTGGGGACGGGGCGTCGGTGCGGGTCATCGCGTCGACGTATTTCCTGGATGGCGGGGACGGTGCTCTGGTGGTGGACGGGCGTCCGTTGAAGGGTCCGTTCACGATCACGGTGATCGGTGATTCGACGACGATGGCGACGGCGTTGAAAATTCCGGGCGGGGTGGCCGCATCGGTTGCCGGTGACGGCGGTAACGTGATCGTCGAGGATCGTGAGGTTGCCGAGGTTTCGGCGCTGCACGCGCCTGTGAAGTTGGAACACGCCCGTCCGGTCTCCTGACCGGCGCGGCGCGCCGGTTCGCTGGCGCATCGATGGTCGGCTCGACGGTGAAGGACGCGTCTGGTGATTCCTGAGGATCTGCGGTATACCGCCGAGCACGAGTGGGTGGCGGGTGAGGGGTCGGGCTCTGTCCGGGTCGGCATCACGCACTTCGCGCAGGACTCGTTGGGTGACATCGTGTTCGTCCAGTTGCCGGAGGAGGGCGCGGAGGTGGCCGCGGGTGACTCCTTGGGTGAGATCGAGTCGACCAAGAGCGTGTCCGAGATCTACGCCCCGGTGAGTGGGGTCGTGGCGGCGCGGAACGAGGCGTTGGCGGACACTCCGGAGGTGATCAACTCTGATCCTTACGGTGCGGGTTGGCTGGTGGAGATCACGCCGAGTGATCCGGTGGCGGTGGACGGGCTGCTGACCGCCGGGGCGTATCGCGAGCTCACCGAGAGCTGAGTGTCCGTGGGCGTGCGGGTGTTGTGTCCGCGCGTCCGGTTGCCCTGCATTTCGGCGCTGGCTAGGCTCGCCCAGTTGACCGAAGACCCAATGAGTTGAGCGTTGCGGAATTGCCTTTCCGGGCACGGGGAGCCAGCCGCCGGGTGGACTGCCCGGCGGCCAGACCCGCCATTACCCGTACGCCGACCTGAAACAGATCCGTGAGGTGGTCCCATGACGCGCCCAGACGACGAGTTCCCCCCGCTCGACGTCACTTCGACGCTCAATCTCGGTTCGCTCGACGAAGTGCTGGAGGGGCCGGACACCGATGTGGTGCCGAGCCGGATGTCCGGTTCGTTGCCGCCGGGTATGGCGCTGCTGGTGGTTCGTCGGGGTCCGAACGCGGGTGCCCGGTTCTTGTTGGACCATGATGTGACGACGAGTGGCCGGCATCCGGACAGTGACATCTTCCTGGACGATGTGACGGTGTCGCGGAGGCATGCCGAGTTCCACCGGGACGGTGGCACGTTCACGGTGCGGGACGTGGGAAGCCTGAACGGCACGTACGTGAACCGGGAGCGGGTCGAGGCGGCCACGTTGAGCAATGGTGACGAGGTGCAGATCGGCAAGTTCCGGGTGGTGTTCATCGCCGGTCCGCGCCCGGAGGAGGAGGCCGGCCGGGGGTGAACGAGCCTGCGGCTTCGACGCCTCCCGGGGTGGCCCGTGCCCAACCGCTGATGAGTATCGGCGAGGTGCTGGGTCAGCTTCGGGCGGAATTTCCTGACGTCACGATCTCGAAGTTGCGGTTCCTGGAGTCCGAGGGGCTGGTGGAGCCGCAGCGGACGGCTTCGGGGTATCGGAAGTACAGCTGGGACGATGTGGCGCGGTTGCGGTTCGTGTTGACCGCGCAGCGGGACCAGTATCTGCCGTTGCGGGTTATCCGTGAGCAGTTGGCGCAGTGGGACGCGTCGGCGGATGGGCCGGTGCCGTCTCGGCCGACGTTGGTGGCGGTGGGCCCGGACGGTGAGGTGCCGGGTCGTCCCGCTGTGGAGCAGCCGGTGGATTCGGCGCAGGTGCGGTTGGGTCGGGTTGATCTGGTCGCGCGGAGCGGGATCGACGAGTCGACGTTGGGTGAGTTGGAGCGGCTCGGGATTCTGGTGTCGGATCCGCCGGGTTGGTACGACGGGGATGCGTTGATCATCGCGCGGGCGGTGGCTGGTCTGGCGGCGTACGGGTTGGAGCCTCGGCATCTGCGGGGTTACCGGACGGCGGCGGATCGGGAGGTGGGGTTGTTCGCGCAGTTGGTGGCCCCGTTGGCGCGGCAGAGTGATTCGGCGGCGCGGGCGCGGGCGGCGGAGACGGCGCGGGAGTTGGTGGCGTTGTCGCAGCAGTTGCACGCGGCGTTGGTGCGGGTGGGGTTGCGGTCGACGTTGGGCCGGTGAGTTGTGTGGTGTGCTGCGCGGTCCGGGCGGTGGTCCGGGCCGCGTGGTGTTTGTGGGGGCCGGTGGGAAAGATCTGGATCGGGGTGCGTGTCGTAGGCTTGCCGGGGTAGTCCCTTTCTGGTGCGGGGCGTGGTGCACGTGAGCGCATGGGTTGCGCGTGTCGCGGTCCGTGTACCGTGCAGGGAAGGTCGCGGTGCGGGCGTAGGTGACAACGACACGGAGGCGGCGGTGCGCGAGCTGAGCGTGGTCGGAGTTCGGGTGGAGTTGCCGAGCAACCAGCCGATCGTCCTGCTGCGGGAGGTCGAGGGGGATCGCTATCTGCCGATCTTTATCGGTGCGGTGGAGGCGACGGCGATCGCTTACGAGCAGCAGGGGGTCAAGCCGGCTCGGCCGTTGACGCATGATCTTTTGCGGGACGTGTTGGCGGCGTTGCAGGCGCCGTTGCGGGCGGTGGAGATCACCGAGTTGAAGGAGAACGTCTTCTACGCCGATCTGTTGATCGGTGACGGGGTGCGGGTGTCGGCGCGGCCGAGCGACTCGATCGCCCTGGCGTTGCGGGTCGGTGCGCCGATTCGTTGTGCGGAGCAGGTCCTCAGTGAGGCGGGGATCGTGATCCCGGACGAGCAGGAGGACGAGGTGGAGAAGTTCCGGGAGTTCCTGGAGCAGGTGAGCCCGGAGGATTTCGCGGGCTGATCCCCGGCGCGGGTGGGGTCCCGCGCGTGTTCCTTTCCCGTTCCGGCGTGGTCACTGTGGGTGGTCTGCCGTGGATCTTTGCTGTGGCCGTGCGGCGTGTCGTGGCCGTTCCTGCGCGGTGACTCCTCAAGGGCGCTATAGGGTTGCCGATGTCGAGGGGTGCACGTCCCGGAAGCGACGTGTCACCGCACTGGCGGGGAGGTTGTCCGGATGCACGAGCCGCGAGATCCCGAGCCTGGTACTCAGCAGCGCGGGGCGGGTGTGGTGCCGGCGGGGCCGGCGTCTGAGGATGACGGCGCGGTGGGCTACCGGGGTGTGACGGCGTGCCACGCGGTGGGTATCACGTACCGGCAGTTGGACTACTGGGCGCGGACGTCGCTGGTGGTGCCGAGTGTGCGGGACGCGTCGGGTTCGGGGACGTCCCGGCTGTACTCGTTCCGCGACCTGGTGGTGTTGAAGGTCGTGAAGCGGTTGCTGGACGCCGGGGTGTCGTTGCAGAACATCCGGAAGGCGATCGAGGCGTTGCGCTCGCGGGGGGTGGCCGATCTGGCGGGCATCACGTTGATCTCGGACGGGACGACGGTGTACGAGTGCCGGTCGCCGGAGGAGGTGGTCGACCTGTTGCAGGGTGGCCAGGGCGTGTTCGGCATCGCGATCGGCGGGGCGTTCAAGGAGATCGAGGGTTCGTTGTCGGATCTGCCGGCGGAGCCGGCGGGCGGGGTCGTGGAGGAGCCCGCGGCGGATCCGGTGGGTGACGAGCTGGCGGCGCGTCGGGCGCGTCGGCGCGCGGGTTGAGGTGTCGGGCGGGCGCGGTGGGTGCCCGTGGCGCGGGGCCCGCCGAGGGGGCGTCGTGTCGAGAGAGCGTCGTGTGTGGACATTCCGGTCGACGCTGCTTCGCGGTGCCGGCGTATCCGGACAGCGCCGTTGGTCCCCTGGGGGCCTGACCCCGGGCCGGGTCGTGTCCAGCCCCGACGCGCCGCCGGTCAGGGGCCGGCGACGGCGGCGACGGCGTCGGCGATCGGGGTGTTGCCGGTGACCAGTTCCAGGACCGTGCCGGCGCTGCCCGGGTGGTACAGCAGGGCGACGATGACCCGGGCGACGTCCGCGCGGGTGACCGTCCCCGGGTCGGCGTGCCGGGTCAGGGCGATCCGTCCGGTGGGCGGGTCGTCGGTGAGCCGGCCGGGGCGCAGCACCGTCCAGTCCAGGTCGCGGGTGGTGAGGTTGTCCTCGGCTGCCTTCTTGGCCCGCAGGTAGGCGGCGAACACGTCGTCGGTGCCGGCTGGTGGGGCGTCGTCGACGCCCATGGAGGAGACCAGCAGGTAGCGGCGTACCCCGGTCTGTTCGGCGGCGTCGGCGAGCAGACCGGCGGCGGCCCGGTCGACGGTGTCCTTGCGGGCGGCGCCGCTGCCGGGACCTGCTCCGGCGGCGAAGACCACCGCGTCGGCGCCGTCGAGGTGGGTGGCGACCTGGGCGGCGTCGGCGTGTTCCAGGTCGCAGGCGACGGGGTGGGCGCCGGTGGCGCGCAACGCCGCGGCGTGGTCGGGGTTGCGGATCAGTCCGACGGCGGTGTCGCCGCGGCCGGCGAGTTCCCGGTGCAGCAGCTGGGCGATCTTGCCGTGTCCTCCGGCGATGACGACGCGCATACCTGCCACGGTAGCCGCCGGGGCGTCCCGGCACCGGCGCTGCGGCGAGGATGGTCACGGGGCCGGTGCTGAGGCAGCATGGACTCCGTGACCGAGACGTTCGACGCGCTGGCGGGGCTGCTCGCCGGGGGCGGTGTCGTGGTGTTGAGCGGGGCGGGCCTGTCCACCGAGTCGGGCATCCCGGACTATCGGGGGCCCAGTGGCGTGGCGCGGCGGCACACGCCGATGACGTACCAGGCGTTCACCGGGGATCCGGTGGCGCGGCGGCGGTACTGGGCGCGCAGCCACCTGGGGTGGCGCACGATCGCCCGGGCCGCCCCGAACGGCGGGCATCGGGCGGTGGCCCGCCTGCAACGTTCCGGGCTGGTCGATGCGGTGATCACCCAGAACGTCGACGGTCTGCACACCGCGGCCGGGTCGGAGCCGGTGGTGGAGCTGCACGGCAGCCTCGACGAGGTGGTGTGCCTGGACTGCGGCAACCACACCTCGCGAGAGGAGCTGGACCGGCGGCTGCGGCAGGCCAACCCGGGGTTCGACGCGGTGGTGGCGGCGGTCAACCCCGACGGTGACGTGGATCTCGCCGACCGCGAGGTGGCCGGGTTCCGGACGGTGGACTGCGGGTTCTGCCGCATCGGCATGCTGAAACCGGATGTGGTGTTCTTCGGGGAGACGGTTCCCGCCGCCCGGGTGGCCCGTTGCTTCGACCTGGTCGAGGGTGCCCGGTCGCTGTTGGTGCTCGGGTCGTCGTTGACGGTGATGTCGGGGCGCCGGTTCGTGATTCGGGCGGCGAAACGGGGCATTGCGGTGGCGATCGTCAATCAGGGTGTGACCCGGGGCGACGGGTACGCCGCCGTGCGGGTCGACGCGCCGCTCGGCGTGCTGCTGCCGGCGTTGGCCGACGGGCTGGTCGGCGCGTCCCCGGCGTCGGGCGTGGCGGAGGGCGCGTCCGGTGGGTGGGCGGCGCCGGTCGCGGGCTGACCGGCAGTGCCGGGCTGACCGGCCGGTCGCGGGGGTGTCTCCCCGGCCGGTGATCCACTGGTCGGGGGGACGACATGGGCCGGGGGCGGCGGCGCTGGTAGCGTGGGTGTCGCCGGTACCCACGTGGGAGAGACCGTTCGGTGATCGTTGCCGGCGGCGCCGAAGGGGCAGCTTCCTCCCCGGAACCTCTCAGGCAAAAGGACCTCGTGGGCAGGCACTGTGGAGCGCCCTTCCCGGGGTGCGACTCAGGGGGAGGCCGACCTGTCGACCTCACCCCTTTCCCGGGAGCGCCGCCATGACCGTAGAGCAGTTCGCCGCCCGTCACATCGGTCCCGATCCGGCCGACGAGCGCCGCATGCTGCAGGCCGTCGGCTACGACTCGGTCGACGAGCTGATGGACGCCGCGATTCCCGAGGTGATCCGCTGGCACGGCGCCCTGGACCTGCCGGAGCCGGCCAGTGAGCACGACGCCCTGGCCGAGCTGCGGGCCCTGGCCGCGCGTAACACCGTCGCCGTGTCGATGATCGGGTTGGGTTACCACGGTACGCACACCCCGGCGGTGATCCGCCGTAACGTGCTGGAGAGCCCGGCGTGGTACACGGCGTACACCCCGTACCAGCCGGAGATCAGCCAGGGCCGGCTGGAGGCGCTGCTGAACTTCCAGACGATGGTCACCGACCTGACGGGGCTGGCCACCGCGAACGCGTCGATGCTCGACGAGGGCACCGCGGCGGCGGAGGCGATGACCTTGGCCCGCCGGGCGTCGAAGAGCCGCAGCAGCGTGTACGTCGTCGACGCCGACGCGTTGCCGCAGACCCTCGCGGTGATCACCAGCCGGGCGGAGCCGTTGGGCATCGAGGTGCGGGTGGTCGACGTCGACGTCGAGGACCTGCCGGCGGAGTTCTTCGGCCTGCACCTGCAGTACCCGGGGGCGTCCGGGGCGGTGCGGGACCACGCCGCGCAGGTGGCGGCGGCGCACGCGGCGGGGGCGCTGGTGTGCGTGGCGGCGGACCTGTTGGCGTTGACGTTGCTGCGCCCGCCGGGGGAGATCGGCGTGGACGTGGCCGCCGGCACCACCCAGCGGTTCGGGGTGCCGATGGGCTTCGGTGGCCCGCACGCCGGGTACCTGGCGGTGCGTTCGGGGTTGGAGCGGATGCTGCCCGGCCGGCTGGTCGGGGTTTCCCGCGACGCCGACGGCGACCCGGCGTACCGGTTGGCGTTGCAGACCCGTGAGCAGCACATCCGTCGGGAGAAGGCGACCAGCAACATCTGCACCGCGCAGGTGCTGCTGGCGGTGATGGCCGGCATGTACGCCGTCTACCACGGCCCGGACGGGCTGCGGGGCATCGCGGAGCGTACCCACGCCATGGCGGCGCGGCTCGCGGCCGGGTTGCGCGCCGGCGGGGTGGCGGTGGCGGACGTCGCGTTCTTCGACACGGTCACCGCGCGCGTGCCGGGCCGGGCCGCGCAGGTGGTGGCCGCGGCGGCCGGGCGGGGGGTGAACCTGCGCCTGGTCGATGCCGACCGGGTGGGGATCTCCTGCGACGAGACGACCACGGCGGCGCACCTGTCGGCGGTGTGGGCGGCGTTCGGCGTGGCCGGGGTCGACGGAGCCGTGGACGTGGCCCTGCCGGCGGAGTTGGCGCGCACCTCGGGGTTCCTCACCCATCCGGTGTTCCGCAGCCACCACTCGGAGACGGCGATGCTGCGGTACCTGCGGCGGCTGGCGGACTTCGACTACGCCCTGGACCGGGGGATGATCCCGCTGGGGTCGTGCACGATGAAGCTGAACGCGACCACGGAGATGGAGCCGGTGAGCTGGGCGGAGTTCGCCCACGTGCACCCGTTCGCGCCGGCCGGGCAGACGGCCGGGTACCGGGAGATGATCGCCCAGTTGGAGGGGTGGCTGGCGGAGGTGACCGGCTACGACGCGGTCAGCGTGCAGCCCAACGCCGGGTCGCAGGGGGAGCTGGCGGGGCTGCTGGCGATCCGCGCGTACCACCGGGACCGGGGTGAGGGGCACCGGGACGTGTGCCTGATCCCGTCGTCGGCGCACGGCACGAACGCGGCGTCCGCGGTGATGGCGGGGATGCGGGTGGTGGTGGTGGGTTGCGACGGCGACGGCAACGTTGACCTGGCCGACCTCGACGCGAAGATCAGCAAGCATCGCGGCGCGCTCGCGGCGATCATGGTGACGTACCCGTCGACGCACGGGGTGTACGAGACGGGTATCGCGCAGTTGTGCGCGAGGGTCCACGACGCGGGCGGTCAGGTGTACGTCGACGGGGCGAACCTCAACGCCCTGGTCGGGTTCGCCAAGCCGGGCCGGTTCGGGGCGGACGTGTCGCACCTGAACCTGCACAAGACGTTCTGCATCCCGCACGGCGGGGGCGGGCCGGGGGTGGGTCCGGTGGCGGTGCGGGCGCACCTGGCGGCGTTCCTGCCCGGTGACCCGGTGGGGGAGCCGGGTGCGGGCCGGCCGGCGATCTCGGCGGCGCGGTACGGGTCGGCGGGCATCCTGCCGATCCCGTGGGCGTACCTGCGGATGATGGGCGCGGCGGGCCTGACCCGGGCGACGGGGGTGGCGGTGCTGGCCGCGAACTACGTGGCGGTGCGGCTGCGGGAACACTTCCCGGTGCTGTACGCGGGCAACAAGGGCCTGGTGGCCCACGAGTGCGTCCTGGATCTGCGGCCGGTGACGAAGGCGACCGGGGTCACGGTCGACGACGTGGCGAAGCGGCTGATCGACTACGGGTTCCACGCGCCGACGATGTCGTTCCCGGTGGCGGGGACGTTGATGGTGGAGCCGACGGAGAGCGAGGACCTGGCCGAGCTGGACCGGTTCTGCGCGGCGATGATCGCGATCCGGGCGGAGATCGACAAGGTGGGCTCGGGTGAGTGGCCGGCGGGCGACAATCCGCTGGCGAACGCGCCGCACACGGCGGCCATGGTGACCGGCGACGAGTGGCCGCACCCGTATCCGCGGTCGGTGGGGGCGTATCCGGCGGGGGTGGACCGGGCGGGGAAGTACTGGCCGCCGGTGCGGCGGGTCGACGGCGCGTACGGCGACCGGAATCTGGTGTGCTCGTGTCTGCCGCCGGAGGCGTTCGAGCAGTGACATCGGGGCGCGCCGGGGCGGTGGTTCGCGCCGCCCCGGCGGGTGCGTCGACCCGTGCAGGCTGGTCGGGGGACCGGGGGGAGGCCTGCGGTCGACGGGGGGTGTGTCAGGTTGACGCTGGGTGAACGGTCAGGCGACGAGGGCGTGGCGGGCGGGGCCGCGGTGGGGGGCGATGGTGCTGCCGTCGGGGAGGAGTTCCCCGGTGTCCTCGAAGACGATGACACCGTTGCAGAGCAGGCTCCAGCCCTGCTCAGGGAAGCAGGCGAGGACTCGGGCGGCTTCCCGGTCGGTCGCTTCGGCGGAGGGGCAGGTGGGTTGGTGCTGGCACATCGGGTTCTCCGGACTGTGGGGGCACTGTGTCATGGTTCACATGACCAGTGACGCACAGTACCAAGCGAACGCGAGCCGCATCGAGCAGGTTCACGCCATGTCGAGGGGAAATCCACTGAACGGACGAGGCAGATTGGGCCGGACGGCGTGGAAGCGTTTCCACTGACGCGGGTGGACGTACCCGCCGCCCCCGCAGCCTGCCGCGACAGCCTCACCGAACGTGACCGCCTGCACTGGCACCGGCGCGACGGCGGCGACCCGGCCCGCCTCGTCGAGGAGTTCCTCACCGCCCACGGGCTCGGCGTCGACGACCTCAGCCGCCCCGCCTCCCACGACCCGACCGGGGTGTGCGGGGCCGCCGTGTACGTCTCGGCCGCCGCCGGGGCCGTGATGGCCGCCGCACCGCCCGGCGCGGCCTCGGGGGCCCCCCGGCGCGGCG
>NZ_JBEOWQ010000067.1:0-19630 GCF_040296145.1 Micromonospora sp. NPDC002296
CGAGAACACCGGCGGAAAGAACGGTCCTACGGATCAGATCGGTACGCATGAGCGTGCTCCTCTGGTCGGGGGACACGCGACAACACCCGCAAGAATGCGACGTGTGCCGCGAAGGGGGGGATCAGATCAAGGGGACAACCGCGGCGGCCGGGGGACCTGCTCGCGTCGTCCGGGGATGTAACGAACCCGGCCGGCCCCGCATTCCACCCGGGGCCCCGGTTCCGGGGACTGCCCCGGGCCGGTCCCGCCCGGGTGAACCATGTACAACGCCCCCGACCCCCCACCGATTCCACCCCCACAGTGACCCCGGCCACCGGACACCCCACCCCAAACCACCCACCACCCCACCCCATCACCCCGTTGTCAGGTCGGGGCGTGGTTCGTGTCCGTCTGGGCTGTTGGTGGGTCCGGCCGTGATGTCCGGGCGGGCTGGGCGGGAGGCCGGGCACGCCGTGGGGCTCCGTCGGCCAGGGGCGGGCGGCACGGCGTCGACTCCCGGGTGTATTTGCGAGTGATCTGGCAAAGGTGAGGTTCGACAGAACCAGCGTCAAGAGTACGAGAGGAGCGGGAAATTGCGTGATATTGCGCGTGGAAGCGTTCCCAAAAACCGGTACGGACACGCATAGTCGGGATAACTGTGCCGATTGTCACCGAACGGGCCCAGGTCACGCGATGTTCGCTTAACCTTCGCCCACCGATCGGCGACGACATCGGATTGCCGGTGGTCGACCCCGGGGTATTGAGGATCTGAACCTTCGTTAAGTGTCAGTCCCGGCGCACGTGGGAGGCTCTGGTGGCAGCGCAAGAGATGGCCGATCGCAAGTACGTCTACGACTTCTCCGAGGGCAACAAGGAGCTCAAGGAGCTTCTCGGCGGCAAGGGGGCCAACCTCGCCGAGATGACGAACCTCGGCCTGCCCGTACCCCCCGGCTTCACGATCAGCACCGAGGCCTGCAAGGCGTACCTCGCGACCGGCCGGGAGCCGGACGGGCTGGCCGGCCAGATCGAGGCGCACCTGGAATCGCTGGAGCGCGGGATGGGCCGGCGACTCGGCGACCCCGACGACCCGCTGCTGGTCTCCGTCCGCTCCGGCGCCAAGTTCTCCATGCCGGGCATGATGGAGACCGTCCTCAACGTCGGCCTCAACGACCGTAGCGTCGTCGGGCTCAGCGCCCAGGCGGGCGGCGGGGCGGGCCAGACCACCTCCGGCGGCGCGAACCGGTTCGCCTGGGACTCCTACCGCCGGCTGATCCAGATGTTCGGCAAGACCGTGTGCGAGGTGCCGGGCGAGGAGTTCGAGCAGGCCCTCGACGACGTCAAGCGCGCCCGGGGTACGCAGAACGACCTCGATCTGGACGCGGACGACCTGCGCGGGCTCGTCGACGCGTACAAGAAGATCTTCGCCAAGCACACCGGGCGGGAGTTCCCGCAGGAGCCGCGCGAGCAGCTCGACCTGGCTATCCGCGCGGTCTTCGAGTCGTGGAACGCCGAGCGCGCGGTGCTCTACCGTCGCCAGGAGCGCATCCCGGCCGACCTCGGCACCGCGGTCAACGTGGTCGCCATGGTCTTCGGCAACCTCGGCCCGGACTCGGGCACCGGCGTCGCGTTCACCCGCGACCCGGCCAGCGGTGCGCAGGGCATCTACGGCGACTACCTGGCCAACGCCCAGGGCGAGGACGTGGTCGCCGGGATCCGCAACACCGTGCCGTTGCAGGAGCTCGAGCGGCTGGACAAGAAGTCCTACGACGAGCTGCTCGACATCATGGCCCGGCTGGAGGAGCACTACCGGGACCTGTGCGACATCGAGTTCACCATCGAGCGCGGCAAGCTGTGGATGCTCCAGACCCGGGTCGGCAAGCGCACCGCCGCGGCGGCGTTCGTCATCGCCGGGCAGCTCGTCGACGAGGGGCTGATCGACCTGGACGAGGCGCTGCACCGGGTCAACGGCGCGCAGCTCGCCCAGCTCATGTTTCCCCGGTTCCAGCTCGACCACGAGTTCGAGCCCGTGGCCAAGGGCATCGGCGCGTCGCCGGGCGCGGCGTCCGGCAAGGTCGTCTTCACCTCTGCCCGGGCGGTCGAGCTGGCCGGCACGGGGGAGGCGGTGATCCTGGTCCGCCGGGAGACCAACCCCGACGACCTGAACGGCATGATCGCCTCCCAGGGCATCCTCACCTCGCGGGGCGGCAAGACCAGCCACGCCGCCGTGGTGGCCCGGGGGATGGGCAAGACCTGCGTCTCCGGTGCCGACGAGATCGATGTCAACGTGCCGGCGAAGATCTTCACCGTCGGCGGGCACACCGTCGCCGAGGGTGATGTCGTTTCCATCGACGGCACCACCGGCAAGGTGTACCTCGGCGAGGTGCCGGTCATGCCGTCCGAGGTGGTGCAGTACTTCGAGGGCAGCCTCGACCCGGAACACATCGACAACGCGCTGGTCCGGGCCGTACACCGGATCATGACGCACGCCGACGGGCGGCGGCGGCTGGCGGTACGGACGAACGCCGACACCGCCGCGGACGCCGCCCGGGCCCGGCGCTTCGGCGCGCAGGGCATCGGGCTGTGCCGCACCGAGCACATGTTCCTCGGCGACCGGCGGGAGCTGGTCGAGCGGCTGATCCTGGCCCGCACCGACACCGAGCGGCAGGCCGCGCTGGCCGCGCTGCTGCCGTTGCAGCGCGACGACTTCGTGGAGATCTTCCGCGAGATGGACGGGCTGCCGGTCACCGTCCGGCTGATCGACCCGCCGCTGCACGAGTTCCTGCCCCCGCTGGAGCAGCTCGCCGTGGACGTCGCCGTCGCCCAGGAACGCGGCGAGGACGTCGCAAAGGAGGAGGCGCTGCTCGCCGCCGTCCGGCGGATGCACGAGGAGAACCCGATGCTGGGCCTGCGCGGGGTCCGGCTCGGCCTGGTCATCCCCGGCCTGTTCGCCATGCAGGTCCGGGCGATCACGGAGGCCGCGGTCCAGGTCACCCGCGAGGGCCGGGTGGCCTGCCCGGAGATCATGGTCCCGCTGGTCGGCGCGGTCCAGGAGCTGGAGACGGTACGCGCCGAGGCCGAGAAGATCATCGCCGAGGTGGTCGGGGACAGCGGGGTCGAGGTGCTGATCGGCACGATGATCGAGGTGCCCCGGGCGGCGCTGACCGCCGGCCAGATCGCCGAGGCGGCGCAGTTCTTCTCCTTCGGCACCAACGACCTGACCCAGATGGGCTGGGGCTTCTCCCGCGACGACGTCGAGGGCGCGTTCTTCTGGCGCTACCTGGAGTTGGGCATCTTCGGCATCTCTCCGTTCGAGTCGATCGACCGCGACGGCGTCGGCCGGCTGGTGCGGATCGCCGCCGAGGAGGGCCGGGCCGCCCGGCCGGGGCTGAAGCTCGGGGTCTGCGGCGAGCACGGCGGCGACCCGGAGTCGGTCCACTTCTTCCACGAGGTGGGGCTGGACTACGTCTCCTGCTCGCCGTTCCGCGTCCCGGTGGCCCGCCTGGAGGCGGGTCGCGCCGTGGTGGAGAGCGACGGCTCCGACAGCCGCTGACGGTCGGCGTCGACCGACCGGCGTCGTCGGCCGGCGTCGACCGACCGGCGTCGGCCGATCGGCGCCGGTCCCGGTGGGTGAGCCGCACGCACCCCCACCGGGACCGACGGGCTCAGATCGGTGGGCGCCGCCAGCCGGTGACGCGGGACGCGTTGGGGGCCCGGCCGGGCAGCGTCGCCATCGGGGTCCGCACGGCCAGCGGCGCGTGCGGGTCCGGCACCGGGCCGGGGACGACCGCCGTGCGCTGCCGGTCGAAGACGGAACCCGCCCGGTCGGCCACCTCCCGGGCCTCCACGTGCAGCGTCTCCAGGTCGGCGCCGGCTGCGGTGACCAGGGTGAGCAAGGCGTGCCGGCCGGCCGGGTAGGTCACCACGCAACCCCGGGCGGTGCGCACCATCGTTTCCTGGAACTCGCCGTGCCGCACCGTGTCGGCGACCCGGCTGCCGAGGCCGAAGCTGGCCGCCGCCAGGGCCGCCAGGTGGGTGGCGTCGGTCGTCGGCAGGTCGCTGGAGATGAGCAGGCCGTCAGTGCCGGCGAGCACCGTGCCGGCGACCTCCGGCCTGCGTCGGCGCAGCCCCCACAACTCCGTTCCCAGCACCGCGTCAGCGTCCACGAGCGTCACTTCCCGTCGTGCATTCAGATGTGCGGATCTTCGGTAACGTTCTGCTCCGGAAACGCTACCCGCCGCCATGGCGGCCCGCGACCCCCGCGACGGTCGGCGATCGGTCGACAACTCTCGACTGATCGGCTGTTGCAAAACCCTCACCTTGCCCGCTGAGCCGAGCGGGCCGCTCCGGCGTAACCTGAGCGCGCGAGTGTGTCGTATCGCCGGTGGAGAGGGTGGACCGCATGGCCAGCGTCTGGGAAAGTCTGACCGTCGACGCGCGGGATCCGGCCCGGCTCGCCCGCTGGTGGGCCGAGGTCCTGGGCTACCAGGTAATCAACGACCAGCCCGACGAGGTGGAGATCCGGCAGTCCGCCGACCAGGTCCCCGGCATCGTCTTCCTGCCGGTCCCCGACGACCGGCAGTGCAAGAACCGGCTGCACCTCGACCTGCGCCCGGCCGACCAGGAGGCCGAGGTCGAGCGGCTGGTCGACATGGGCGCCCGGCACGTCGACGTCGGCCAGGGCGACGTCGGCTGGACGGTGCTGGCCGACCCGGAGGGCAACGAGTTCTGCGTGCTGCGGCAGCGCGGGTAGCGCAGTGAGCGCTCGGCACCAGGGCGTCCCCGGCGGCGAGTCGGCCGACTCCGCGCGCTGGGTCGCCGAGCCGCCCAAGGACGCCGCGCACGGCCGCTCGCCGTACGAGCGGGACCGGGCCCGGGTGCTGCACTCGGCGGCGTTCCGCCGGCTCGCCGCGAAGACCCAGGTGCACGTCGCCGGCACCGACGATTTCCTGCGTACCCGGCTGACCCACTCGCTGGAGGTGGCGCAGATCGCCCGGGAGATGGGCGCCCGGCTGGGCTGCGACCCCGACGTGGTGGACACCGCCGGGCTGGCGCACGACCTCGGGCACCCGCCGTTCGGGCACAACGGCGAGGCCGAGTTGGACCGGCTCGCCGCGGCCTGCGGCGGCTTCGAGGGCAACGCCCAGACGCTGCGGGTGCTCACCCGGCTGGAGGCCAAGGTGCTCGGCCCCGACGGGCGCTCCGTCGGGCTCAACCTGACCCGGGCGTCGCTCGACGCCACCGGCAAGTACCCCTGGCCGCGTCGCCCGGGCGAGCGCAAGTTCGGGGTGTACGCCGACGACCGGCCGGTCTTCGACTGGCTGCGCGCCGGTGCCCCGGACGGCGGGCGGCGCTGCCTGGAGGCGCAGGTGATGGACTGGGCCGACGACGTGGCGTACTCGGTGCACGACGTCGAGGACGGCATCCACGGCGGGTACATCGCCCTGCGCCCGCTGCTGGCCGACCCCGACGAGCGGGCCGCGCTCTGCGCCGACGTGGCCGCCGCGTACTCGGGGGAGTCCCCGGCCGACCTGGGCGAGGTGCTGGTGGAGCTGCTCGCCGACCCGGTGCTCGCCCCGCTCCTCGGCTACGACGGCAGCCACCGCGCCCAGGCCGCGCTGAAGGCCACCACCAGCGTGCTGACGGGCCGCTTCGTCTCGACCGTGCTGGCCGCCACCGGGGAGCGCCGCGGCCCCGGCCCGCTGCGCCGGTACGCCGCCGACCTGGTGGTGCCGCGCCCGGTCCGGGCGCAGTGCGCGCTGCTCAAGGGGATCGCACTGCGCTATGTGATGCGCCGGCCCGGGTCCCTGTGCCGGTACGAGCGGCAGCGGCAGATCCTCGCCGAACTGGTCGCCGCCCTGACCAACCGGGCGCCGGAGGCGCTCGACGAGGTCTTCGCCCCGTTGTGGCGGGCCGCCCCGGACGACGGCGCGCGGCTGCGCGTGGTGATCGACCAGGTCGCCTCGCTCACCGACCCGGCCGCGCTGGCCTGGCACGAGCGGCTGCTCGCCGACTGAGCCGCCGGGGCGGCCGAGCGACGACAAGACCGGCCGGGTCTGCCGGCGGGATCGAGCGGCCAGTAGGAAGCCCGGGTTACTTAGGCTAGCCTAAGCGCCATGACGGATCGCCCGAACAAGGTCACCACCGCCCGGGTCCTGCGGACCGAGCGGCCCACCCCGCACCTGGTCCGGCTGGTGCTCGGCGGCGAGGAGCTGACCGGCCTGCCGGTGGGCGAGTACACCGACTACTACGTCAAGCTGGTCTTTCCGCCGCCCGGGGTGACCTACCCGGAGCCGGTCGACCTCGCCGCCATCCGCCGGGACCTGCCCCCGCAGCAGTGGCCCCGGCTGCGGGCGTACACCCTGCGGGCCTGGGACCCGGTGGCCGGCGAGCTGACCATCGACATCGTGCACCACGGCGACGTGGGGGTGGGCGGTCCGTGGGCGGCCCGGCTGCGCCCCGGCGACCCGGTGCGGTTCATCGGCCCCGGCGGGGCGTACGCGCCGAGCCCGGACGCCGACTGGCACCTGCTGGTGGGCGACGAGAGCGCCCTGCCGGCGATCGCCGCCGCCCTGGCCCGGCTGCCGCTCGACGCCCCGGCGAAGGTCTTCGTCGAGGTGGCCGACGCCGCCGACGAACAGCCGCTGCCCAGCCCGGGCGCGGTGGAGCTGACCTGGCTGCACCGGGGCGACCGGCCGGTCGGCGAGGCGCTGGTGGCGGCCGTGACGGCGCTGGACTTCCCGCCCGGCGACGTGCACGCCTTCGTACACGGCGAGGCGACCTTCGTCCGCGCGCTGCGCCGGCTGCTGCGCGTCGAGCGCGCCGTGCCCCGGGAGCGCCTGTCGATCTCCGGCTACTGGCGGCGCGGCATGGACGACGAGGGCTGGCGCTCCAGCAAGGCCGACTGGAACCGCCAGCAGGAGGCGGAGGAGGCCACCGCCGCCTGAGCGGGGCCGCCCGTGGCCAGGTCGAACCCGTTCCGGCCCCGGACGGGCGGCGGCACGCGCCACAAGTCGTCCCCCCGACGCCGGATCGCCGCCCCCGGCAGGGCAGGATGTGGGGCCGAGGGGGTGGCGGATGGCTGGGCGGATCCGGGACGAGGACATCGCGCTGGTCCGGGAACGCACCTCGATCGAAGAGGTCATCTCGGACACGGTGACCCTCAAGTCGGCCGGCGGCGGCAACCTCAAGGGGCTCTGCCCGTTCCACGACGAGAAGAGCCCGTCGTTCAACGTCTCGCCCGCCCGCAACGTCTGGTACTGCTTCGGCTGCGGGGCCGGCGGCGACGCGATCAAGTTCCTGATGGACGCCGAGCACCTCAGCTTCGTCGAGTCCGTCGAGCGGCTCGGCGCCCGCGCCGGCATCCAGCTCCGCTACGTCGAGAACGACCAGACCACCCCGCGCGCCCGCCCACAGCAGGGGCAGCGGCAGCGCCTGGTGGCCGCCCACGCCGCCGCCGTCGAGTTCTATCGAGCCCAGCTCGGCACCGCCGGCGCCCGTGCGGCCCGGGAGTTCCTGGCGCAGCGCGGCTTCGACCGGGCCGCCGCCGAGCGGTACGGCTGTGGCTTCGCCCCGGACGCCTGGGACCTGCTCACCAAGCACCTGCGTCAGCAGGGCTTCAGCCACGACGAGCTGGTCACCGCCGGGCTGTCGCGTCCGTCGCGGTCCGGCACGCTGATCGACCGGTTCCGTCGCCGGCTGATGTGGCCGATCCGGGAGATCACCGGCGACGTGATCGGCTTCGGGGCCCGGAAGCTGTTCGACGACGACGACGGCCCGAAGTACCTGAACACCCCCGAGACGCCGATCTACAAGAAGTCGCACGTGCTCTACGGCATCGACCAGGCCAAGCGGGAGATCGCCAAGCAGGGCAAGGTGGTCGTCGTCGAGGGCTACACCGACGTGATGGCCTGCCACCTCGCCGGCGTGCCGACGGCCGTGGCGACCTGCGGCACCGCCTTCGGCTCCGACCACATCGGGGTGCTGCGCCGGCTGCTGCTGGACACCGACGACGTGGCCGGCGAGGTCATCTTCACCTTCGACGGCGACGCCGCCGGGCAGAAGGCTGCGCTGCGCGCCTTCGAGGACGACCAGCGCTTCGTCGGGCGTACCTTCATCGCGGTCAGCCCCGACAACATGGACCCCTGCGACCTGCGCCTGGCCAAGGGCGACCTGGCGGTCCGCGACCTGGTCGCCCGCCGCGAGCCGCTGGTCGACTTCGCGCTCCGCCACCTGATCAACCGGTACGACCTGGACACCGTCGACGGCCGGGTCGAGGCGATGCGCCGGGCCGCCCCCCTGGTGGCGAAGCTCAAGGACCGGGAGAAGCGCCCCGAGTACGTGCGCAAGCTCGCCGGTGACCTCGGCATGGAGATCGAGCCGGTGCAGCGGGCCGTGCTCGCCGCAGCCTCGGGCCAGCCCGCCGGGCAGGCGGCGCCCCCGCAGGCCCGCGGGGCCCGGGGCGGGCCCGCCGTGGACGGCCCGCTGTCGCTGGTCGAGCGGGAGGCGCTGAAGCTCGCCGTCCAGGAGCCGGTGCTGGCCGGCCCGATGTTCGACGCCGTCGAGGCGTCGGAGTACCGCCACCCGCTGCACGTGGCCGTGCGGGAGGCGGTCGCGGCGGCCGGCGGTGCCGCCGGCGCCACCGGCGGGGCCGTCTGGGTCGAGGCCGTCCGCGACGCGTGCGCCGACCTTGCCGCCCAGGCCCTGGTCGGCGAGCTGGCCGTCGAGCCGCTGCGGATCGACGGCGAGCCCGACCCGCGGTACGTCTCGGTGACCATCGCGCGGTTGCAGTGGGGTTCGGTGACCGGCCGGATCAAGGACCTCAAGTCCAAGATCCAGCGGATCAACCCGGTCAGCGACAAGGACGAGTACTTCGCGCTGTTCGGGGAGCTGCTCTCGTTGGAGCAGCACGCCCGGGCGCTGCGCGAGCAGGCTGCGGGAGGGCTCTGATGGGACTGTTCAACCGTAGGCCGAAGCTGCCCCCGGCGGCCCGCCCGCCGCTGGCCGACAACGAGCGGGTGCTCGCCTGGGCCGCGGTCGGCGACGGCGAGGGCGACGGCGTGGTGGTCGCCAGCAACCTCGGGCTCTGGCTCCCGGGGCGGGGCCACCGGCTGGGCTGGCACGACATCCTCAAGGCCGGCTGGTCGGGCCGGGAGCTGACCGTCACGCCCGCCGAGCGGGTCGCCGAGCGGGACGGCTACCTGGTGGTGGCCGACTGCCCGGCCGAGACGTACCTGCTGCTCGACCCGGGGGAGCTGCCGCACCAGGTGCGCACGCGGGTGACCAACTCGGTCGCGTACACCCAGCAGCACCCGGTGCCCGGTGGCGCCGGCCGGATCGCCGCCCGCCGGGCGCCCGGCGTGGACGGCCTGACCTGGACGGTCCGTTACGACCCCGGCACCCCGGCCGACGACGAGCCGGTGATCGCCGAGACCGACCGCCTGGTCGCCACGGCCCGCGCCGCCATCACCCCCACCAACCTCTAGCCCCCACCCCACCCTGCCCGCCCCAGCCGCCGTGTCATGATCGTCTGTCGTTGAGGGAGAATCGGCACGGCGTGTCGTCTCCGCTCTCAGCAGACGATCATGGGGCTGCCTGTCTGCCCTCGCTCGGCCTCACCCGGTTGCCGTGCCGGCAGCCTGAGGAGGCGTCTTTCTGCAGCTCACCGGCCGCACCCTCGTCGACTGACCCCTACCGGAAGCAAATCCCTCGTGCTCACTGTCCCCCGGCGCCAGGCCGGACTCACCGCCCTCTACCTCGGCGTCTTCGCGACGATCTGGTTCAGCGTGCCGGCAGCCGACCAGCCACTGCGAACGCTGCTGATCGTCGCGAGCGTCGCCGCGCTGGGTACGGCGGTGGCCGGTGCCGTGGTGGCCGCGCGCAGCCGCCCCGAGACGGGTGCCGTCGGGGACCGGGCGTCGGACCGCCGGTACCTGCTGATCGTGGTGGCCGAGTTCGTCGCGGCGGGGCTCGGCGCGGCGCTGCTGGCGCTGCTCGGGCGCTCGGCGTACGCCCCGGTGCTGGTCTGTGCCGTCGTCGGCGTCCACTTCTTCCCGCTCACCCCGCTGCTGCGTGACCCCCGGCTGCGGCTGCTCGGCGTCGCGATGTGCCTGGTCGCGCTCGCCGGCCTGGTCACCGGGCTCGCCTCGGCCGTGGCGCCGGGCCTGGTCGTCGGCGTCGGCGCCGGGCTGCTGCTCTGGGCGTACGCGGTGTGGACGCTGGCCACCGCGCCCCGGCCGGCCGGCTGACGCCCCGCCGGAACGTCTGCTCCACCGTCAGCGGTTAGTGGCCTCCTCCGCGGGGCATGTCCGAGTGGACACCGCGACCATGAGGAGGGGCGATGGCCTCCGACGAGACTTCCGTCCGCGCCGGACGTGACCGGGACGGCACCCGCACCGCGGGCGCGGCCCGGCCGGGCGCCGACAGCCGGGTCGACGCCGATCGTCCGGAAACCGGCCGCGACCGGAACCGGCAGGATGCCGACCGGGACAGGCAGGACGCGGATCGGGACCGGCGCGACGCCGACCGCGCCCGGCAGGACCTCGACCGGCGTGGCTCGGTCCGGGACCGGCCGGTCGGTCCGGACGAGGGGCCGGACAGCCCGACGGAGCTGTCGGGCACCGGCTGGCTGGCGACGCTGAAGCGCACCGTGCGGGAGTTCCAGGACGACAGCCTGACCGACTGGGCGGCGGCGTTGACGTACTACGGGGTGCTGTCGATCTTCCCCGGCGTGTTGGTGCTCATCTCGATCCTCGGCCTGCTCGGACCGAGCGCCACGGAGGGGGTCCGGGACACCGTCAACCAGGCGGTGCCGGAGGGCAACATCCGGCAGATCATCTCGGCCGCGATCGACCAGGCGTCCGGTGCCGGCGGGCTGGCCAGCGTCGCCGCCGTCATCGGTCTGCTCGCCGCGTTCTGGTCCGCCTCCGGGTACGTCGCCGCGTTCATGCGCGCCTCCAACAGCATCTACGACGTACCGGAGGGGCGGCCGATCTGGAAGACCCTGCCGATCCGGGTCGGGGTGACCGCCGTGATCGGCGTCCTGCTGCTGGCCAGCGCGGTGATCGTGGTCTTCACCGGCCGGCTCGCCGAGGAGGCGGGCAGCGCCATCGGGATCGGCTCCACCGCCGTGACGGTGTGGAACATCGCCAAGTGGCCGGTGCTGCTGGTGCTGGTCAGCCTGATGTTCGCGATCCTCTACTGGGCGTCGCCGAACGCCCGGCACGGCGGGTTCCGCTGGGTCAGCCCCGGCGGGGTGCTGGCCGTGCTGATCTGGCTGCTGGTCTCCGGGCTGTTCGCCCTGTACGTCGGCAACTTCGGCTCGTACAACAAGACGTACGGGGCGCTGGCCGGTGTGATCATCTTCCTGGTCTGGTTGTGGCTGAGCAACATCGCGATCCTGCTGGGCGCGGAGTTCGACGCGGAGTTGGAGCGCAGCCGGGCGATCGCCGCCGGGCACCCGGCCGAGGTCGAGCCGTACGTCGAGCTGCGCGACGACCGCAAGTTGAGGAAGAAGCGCAACTCCGCCGGCCGCTGACCGCCCGCTCCCACCAGGGCCGTCGCCCGCCGCTCCGGAGCCCGCCGCCCCGTCTCGCCCCGCGAGGCGGGGCGGCTGCGTGAACCCGTCGGCCTGCCCAGATCAACCGGCAGCTTTTGTTCGAATGGACAAAAGTTGGAGCCAGGCTGATCGACACACCACGCACCACGGACGCGGGGGAGGCAGGGACGGGCTGGGCGTCGGCGGCGACCGGCCGGGACAGCGCAAGTGAACTAAGTCACAGGTTTAAGTTCGCCAGGGGCAAGTTATCCCTGGTGAGGGACAGGTTGCAGAGAGTAGGCGTGAGGTGATCTATTGGTCAAATTCTAACTATAGTGGTACCTATGAATGTGACACCGCAAACTCCTAGAGAAACGGGTCACGGGGGCACATGATTATCGACAGTCGTAGGGTTCGACCTGGCGGTCCTGCCGAGACTAACGTCAACGAGGACGGGTCGATAAATGTGGGTATTCTTGTTCGGGCTTATCGTCGAAAGCGAGGCCTGACGCAGCAGCAGTTGGCCGGACTGTCGACCATCAGCGTGCGCGCCATCAGGGACATCGAGTCCGGCCGGGTGTCCGCTCCTCGACTACAGACAATTCGACTGGTCTCGAAAGCCATGCGCCTGGACCGGGTCTCAGCAGAATTGCTTGAGGCGGCCGTGGGTCAGCCGGATGACGTGGCCGCAATTGCACCGCAGGCGCCGCCGATGCTTCCTCTGCATCTCGCGGCGTCCAAGCTGACCGGCCGCGAAAATGAGATGGGGATACTCAAACGGCACATAACCGAACGCCGCGCCCGGTTGGTGACGATCACCGGCGTACCGGGGGTCGGCAAGACACACTTGGCGTTCGAGCTGGCCCGCAGCATCGAGGCGAGCAGCGGGGTCCGGTCGGGATGGTTGTCATCCGGCGCCTTCGACCCCATGCCGCTGTCGGAATCGGTCTCCCCGGAGCTGGGTGTTCCGGCGGACGACGGGACGACGAGCGGGCCCGGAGCGACGGGGGGAGGCTCCGCGGTGCTGGTCGTCGACGACATGCCCGCCACGAGCAAGCAGCGCACGAGCCTGTTGAGGCTGCTGGCCGCCCGGCCGGCCCTGACCGTCGTCGCGACGTCCCCCGAGCCGACGGAACTACCCGGGGAGTTCCTTCTCCCGTTGTCACCGCTGCCCGTTCCCACGACGACGGACGCGGCGGCCCTGGAGTCCAACCCGGCGATGTCGTTGCTCCTGCACGCCATCGAGCAGGTGCGGCCCACCCTTGAGCTGACCCCGTCCAGCGCGGCGGCGTTGGTGGACCTGTGCCGGGGCCTCGACGGGCTGCCCGGCTCCCTGCTGAGGATCGCACCCTCGTGCGCGCTGTTCCCGATCAGCGAGCTGGCGGAGCGGGTCAGGTCCTATCCGCTGTACTGCCCGCTCGGCGGGGAGGATCTCAACAAGCAGATGCGAACGAGCATCAACGCCGCTTTCTGCCAGGCGAACCGAACGGATCAGAGCGCCATTCCGCCCCTCGGTCGTCTCACCGGGGCGTGGTCCGTCGACGAGGCGGCAGAAACCATCGGCATTCCGCGCGACACCATAGCCGCGGCGGTCGAGGGGCTGATGCGCCGCGGGATGCTGCGCACCTCGGCGGAGGGCCCGGTTCCACGCTTCGAAATGCTGAACGTGGTCCGTTACTTCCTCCGCTGAACGTCGCCACGTCCCGGCGCTTGCTCCTGCCTGCGAGCTGCCGCCAATCTGCCGCCGGTACTGCCGACCCGTCTGCGTTCGTACGAATAGAGTCCACACCGCAGGTGCGAGCAGTACCTGGCGCACGACCCGATGACGGCAGCGCCACGCCGAAAACCATCTCGCCGGCAGTCCTCGATGTCGCCGAGCCGGTTTGCGCCGGCTGTTCACACCCATGGCGGGAACGGCGCTGACGGCGACAGGCTGACACCGAGAGGCGACCTTCGTGACGCATGACGTTTCTCCCCGGCCTGAGCCACGCTCTTTCGGCGAGCATGTCAGATCGATATACGGGGCCGACGGTCTTGTCGTGCAGCCGCGGATGGGATTCGGGACCCCGGGGGCCATGCGCGCCGGCCTTGTCGCCACGAAGGAGACACGGGCAAGGACGGTCGGCACCATAACGGTGGACAGCTATACCAGGGTCGGAGACCACGGGGCTGCGTTGCGGGCCCTGGACAGCGGTATGGAGCTGAACGGTTACCCCATTGTCGATCACCCGATTCAGGTGACCAGAAATGTCATCGACGGGGTCCTGTCCCCGGACTTCCCCATTCAGGTCAGGCACGGTTCCGCGCGTCCGGGCGCCATAACACGGGCGCTGCTCAGGGCGGGCCTGAACGCCACCGAAGGCGGTCCGGTCTCGTACTGCCTCCCGTACGGCAGGGTTCCGCTGCAGGAGTCCATCGTGAACTGGTCCGAGGCGAGTGCGCAGTTGGCCGCCGAGAGCGGCGGGCTCGCACACCTCGAGACCTTCGGCGGGTGTCTCCTCGGGCAGTTGTGCCCGCCCAGCCTCCTCGTGGCCGTCAGCGTCCTCGAAGCACGCTTCTTCGCGCTGCACGGGATCAAGAGCCTGTCACTGAGCTACGCCCAGCAGACGAACTTCGACCAGGACGTCGAAGCCGTCGTCGCGATGCGGCAGCTGGCCGGGGAATTCGTGCCCGCCCAGGACGTGCACTACGTCATCTACGCCTACATGGGGGTGTATCCCCGAACGAGAACGGGCGCTCTCCAACTCCTGAGACAAGCCGCCCGGCTCGCCGTACACACGGACTCGGAGCGGCTCATCGTGAAGACCGCCGCCGAGGCGCACAGAATTCCCACCATCGCCGAGAACGTCGAGGCGCTCGAGGTCTCCTCTATGGCCGCCCGGCTGTACGGCCAGGAGCGCAAGGGCGACGTGCGGCAGCCCCTGGCGGACCTCGAAAACCCGACCTACCGTGAGGCCCGCAGGCTCATCGAGGCGGTTCTCGGGCTGTCGTCCGACCTCAACCGCTCACTCAGCGAGTCCTTTCGTCTTGGCTATCTCGACGTGCCGTTCTGCCTGCACCCGGACAACGCCGGTCAGAGCCGCAGCTACATAGACGACGAGGGCCGCCTCCAGTGGTCCTCGGTAGGCGGTATGCCCATCTCCCCGGCGGTGAGAGGCACATCCGGAAGGCCGGCGCCGCTCACGTCCCGCGGCCTGCTCGCCGCCCTCAACTTCGCCCGGGACAACTTCGACCGCCCGGCGCTGACATCGCAGCAGTCCGCCATCCGCGAAGACTGAGTAGGAAGGACATCCATGTATCTCCCTGATCGACCAGCCGCGCCAGTGTCACTGCCGGCTCCCTGGGAGCACCTGGCTCGGCGACGGACAAGGGCTGTGATGAGGGTCCAGGGCGGGGTGCTCACCGCAACCCGCCGCCTTCTCGCGCAGGAAGGGTTCGTCGAGATCCTTCCGCCGATCATCGGCCCGGTCACCGACCCGGGGATCAGGGGGTCGAAGCAGATCGACGTCGACTACTACGGCCACCGATACCGCCTCATGACGAGCGCCATCCTCTACAAGCAGGCGGCCCTCCTGTCCCACGACAAGATCTTCTGCGTGGCCTCCAACGTGCGGCTCGAGCCGCCGGAGACGGCGTCGACCCAGCGCCATCTGGCCGAGTTCCACCAGATCGACGTCGAGATGGCCGGCGCCTCACGCGCCGAGGCGATGGAACTGGCGGAGCGGGTGGTCGTCAACGCGACCGAACATGTGGTCGGCACCATGCTCGTCGACCTCGAAGAACTCGGGCGCGACGTGGCCGGGCTCGCGGCGATGTCCACCGAGTCGTTCACTCACGTGTCCCACGCCGAGGCGGTGAAGATGCTGCACAACGAGGGGTACCGCCAGGCGGAGACCTCGGAGCTGTCCTGGGAGGGCGAGGCGGCGCTTTCGGCGATCATCGGGAAGCCGTTCTTCGTGACCGACTACCCCAAGGGATCGCGCGGCTTCTACGACAGGGAGAGCCGGGAGAGCCCGGGCGTGCTGCGCAACTTCGACCTCATCGCCGGTGAGGGGTACGGCGAACTGGCGAGCGGGGGCGAGCGGGAGGCCGACTACGCCAGGATCGTCATGAGGATGCGGGAAACCGCGGAGAACCCCTCGAAGTACGGCTGGTATCTCGAAATGATGAGGCGTGGCGTGCCCGCGAGCGCCGGTTTCGGTATCGGGCTCGAAAGGCTCGTCCGGTACATCTGCGGGCTGGAGTCCACCTGGGAGGCCAGTGCCTTCCCCAAGCTTCCGGGAATTGTCTCTCCGTGACGGACCGCTGACGACTGGGAGTGCGAACGTGGAAACGCTTGCCCGAAGGGGCGTGCCCGGTGTGGACCGGCACCGCCCCAAGGTGTTGCTCACCACCCTGCAATCCGACTCGCACACGTGGAACCTGGTGTTCCTGCAACTCCACCTCGAAGGCCTGGGGTACGAGGTCGTGAACCTGGGTCCGTGCGTGCCGGACGAACTGATCGTGCAGGAGTGCCGGCGCGAGTCGCCCGACCTCATCGTGATCAGCACGGTGAACGGCCACGGCGCCTCCGACGGGATGCGGGTCATCCGGGAGATACGTCGAGTAGACGAGTTGGCCGACACGGTGACCGTGATCGGCGGAAAGTTGGGCACCCAGGGTCAACAACCCCTGCGCGTGCTCGAAGAACTGGCCGACAGTGGCTTCGACGCGGTGTTCGACGACTCGATTCCGGTGGAGGAGTTCGATGGATTCGTGCGGATGGCCCTTGACGGTCGTAGGGCTCTGGTCGGTAGCGACGGAGCCGGGCCGGGCTGACCGCATGCCGTGTCCCGCCGACCTGCCGCGGGTGGTTCGCCGCCGCGCCGCCGCGTCGCCCGACACCGACCGGAGGGACTCGGACTGATGCACTCCTTCGGATTCCCCGAGGCCGCGGTACGAGAGCGGGCCCGGCTCGGTTCGCAGGCGGCCTTCCCGCCGCCTGGCGACTACGGACGCACGGTCCACGGCGCCGTCGCCACGAGCGCGGACACGGACGTCCTCGACAGGACGCGCATCACGCCTCCGCTGTTCGTGCCGGAGCGGATGGCGAAGCTGGTGGAGCTCGGCCGCGAGCCTCTGCACACCGACGTGGAACTGACCACCGACATCGGCGGCTTCCGGGCCCCGCTGCCGGTCTACGTCTCGGCGTTCGGCTCCACGCAGGTGACCAGCGGCGACGTGGGGTTGGCTGTCGCGCGGCAGGCGGGCCGTCTCGGACTGCCCATGGTGATAGGCGAGAACATCGTTCCGATGAACGGCGGCTACGGCCGCCTCGATCCCGAGACGGAGAGCCTGCTGCTGAGGCGCATCCGGGCCTACTGCGAACAGGTCCCGGACGGTGTGGGCGGCGTCGTCGTACAGCAGAGCACCGAGGACGCCGACGCCGAGGTGTGGAACACCATCTACAGCGACCCGGCCGGGAGCGCGCTCGCCGCCTCCGGACGGCTCGGCTTCGAGCTGAAACTGGGCCAGGGGGCCAAACCCGGGCTCGGCGGAATCACGATGATCAACAAGGATGTCGCCGCGCGGGTGAACGGCATCTACCACGTCGCGGACCCGTCGGACGGTGCGGAGCAGAGCTACCGCTTCAGCAGCCCGGGCAGCTTCACCAACGAGATCCTGCACATGCAGGTCAGGCTCATGCGCAACAACTTCCCACGCGCCCGGGCGTGGGTGAAGCTGCATCCGGGGCGCGATGTCGCGGAGGCCTCCCGCGTCGCATGGGACGCCGGCGCTGACGCCGTCACCGTGGACGGGGCGGAAGCCGGCTCCGGCTGGGCCCCCAGGGTCTTTCTGGACCAGGTCGGCCTCCCCCTCGGGGAGTGCCTGAGCCGCATCGGCCAGCCCCAGGGGTGCCTGCTCGTCAGCAGCCGCATGTGGGAGGGCGCCCGGCTCGTGAAGTGCGTTGCCCTCGGGGCGCGCGCCGTGGGACTGGGACGGGCCGCCCTCATCGCGGTCGACGAGAATCCACTCGACGGGCTCGAGCGCCTGGTCGAGTGTCTCGATCTCGAGGTTCGGATGCTCATAAGCGCGCTCGGAAAGTACGAGGTCCGAAGCGTCGGTCTTCAGGACGTCTGGTTGGGAACCGGCTGACGTAGTCCGCATTGGCGTCCTGCGTCACGGCGGTTCTGAACGCGCGTATGCCGCCGCGACCGGAATGTCGTCACGACCGTGATGCTGCCGCGATCGAGACGTCATCATGACCATGGTGCCGCACGACCGAGATGCCGCCGTGGCCTGAAACTGCCGGTCGACTGCCGTCGTTCCGCCGCTCTGGCTGCCGCAGCAGCGGCTCTCACCCGCCTAGACTCGATTTCCTCCCGCGTGTTTCTCGTATTTCTGAAGGGATCGCTCTCGATGCGGAACCCGTTCGACGACGAAGACTCGACTTTCCTTGTCCTGGTCAACGACCGGAACGAGCACTCCCTCTGGCCGAGCAAGATCCCGGTTCCTGATGGATGGCGGGTGGTGCTCGAAGAGTCCGACAGGGCGACCGCAGTGACGTACGTCGAGGAGAACTGGCGCGACCTGGATTCTGTTGCGCTTCAGGGTTGACCACTGCGGTAAACAGCCCACCAGCCCGATCCGCGCGGCCCGTCGGTAATCAGCAGCCGCCCTCCTGGACTAGCTGAGGACTGCGGGCAAGCGTGCCGTTCCCAGCCTTGGAGTGAACACCGTGGCGCCGTCTGTCATCGAAGATGTCATGCCGCTTTCCCCTCTGCAGGAAGGCATGCTGTTCCACGCGCAGTACGACCGTGAGGAGAAAGAGCTCTACATCGCGCAGTTCGTTGTCGACTTCACCGGACGACTGGACACCGCGGCACTCCAGGATGCGGCCAGGCACATGTTGACCCGCCATGCGAATCTGCGCGCCGTCTTCCGCTACCGGAACTCAGGCGAACCGATCCAGGTGGTGCGCCGCAACGCCCCCTTCGAGTGGGTGGAGGAGATGGTCGACCCCGCCGTGGGGTCCTCCGAGGCAGCAGCCCGGGCCGACCTCCTGGTCGAGGAGGACTGGCAGCGGGGCGTCGACATCGGCAGCCCCGTACTGATCCGCTTCCTGCTGATCGGGGTCGGACCCGAACAGTGGCGGCTGGTCATCACGCATCACCACCTCCTGCTGGATGGGTGGTCGATGGCGGTCTTCCTGCGTGAACTCTTCGACGCCTACGCCCGGGGAGCGGCGGCGCTCGAACCGGTCGTGCCGTACCGCGACTACATCCGGTGGCTCGCCAACTGGGACAAGTCGGCCGCCCAGCGGCTGTGGCGTCAGGTCCTCGACGGCTTCACCACGCCCTCGCTCGTCGCCGAGACGGAGGTCAGCACCTCCACCCGAACCCGGCTGAGCGTGCCGGAGGACGTCTCGTGCGTCCTCGACGAATCACTGAGCACGGCCATCATGGCCAGCGCCCGCGCCTGCGGAGTCACGGCCAACACTGCCTTCCAGGCGGCCTGGGCCATCGTCATCAGCCAGATTCTCGGTCGTGACGACGTCGCCTTCGGTTCCACGGTGTCCGGTCGCCCGACGGAACTGCCCGAAGCGGACCGCATGATCGGCCTGTTCATCAACACCGTCCCGGTCCGGGTCACCGTCGATCCGGACGCCACGCTCCGGGAACTGCTCGGCGAGGTGCAGGGCCAACGCCTCGACCTCGCCGAGCACGACCACCTCGGCCTGGTCGAGATGCAGCGGATCGCGGGGCTCGGCGGTCAGCTGTTCGACACGAACATCGTGTTCGACAACTTCCCCGCGAACGACTTCCTCGTCAACCCGGGCACCTCCTCGCTCCTGATCAGGGACGTGCGCTTCAAGGACACGTCGCACTACCCCATCTCGCTCGTGGTGGAACCGCGCCGGCAGATCGAGCTGCGCCTCCACTACCGCCCGGACCTCTTCGACGAGCCGGCCATGTCGAGGCTGCTCGCTCGGTTGGTTCGGGTGTTGGGGGCGTTGGCGGCTGATCCGGGTGTTCGGGTGGGTTCGGTGGATTTGTTGGGTGAGGGGGAGCGGCATCGGTTGTTGGTGTCGTGGAATGAGACGGCGCGGGAGTTTCCTGCGTTGGCTGTGCATGAGTT
>NZ_JBEOWQ010000068.1:0-19246 GCF_040296145.1 Micromonospora sp. NPDC002296
CCGCCGCTCTCGCGCCGGGCACTTTTACTACGTTACCCGCCGATTTCCGCTGTGTCAAACCGGTGTAACCCGATCCGACCCGCTTCCACCCAATTTACGGGCACCATTCGGCGACCGACTTGCGTCGGGCACTTCCCGGGGTTTGGCAGGCCGCCCGCCGTGGTCTCCCACTTGGCGTCCGTTTCCCTGCCGACGCGGAACATTACCCCCTCCCCTCCACCCCGCCAAATCGGCCCCCTCCCGAGTCGAAAGGGGGCCGACGAGCGGCACGGACCTCGCTCAGCCGATCGACTCACGGTCACGCCACGCGCGGCGCAGCGTCACCCGTCCGTTGGTCCGCAGCAGGCCCTGCCCCCTGCTCCTGGCGGGGTGGGCGGTGCGTCAGCCCGTGACGGGCATCACCCGGCGGATCCCTCGTCCGTCGAAAGCAGCATCCCGATCTCACCGGCCGGCATGACGATCGGCGGCGTTCCGGCTGACACCGTGACAGGGTCAGTCGCGCCGCAACAGGGGACCACATGACCGCAGCCGCCACCGCCACGTCCGCTCCGACCGCCACGCCCCGGATCGCCCTGCTCGATGTTCTACGGGGGGTGGCGATCCTGGGGACACTGGCCACCAATGTGTGGATCTTCGCCGCCCCGGGTTCGGAGGCCCGGTTCCTGGCCGACGCCGCCGCGGTGTCGGCCACCGCCGACCTGTCCGGCGGACCGGTCGCCGTCGTCGTCGAGGCCGTGTTCCGGTTCCTCGCCAACGGCAAGTTCCTCGCGCTGCTCACCGTCCTGTTCGGGGTCGGCCTCGCGATCCAGCACCGCTCGGCGCTGGCCGGCGGCAGGGCCTGGCCGGGCCGCTACGGCTGGCGGGCGCTGCTGCTGTTCGTCGAGGGCACGCTGCACTTCGTCCTGGTCTTCGCCTTCGACGTGCTGATGGGGTACGCGGTGACGGCGCTGCTGGTGGCCTGGCTGCTGGCCCGCTCCGAGCGGGCGCAGCGGGTGGCGATGTACGTGGCGGGCGCGCTGCACGTGGCCCTCATGACGCTGCTCACCCTCGCCCTGGCGCTCGCCCCGTCCGCCGGCGAGCGCGGTTCCGCCACCGAGGAAGCCGTGCCCGTACGGCTGTTCACCGAGGGCAGCTACCTCGCGCAGGTCGACTTCCGGCTGGTCAACTGGTTGCCGCTGCGCGCCGAGCCGATCCTCAGCTTCGCGCTGCTGGTCTTCCTCTTCCTGCTCGGGGTGCGCCTGTTCCGGGCCGGCGCGTTCGCCGCCGACGACCGGGGCCGGGCGTTGCGCCGGCGGTTGCTCCGCCTCGGGCTGGGTGTCGGGCTCCCGCTGAACGCCGCGACCACGCTGGCCGGGCCGGAGCTGTTCCTGATCGACCGGTACGTCTGCGCGCCGCTGCTGGCGCTGGGCTACCTCGGCCTGGTCGGGGTGCTGCTGGAGCGCCGGAGCCGCTCGGGCCCGGTGACGGCCGGGCTGACCGCGGTGGGTCGTACCGCGCTGTCGTCCTATGTCCTGCAGAACGTGCTCTGCGTCGTGCTCTGCTACGGCTGGGGGCTGGGGCTGGCCTCGGCCTGGCCGGGGGCTGAGCCCTGGTGGGTGCTGGCTCTGTGGGCGGGGGTCAGCGGCACGCTGGTCCTGGTGGCGCGCTGGTGGACGGCGAGGTTCGGGCGGGGCCCCCTGGAGGCGGCCCAGCAGGCGGCGTTGCGCCGGCTGGAGCGGCGTCGGTCCTGATCCCGCCGGCAAGGGCGGCCGCAGGTGACCAGCCGCAGCGTCACGTGGTCGGCGGGCGGCGGCGCGGTCTGTCGGCGGAGGTCAGGGCGAACGCCCCGGCCATCGCCAGGGACGTGTCGCGCCCGCCGGTACGGTGGCCGGGTGACGGACGCAGGCGGGTACCGCGACCTGGGTGAGGCGGGGTGGGCGTGGGTGCGCGGCCAGGTCCGCGAGGACGACGGCCCGTGGTTGCCGGAGTCGGTCGCCGACGACGGGCCACCGGACGGCCCGGCCGGGGACCGCGACTCGCTGTACGCCGGGATCGCCGGGCTGGCCCCGGTCCTGGCCGAGGTCGAGCGGCACCGGGCGCTGACGGACGCCGAGCGGTCCCTCGCGGCGGGCATCGTGAACCGGCTGTCGGCCGGGGCGGCGGTGCGCGCCGAGCCGTCCCTGAGCGACGGGCTGGCCGGGGACGTGTTCGCGCTGCGACTGCTCGCCCCCGGACGGGAGGGGATCGCGCTGCGCCGGCTCGCCGAGCTGCGCACCCCGGCGGGGTGGGACACCACCCTGGACCTCGGGCCGGACCACCAGGGACCACTCACCGACCTGATCATGGGTACGGCCGGTGTGGTGCTTGCCGCCGCCTGGGCGGGTGGGGACGACGCCGCCGGGATCATGTCGACCGGCGGGGAGGCGCTGCTGCGGGTGGCCGAGCCGACCGCCGCCGGATTGGACTGGCGCCTGCGGCCGGGGCACCGGTCGAGCACGCCGAACTACTCGCACGGCACGGCGGGGGTGGCCACGGCGCTGGCGGTCGCCGGGCACGCGCTGGGTCGGGACGACTTCCTCGACGCCGCCCGCGCGGGTGCCCGGCACCTGCTCGCCGTCGGCTGCCTGGACGACGACGGTTTCGTCGTGCCGCACACGATCCCCGCCTCGCGGCGGGAGGTGGAGCCGGTGACGTACGGCTGGTGCCACGGGCCGACGGGGACGTCGTACCTGTTCGCCGCGCTGACCTTCGCCGGGGTGGAACAGGTTGCCGGGTTCGCGGTCGGTGAGCTGCGGGAACGCTGCCTGCGTTCGGTGCTCACCGCCGGGCTGCCGTACCGGCTGCGCCCGGGTTTCTGGGACAACGACGGCCGCTGCTGCGGCACCGCGGGGGTCGGCGACATGCTGCTCGACGCCGCCCAGGGCTGCCCCGATCGGGCCGGGGCGGAACGGCTGCTGCGGTCCGCCCGGACCATGGGCGACGCGCTGGTCGAGCGGGCGGTCCGCGACGACGCCGGCGCCCGGTGGCGGTTCGTGGAGCACCGGCAGGATCCGCCCCTGCTTCCGCCGGGGACGGCGTGGATGCAGGGCGCCGCCGGGATCGCCGCGTTCCTGTTGCGCCTGGCCCGGGTGTGCGAGGCCCCGACCACCGCCGTCGTCGTCGACCGACCCGAGCAGTGGTGGGCCGTCCCGCAGCGGCTGCGCGTCGCGTCCGCCGGCGGCGGTGGCGTGACGGTGTGAGGGCGGCCGGCACCGTGACCCCGGTGCAGCGGCGGCCGGCGCGGGGCGGCGGAGGTCGGGGTGGGCCGGTCGTCACTCGGGGGCGGTCGGGCCCAGCAGCCGGATCTCCTCGATGTCGAGCGCGGCCTGGAGTTCCCGCAGCACCGTGTCGTCGATCTCGTTCGCGTCGCGCAGCCGGGTGATCTCGCGGCGCTTGCGTTCCAGGACCGCCAGCCGCAGCCGGCGTTCGAGGTCGCGGGCCCGCTCGGACTCCTCCCCCACGTCGGCGGCCCGCATGTCGTCGAGGTGGGCCTGGTAGTCGACGCGCACCCGGTCGACGGCCTCCGGCGCCGCGCCCAGCCCGCCCGCCAGCTCCGGCAGCGCCGCCAGCCCGACCTCGGCGGCCCGCAACCGGGCCCGGCGCACCTCGTCGACCCGCTGCTGGTCCCCGACAAGGCCCGCCCACCGGACCACGAGCGGCAGGGTGGTGCCCTGGACCAGCATGATCAGCACGATCACCACCGCAGTGCAGAAGATGATCAGGTCACGCTCGTGGACCGGATGCCCGGCCGGGGTGGACAGCGGCACCGCGAGCGCCGCGGCCAGGGACACCGCGCCCCGGAAGCCGGCCCAGCCGGCGGCCGTGCGGATCCGCCAATTGACCCGCAGGGCCCGCTGCGACCTACGGCGGTCGATCAGCTCCAGCAGGTACTCCGACAGGTGCAGCCAGGCCATCCGGGTCGCCAGCACCGTGACGGCGACCAGCACCGCGATGACCAGCGCCCGCGCCAGGGACGTGCTGGTCACCCCGCGCAGCGCGCGGGGGATCTGCATGCCGAGCAGCACGAACAGGCCACCGTTGATCAGGAAGGTGCTGAGGTCCCAGAAGGCGAAGGCCGTCACCCGGGAGGGCGCACGGATCACCCGGGGCGCGGCGTAGGCGAGCACCAGACCCGCGACCACCACGGCGAGCACGCCACTGGAGTGCAGCTCCTCGGCGATCAGGAACGCGACGAACGGGGTGAGCACGCTGAGCGTGCCCTCCCGGAGCGGATCGTCGAGGCGGCGGCGTACCAGGACGACCAGGCCGCCGACCACCAGCCCGGCCGCGACGCCGCCGAGGAACGATCCGGCGATCCGCTCCAGGAGCGGGAGCGGTCCCGGCGGGGCGCCGCCGGTGATCAGGCCGACCGCGACGGCGAAGAGAACCAGCGCCGTGCCGTCGTTGATCAGGCTCTCGGCGCGCAGGATGCTGAGGAACCGGCGGGGCAGCCGCTTGGCCAGGCCGGCGACGGCGGCGGCGTCGGTCGGGGCGAGCACCGCGCCGAGCACCCAGGCCGCCGGGCCGGCCACCCCGACCGCCTGGGCGACCACCGCCACCGCGACCATGGTGACAGCCACCAGCGCCACAGCGAGCAGGACGATGACCACCAGGTTGGCGCGGAGCTCCCGCAGGCTGACGGTGATGCTCTCCCGGTAGAGGATCGCCGGCAGGAACAGCAGCAGCACCACGTCCGGTTCGAGCACCACGTCGGACAGCGGCGGGGCGAGCGCCAGCAGCGCGCCCATGCCGATGAGCAGGACGGGCGGCGCGACGCGGTAGCGCCCGCCGAGGGTGGTGCCGACCAGCACGGTGGCCGCCAGCACCACGATCAGCACGAGCCCTTCCACGTCGTCCCCTCGTCGCCTCTCACCGCCGGCGTGCGGCCGGCCGGGTCGAGAGGTCCCGGGGCGCCCGCCTCACCATGGTTCTACGGCGGCCGGATGCCGGAGGCTGGAACCGGCCTATTGGCGCGACCGGGGCCGCCGGGCCAGGGCGACACCGGGACGAGGCGGCGGTGGGTGGTGGGCAACGTCGGGCGGGGCGGCGGCGGCCTCCTCGCGGACGGCATGACATAGGTCGGCAGCGATTGACAAAGTTTAGAGTCTCAACTTAATCTGCGGTGCAAATCGGGCGTCGTCCCACGCCTGCGGCGACGCCCCGGCGTGGCCGACCGAAGCGGCAGCAACTGTCCCCGGCGAGGAGTGTCATGACCGGCATGCGAGACACCGTACGACGAACACGATGGCGGATCGGCGTGGTCACCGGCGCCGTCGCGCTCCTGGTTGCCGGCCTCGGGATGACGACGGCGGGCAGCGCGCAGGCGGCGTCCGGCTGCCGGGTGGCGTACCAGGTCAGCAGCCAGTGGCAGGGCGGGTTCGGCGCCAACGTGGGCGTCACCAACCTCGGTGACCCGCTCAACGGCTGGCAGCTGACCTGGACCTTCCCCTCCGGCCAGCGGGTCACCCAGGCCTGGAACGCCACGGTCACCTCCGCCGGCAACGACGTGACCGCCGCGAACGTCGGCTACAACGCCGCCATCGCCACGAACGCGACGGTGTCGTTCGGCTTCAACGGATCGTGGTCCGGCGCGAACACGAACCCCACGTCGTTCGCGCTCAACGGCGTGACCTGCACCGGCAGCACCGGCCCCACATCCGCGCCGCCGACCAGCACGCCGCCGCCCACCACGCCCCCGCCGGCCGGTGACGCGATGGCCGCCGTGGCCGCCATGCAGCCCGGCTGGAACCTGGGCAACTCCCTCGACGCCACCGGCGCCGACGAGACCTCCTGGGGCAACCCGCGGATCACCGAGGCGCTGCTGGACAACGTGAAGGCGCAGGGCTTCAGGAGCATCCGCATCCCGGTGACCTGGAGCGCGCACCTGGGCGGCGCGCCGGGCTACACCATCGAGGCCGCCTACCTGAACCGGGTCAAGGAGGTCGTCGGCTGGGCGCTCGACGACGGGTTCTACGTGATGATCAACATCCACCACGACTCGTGGCAGTGGATCGCCAACATGCCGACCGACCGCACCGGAGTGCTGGCCCGGTACAACGCGATCTGGACCCAGCTGGCTAGCGCCTTCCGCGGCTCGTCGCCGAAGCTGGTGTTCGAGAGCGTCAACGAGCCGCAGTTCACCGGCAGCTCCGGCGACGCCCAGAACGCGACGCTGCTGGGCGAGCTCAACACCTCGTTCCACACCATCGTGCGGCAGTCCGGTGGCAACAACGCCACCCGGCTGCTGGTGCTGCCGACCCTGCACACGTCCTCCGACCAGCCGCGCGTCGACGAGCTGCTGACCACCTTCAACGCGCTGCACGACCCGAACCTCATCGCCACCGTGCACTACTACGGCTACTGGCCGTTCAGCGTGAACATCGCGGGCGGCACCCACTTCGACGCGACCGCGCAGAAGGACCTCACCGACTCCTTCGACCGGGTGTACAACGCCTTCGTGGCCAGGGGCATCCCGGTGATCCTCGGCGAGTACGGCCTGCTCGGCTTCGACCGCAACACCGGCACCATCGAGCAGGGCGAGAAGCTCAAGTTCTTCGAGTACCTGGGCCACTACGCGCGCACCAAGAAGATCACCACCATGCTGTGGGACAACGGCCAGCACCTCGGCCGGACCACGTTCCAGTGGAGCGACCCGGAGCTGATCGCGCAGATCAAATCGAGCTGGACCACCCGCTCGGGCACCGCCTCGACGGACCTGGTGTTCAACGCCAAGGCCAGCCCGATCACCGCCAAGACGATCACCCTGAACCTCAACGGCACCTCGTTCCTGGGGCTGCGCCACGGCAGCACCGACCTCGTCCAGGGCACCGACTACACCGTCAGCGGCAACCAGCTCACGCTCACCGCGTCCGCGCTGACCCGGCTGACCGGCACCCGGGCGTACGGGGTCAACGCGGTGCTGTCCGCCCGGTTCTCGCAGGGCGTCCCGTGGCGGATCAACGTGCTCACCCACGACCGGCCGACCCTGGGCAACGCCACCGGGACGACCGCCTCCTTCGCCGTGTCCACCCAGTTCCGGGGCGACCAGCTCGCCACGATGGAGGCCAAGTACGCCGACGGGAGCAACGCCGGCCCCCAGAACTGGACGTCGTTCAAGGAGTTCGACCGCACGTTCGCGCCGAACTACGGCACCAACGTGATCACCCTGACCTCCGACTTCTTCGCCGAGGTGAACGACAACGCCCCGGTGACCCTCACCTTCCACTTCTGGAGCGGCGAGAAGGTGACGTACAAGGTCACCAGGTCCGGCAGCGCGGTCACCGGCACCGTCGGCTGATCCTGGCCGAACCCTCGCGGCCCGGTCGTCCCCGATCCTTCGTGGGGATGACCGGGCCGTGCCGTCGGCGCCGACCGGCCGTCCGGGACCGGCGACCGACCGCTTCGCCCCGGTCCAGACGGTCAGGAGAAGCGTTCGATCGTGACCGGGATGAGCCCCTGCATCCGCAGCGTCGTGGTCAGCTCCCGCAGCAGCGGCCCGAGCGGGCCGCCGCCGCCGGCGGCGAGGTCGGCGGTCAGGTCGAGGCACCAGGGGCCGCCGCCGCCGATCCGGCGCAGGTGCCAGGTGAAGGAGTCGGCCCCGACCCGGCGGGCAGCAACCCCGATGATCCGCGCCTGCGGGTCGGCCGGGTCGCCCGTGCTCGCCATCCGCCAGACGCCGCCCAGATTCGCCAGCCCGTCCGGGCGCAGGTCGGCGGCGAACAGGACCCGGTAGACGCGGCTGTCGCGCGGCCCGGTCCCGGCCGGGCGGGGGTTCAGCCGCAGCGGGGCCGCCGTGGACAGCGGCTGCCCGTCGTGGAAGTGGCCGCGCAGCGCCTCCTCGTCGGGCAGCTCGCCGCCGCCGAGCCGGCGGTAGGCGGTGGCCGCCTCGTGCCGCGGCACCCCGACCACCCGGCGGCGCAGTTCGGCGTCCACCCGGATGCTCCGGCTGAAGGCCGCGCAGTCCCACCAGTGGCCGTCCGCCGGCGTCCACGCGGCGGAGTCGAGGCGCACCGCCGCGCAGTCCTCGCCGAGCACGAACTCCTCGACGACGAGCCCTTCCGGTGCGGTGGCGCTGCCGTCGGGGTGGACGAGGTAGTAGTCGAGCGCCGGCTGCCGTACCCGGGCGGCCGGCCCGGGCCGGTGCGGCGCCGTGAGATCCGGCGGCCCAACGCCGGGCCGGCGCTGCTCCGCGTGCCATGTCGTCACCACCGCATTGTCGGCCGAGGCCGCGCGCAGTCCCGGCCGACTCGCCGCCGCGCCGTACGCCTCGCCGCGCGACTGCGGGGTGGACCCGGCCGCCACGGGCCCACCCCAGCTTCCTTCATTCGTCAGTCAGAATGTTTCTCGGACACGTTCGACTCTTGCACGCCACAGTCCACTACTGACACGATGGCCGTCGATGCATCTGTGGGACAGGCGGAAGGAGCAGGGTCATGGCGGTGTCCCGTCGGAGGCTGATCGGATCCCTCGCGGCGGGTTCCGCGCTCGCCGCCGTCTCCCCGACCGACCTGGTGTCAACCCTGCGCGGCGCGGCTTTCGCGGCCAGCCCGCCCGGCGACGTCGTCGGCAAGATCTCGGTCGGCTACCAGGGCTGGTTCAGCTGTCCCGGCGACGGAGCGCCGATCGGCGGCTGGTGGCACTGGAGCCGCGACCGGTTCCAGCCGCCCGCCCCGGCCAACACCACCGTCGTCTCCTGGCCGGACATGCGGGAGTACGCCCGTGGCTACACCACCGCGTACCCGGCCCTGGGCAACGGCCAGCCGGCGCAGCTCTTCTCCTCCTACGACCAGCAGACGGTCGACACCCACTTCCGCTGGATGCAGGAGTACGGCTGCGACACCGCCGCCCTGCAACGGTTCAACCCGGTCGGCGACGAGGGGCCCACGCGCGACGCCATGACGGTCAAGGTCCGCAGCGCGGCCGAGCGCTTCGGCCGCAAGTTCTACATCATGTACGACGTCACCGGCTGGACGTCGATGCAGACCCAGATCAAGGACGACTGGGCCAACCGGATGTCCGTGCACACCGCCTCCCCGGCGTACGCCCGGCAGAACGGCCGGCCCGTGGTCTGCATCTGGGGCTTCGGCTTCAACGACGACGGCCGCCCCTTCGCGCCCGCCCCCTGCCTCGACGTCGTCAACTGGTTCAGGGCCCAGGGCTGCTACGTCATCGGCGGCGTGCCGACCTACTGGCGGCAGGGCATCAACGACTCCCGACCGGGCTTCTCCGAGGTCTACCACGCGTTCCACATGATCTCGCCGTGGATGGTCGGCCGCACCGGCACCCTGGACGGGCTCGACTGGTTCCACACCAACGTCAACGTCCCCGACCAGGCCGACTGCGCCGCGCACGGCATCGACTACCAGCCCTGCGTGCTGCCGGGCGACCTGTCGTCCGGGCACCGCCGCCACGGCGACTTCTACTGGCGGCACCTCTACAACCTGACCCGGCTCGGCGCCCAGGGCCTCTACGTGTCCATGTTCGACGAGTTCAACGAGGGCAACCAGATCGCCAAGACCAGCGAGACGCAGGCCACCACCCCGGCGGGGGCGGGCATCCGCGCGCTCGACGAGGACGGCACCGCCTGCTCCGCCGACTACTACCTGCGGCTCACCGCCGACGGCGGCCGGATGTTCAAGGGCCAGCTCGCCCTCACCGCCGTACGGCCGACGCCGCCCGTGCTCGGCGGTGGCCCCCCGCCCGGCGGCGACCTCGCCGCAGGCCGGCCGACGTCGGCGAGCAGCCAGAACGGCGGGTTCGTCGCGGGCAACGCCGTCGACGCCGACCGGGGCAGCTACTGGGAGTCCACCAACGGCGTCTTCCCCCAGTGGTGGCAGGTCGACCTCGGCGCGGCCCACCAGGTGGCCCGGATCGTGCTGCGGCTTCCGCCCGCCGCCGTCTGGCAGCGGCGCACCCAGACACTGTCGGTCGAGGCGAGCCCGGACGGCGCCGGGTGGACGACCCTCGTCGCGTCGGCCGGGCGGGTCTTCGACCCGGCCACCGGCAACCAGGTGACGCTCACCGTGCCGGCCGCGCCGGCCCGGCACGTGCGGATCCGCTTCACCGGCAACACCGGCTGGCCGGCGGCGCAGCTGTCCCAGCTGGAGGTGTACGCCGGGTAGCAGCGGCGCGGCGTCCCGCGCCCGCCGCAGCACACCGCCGGCCGCCGCGCGGCCGGCTCCCACGACCCCCACGGAGAAGAGTCACCCATGCCCCGGAGCATCATCCCGGCGTCGCGGTGGTCGCCGCGCCGACCGCCTCGACCCCGTCCCCCGGCGGTCATCGCCGCCGCCGTCGCGCTCGCGACCGCCCTCGGTCTCCTGGCCGGGACGCCCGGCCCGGCCGCCGCCGGCCCGACCACCGGCGGCGGGCCCGTGGTGACCCGGGCCGGGCTCGACCCGGGTCTGGTCTCCGGGCGCGGGGCCGACGTCGGCTTCGTCGAGCAGGAGGCGGAGAACGCCGTCACGGACGGCGAGGTCATCGGCCCCGACCGCACCGCCTACACCCTGCCGGCGGAGGCCTCCGGCCGCCGGGCGGTCCGGCTGACCCCCGGCCGGTACGTCGAGTTCACCCTCCCGAACGCTGCCAACGCGATCACCGTGCGCTACAGCATCCCGGACGCGCCGGGCGGCGGCGGCATCACCGCGCCGCTGGACGTGGCGGTCAACCAGCGGCGGGTCCGGACGATGACCCTCACCTCGCAGTACGCGTGGCTCTACAACCAGTACCCGTTCTCCAACGACCCGACCGCCGGGCTGCTGCACCCGGACTGGTGGATCACCGAGTGCGGGTGCGTGCCGTCGGCCACCACCCCGTACCCGAGCATCCCCACCCCGTTCCGCCCCAGCCACTTCTACGACGAGCAGCGCCTGCTGCTCGGCCGCACCTACCGGGCGGGCGACCGGATCCGGCTCACCGTCCCCGCCGGCAGCAACGCCGCGTGGACCGTGATCGACCTGCTCGACTCCGAGCTGGTCGGCCCGCCGCGGGTCCGGCTCGCCGCCGCGAACGTGCTGGCCTTCGGCGCCGACCCGACCGGCCGACACGACTCGGCCGCCGCCCTGGATCGGGCCATCGCCTTCGCCCGGCGGGCGGACCTGCCGGTGTACCTGCCGCCGGGCACCTACCAGGTGAACCGGCACATCATCGTCGACGACGTGACGATCGAGGGCGCCGGCAACTGGTACACGATCATCAAGGGACGGGAGGTCGCGCTGCCGACTCCCGCCCCGGACGGCTCGGTGCACACCGGCGTCGGCCTCTACGGCCGCGACGCCGCCGACGGCGGCAGCCGCAACGTGCACCTCTCCGGCTTCGCCATCGAGGGCGACGTCCGCGAACGGATCGACACCGACCAGGTCAACGCGATCGGCGGCGCGATGAGCGACTCCACCATCGACGGGCTGCACCTGCGGCACACGAAGGTGGGCATCTGGTTCGACGGGCCGATGGGCGGCGTGCGGGTCACGAACACGGTCATCGTCGACCAGATCGCCGACGGGCTGAACTTCCACACCGGCGTCACCGACTCGCTGGTCGCGCACACCTTCGTCCGCAACTCCGGCGACGACGGGCTCGCGATGTGGTCGGAGAAGGTCGGCAACGCCCGCAACAGGTTCGACCACAACACCGTGCAGTCGCCGGTGCTCGCCAACGGCATCGCCCTGTACGGCGGCACCGACAACACCGTGTCGAACAACCTGATCGCCGACCCGGTGCGGGAGGGCAGCGCGATCCAGGTCGGGTCCCGGTTCGGCGCGGAGGCGTTCACCGGGCGGCTGCTGATCACCGGCAACACCACCGCCCGCGCCGGCACGTACGAGCTGAACTGGAAGATCGGGCTCGGGGCCATCTGGTTCTACGCGCTCGACCGGGACATCGACGCGACCGTCGAGGTGGTCGGCGACCACTATCTCGACAGCACGTACAACGCCGTCATGCTGGTCAGCGACTGGCCGGTGAAGGACCTCTACTCGATCAGGAACGTCCGGTTCCGCGACATCCGGGTCGACGGGACGGGCACGTCGGTGGTCAGCGCCCGCTCGGCCGGCTCCGCCTCGTTCCGCAACGTGGACGCCCGCAACGTCGGCGCGGTCGGGGTCAACAACTGCGGGTCGTTCCACTTCACCCCGGCCGGCTCCGAGTTCGCCCTCACCGACCTCGGCGGCAACGACGGCGGCTGGCTCGCCCCGTGGCTGCTGCCGAACACCATCACCTGCGACGACCGCCCGCCGGTCGTACCGCCACCGCCACCGGCGTCCTGGTAGAGGATGCCCGTACCCGCCCCGTTCGGCTCGGCGCACACGAACAGGTCACTGGCGCACAGGGTGTCGCGCTCCCCGATGGCGCCGTTCGCGACCGGGCCGGGGCCGGCACGGCGATCGTCACAGCCGCCGAGGGCGCGCGACCACGGAGATCTAGGATGGGCGTGTGACGCGAACACCGGGCATCACGTTCCCGCAGGTGGTGACCTACGACGGACTGCCCGGGTCTGCGGGCGGTGCGCACTCGCTTCGCACCAAGCATCCTGGCGAGGCGCTCCAGCGCCTGCAAGGCTTCGTCAACGCCTGCACCGAACCGGTGTCATCAGCATCGTGGGCGTTCGAGGTCTTTGCAGGCGGACCGCCCGCGTCGACCGAGCAGCTGGTAGCGCTCGCCACCGAGCACTTCGGCGGGCCCCGCCATCGCGCGCGAACCCACACGGAATGGAACGTCTCACCCGACTCCGTGAACCACGCACTCGATGCCCTCATCGCCGTCGGCCCCGACGCGGTCACGACCCACGGACGTTCCCTGGCCGCGCTGACCTGCAGCACGCCCGTGCGCCTCATCGACCCGGACGCCCGCACCCCGTACCCCGACATCACCCCCGACGCCTTCGGTCGCTTCGCCGTGGACGGGTACGGCCGGCTTCTGGGCGACTCGGGCATACGCGCAACCCTCGGCACCGCGGCGTCCTCGCTCTCCCTGTGGCTCAACCTGCCCGCCGACCAACGGCTGTCCCCCGGTGCCCGCCATCTACAAGGCCATCTCCCGTTCCGGCTGTCCGCGAAACACTGGCGCCTCTGGCGCCCCACCCGGAGCGGCGACTCCTACCGCGCCACCAAGATTCCCTCGCCCGTACACGACCGGGCCTGAACCCCATCGAAACACCCCGACCGTGGCGCGCGGGTGCGGTCCGACGGCTCAGCAGAACCAGCCGTCCTGGACCCAGCCGCGCCGGTTGACGTGCCCGTAGGCGAAGCCGTAGACGTAGCCGCCGCTGCGCGGTCCCTCCACCAGGAACGTCTGGCCCTGGTAGAGGGTGCCCATCCACGCCCCGTTCGGCTGGGTGCGCACGAACAGATCGCCAGCGCACACGGTCTCGCGTTCCCCGATGGTGCCGTTCGCGGCCCGGGCCGGGGCCGGAACGGCGACCGCCACGGCCGCCACGGCCGCCACCAGCGCCGCGATCCGGTGCCGCGATCCGCCGCTCACCACGAGTCGTACCCCCCGACGCACTCGATCCGCAGGTATCCCCAGTCGTTGGGGCCGAAGTCGAAGGCGGCGGCCCAGCCGTTGTAGACCGGGTGGGCGCCCGGCGTGTGCCCGATCTTGTTGCCGTACGTCAGGGTGCGCTTGAGCCCGGACGGACCGCCGGCCGAGTCGTAGTTGTCGTAGAAGCTCGCGGTCTGGCAGACGACGACGGCGTGCCGGGGCACCACCGGGGCTGCCGAGGCGGCGACGCCGGCCAGCGGGGCCAGCAGGACTCCGGCGGCCAGCGAAGTGGCCAGGCGCGGTGACGACGGGCGCATGTGTCCCCCCACGGGGTCTCGGATGAGCGGACACCCTACCAATAAATTCGATGCACATCTATTCCTTGCTCGCCCGTCACGCCGTTCCCCCGAAGCCACGCCTCCGCCGCCGGCCCGGGGGACGGCCCGGTGCGCGCCGGCGCGGACGCGGTCAGGGCAGCACCAGCGCGACCGCCGCGCCGGCGGCCAGGTCGAGAACCGCGTCGCCGTACGGGCTGCGTACGGTCAGCCGTTGCCCCGCCGCCGCGACGAGCCGCGCCCGCAGGCCGTCGGGGGTCCAGGCCAGCTCCTCGACGGTCACCCCGCCCCGGCAGGTGACCCCTCGGACGGTGCCCCTGGCCAGGGCGGCCGGCGCGGCGGGCAGCAGCCACAGCACGCCGGGCCGGGAGTGCACCAGGGCCTCGACGAGCACGGCGGGCAGGGTGTGCGCCGCATCGGCGTTGTAGATCTCCAGGTCCGGGTTGTGCGAGCTCATCAGCGAGCGGAAGAACATGTCGTTGGCGGTGATTTTGCGCAGGTTCCCGGCGACCAGCTCGGGGTCCCGCAGCCGGGCCGCGACCAGCGCCCGGTGCAGGCTGCCGTGGGCGGAGAGGTTCTCGTCGCCGCGCAGCACCAGCGCGCGGTGCGCGGCGACGGCCAGCTCGGGGGTGTCGTCGGGGTTGATCTCGTCCAGGGGCCAGACCGGATAAAGATGGCTGATGTGCCGGTGGTCCTCGTCGCCCCGCTGGCCGGGCCAGGCCCACTCGGCCAGCGCCCCGCGCTCGTCGACCCGGTACGCGGGCAGCCGCCCGCGCAGCCCGGCCCACCGGTCCACGCCCGTCGCCTCGGCCGCGGTGGCCAGGGCGTGCCGGGCGGCGGCGATGTCCATCGTGGCGTTGACCGCCAGGTACACCGGCCGGTCGTCGGCGTCGGGCGGGCCGGTCTCGGGCGAGAACGACGGCACGACGACCACCGCGCCGGAGGAGTCGGTGACGGTGAGGAAGTCCTCGAAGAAGACGGCCGCCTCCTCCAGCCAGCCGGCCAGCTCGCCCAGCGGCTCCCCGGTCACCCGGTGGTGTTCCCACAGGGGGTGCAGCAGCCAGTCCGCCCCGGCGAGCCAGGCCGCCCACGGCCAGTCGGCCCGGAAGTGGAACAGGTTGCCGTGCTCGCCGTCGGTGCGGCCCGGCGCCAGCAGCCCCCGGACGCCGTAGATCGCCGCCGCGTTGCGCCGCCAGTCGTCGACCTGGCCCCGGACCAGCGCGGCGTGGGCCGCCGTAACCTCGGGCAGCGCGCCGATGTTGGCCCCGGCCAGTTGCAGGTTGAGGTTGGCGTCGGTGGTGAAGTCTCCCGCCCACGCCGCGCCCCACGCGCCCAGCCACAGGCCGGTGAGCCGGGGCGGCAGCACCCCGCTGGCGCTGATCAGCAGGTACCGGCCGGAGTGGAACAGCCGCTCCAGCAGCGCCGGCAGGAGCAGGTCCCGGTCGGCGTGCTGTCGGGCGAGCAGCTCACCGACCGGCAGCTCCCGCTCCTCGGCCGACACCCCGAGGTCCAGGCTCACCCGCCGGTAGATCGGCGCGTGCACCGCGACGTGCCGGGCCAGCAGCTCGGTGTAGCCCGCCCCGGAGCGGGCCACCAGGGCCTCCTCCAGCTCGGCCGTCCGCCAGGGCGCCGCGTCACGGCGGTCGAGCACGCTGGTCAGGAGGGCTGGGCCGCGCACCGCCACCCGATCCCCCACGACCCGCGCGTCGCCCCGGACGAGCGTCAACCCCTCGAACCCGTACGCGCCGTCGCCGTCGGGCGGGTACAGCCCGCGGATCCGGATGAAGACGTGCTCGCCCCGGCGGTACGCGGCGGTCTCGTAGCGCACGTCGTCCGGGCGCTCGGGCAGGTCGCCGGTGAGCCCGATGACGCACCCGGGCATCTCGACGTGGATGACCGCGATCGCGTCGGCCCGCGAGACGAACGCCCGCCGGCACCCGCCGTCCCACTCGACGACGACCTCCCCGGTGGTGAACTCGGTCCCGCGCCGGTAGCCCGTCGGCGCCGGCCCGTCAGCCGGTTGCGCGGTCGCGTCGATGGTCATGGCGTACCCCGGGTGGAACGGCTGGGTCCAGCGCAGCTCCCGCCCGTCGGCGAGCACCGCCGCGGCCTCCGCGCGCCGGCCGGCGAGGACGAGCTCCCGCACCTCGGGCAGCCGGTCGGCGAGCTGCGGCGGCCGGGCGTGGCGGGTGCCGTTGGGCAGCACGAAACGGTGATGGTTGAACACGATCCGCTCGGCGTACGGGGCGCCGGAGACCATGATCCCGCACTCCCCGTTGCCGGAGAGGAACGCGTCCTCCCAGCGTGCCGCCGGGACCGTGTCCCAGATCCGGTGGGCGGACGCGGGCATGGTGTCCGCCATCGACGGCGTCTCCTTCCGGTCACCGGCCCGGCGGGACGGCGCGCTCGGCGGGCATCCGGACACCGGTGACAGCCGAGCCATCGTGCATCCTATGCGATCATCCGCACTTTTTGTATCAGCGCAGATCACTGCCGCCAAGCGCGGACGAGCCGGACGCCCGGCTCCGGATCGGCAAGGTCGGGACACTCCCCGCGCCGGACCCGGCCCACCGCCGACCCCACGTGGAGCATCCGCCCGATACCCGACCGCGAGGTCCGCCCGCGCCGAATGTCCGGATCGCCGCGCCCGTGGGTGTGACCGGGGGCATCCGTCCGGCGGAACACCGGCCGGCCCCGGGTCGTTACACATGGCAGACGATCGAGCAGCGCACCCCGCTGCCGAGCCCGCCCGAACCCCCGTGACCCCGGGAATGCGGGTCGGCCGCCGGTCGTTACACATGGTCCCGCCGCCACCATCAGCGCCCCCTCCCGGGTGTGGTGAGCCGCCGGACGACTTTCCCCCCTTTTTGATCTGTTGGGCGCCTCGACGTGGTGCTCACACCCCCGTCCCCTCCCCCCGGGGCGGTGCGTGTGTCGACCCCCGATTGGAGACACCCCCATGAACACGATCATCCGTAACAGCGTTCTCGGCATCGCCGGTCTCGCCTTCGCCGGCGGCGTGTTCGCCGGCCCCGCCACCGCCCACGCCACCCCCACCACCGAATCCACCCCGACCGCTGTCGCCGTGCAGGCCGACAAGCCCGGCGTGGACAAGGCCAAGCTGATCCCGCACGGCGTGCAGGGCGCGCAGTCCCGCATCGACCTCGACGCCGAACAGACCGCCAACGTCAAGGCCATCATCGCCGCCACGAAGAAGGCCGGCCTCGACGAACGGGCCGCCGTCATCTCCATCGGCACCGCACTGCAGGAGTCGAAGCTGGAGAACCTGGGCCACCTCGGCGACCGCAACGACCACGACTCGCAGGGCCTGTTCCAACAACGCCCCACCTCCGGCTGGGGCACCCCCGAACAGATCACCGACCCCGAATACTCCACCCTCGCGTTCCTGAAGGGCCTCAAGCAGGTCGACGGCTGGCAGGACATGCCCCTGACCCAGGCCGCGCAGACCGTGCAGGTGTCCGCCTACCCCGACGCGTACGCACAGTGGGAACAGCAGGCCGCCGACCTCGTCACCGAACACTGGAACAGCTGACACCAACCGAACAGCCAACCGGCCGGGCCCCCGACAAGGGGACCCGGCCGGCGGCGTGTCCACCGGCACGATCGACGAGCACGACGCCGACGGCCGGCGGTACGACACGGACCGACTCGCCGCCGTCAGCGGCGGGGTTGCCGGGAGATCCCGGCCGGAGTCAGCAGGGCCGAGGCGGCGAACCGCAGCAGGGGCAGGTAGATCCGCACCGAGTCGGTGACCGATCCGAAGTGCGACGAGGCGTTGTCGTCCACGTACGTGGTGGCGATCGTGGTCTGCTCGATGGGCTGGCCGGCCCGGGCGGCGTACAGCAGGACGTTCATCTCGTACTCGAACCGCTCGCCGGGGACCGTGAGCAACCAGTCGAGCAGACCGTGCGGGTACGCCCGCAGCCCCGTCTGGGTGTCCCGCACGGGGCGCCCGGTCGCGGCGCGGAACAGCACCCTGGTGAGGCCGTTGCCGGCCCTGCTGCGCACCGGCACCTCGCCGTCGAACCGCCGTACGCCCAGCACCATCACGCCGGTCTCCTCGACGCGCCGGGCCACGCGCAGGACATCGGCGACGCCGTGCTGGCCGTCGGCGTCGGCGCACACCACGTCGTGGCCCGGGCACTCGCGCGCGACGTGCCGGAACCCCGTCCTCAGGGCCACGCCCTTACCCCGGTTCGCCCCGTGCCGCAGGACGGTGCAGCCGAGGTCACGCGCCGCGTCGAGAACCCGGGCGGACGCCGGTCCGCTGCCGTCGTCCACCACGACGACGTGGACGCCGGGAGCGGCGTCGCGCAGCTCGGCGACGAACTCGGGCAGGCGGGGACCCGGCTCGTACACCGGGGCGAGGACGATCACCGCCGCCCGCCCACGCCACGTCCGGGCGTGCCTGCGGCGGCGCGCCCGGCGCGTCCGCCCGAAGGACCGTCCATCCTGTCCACGTGACCTCCTCGATGTCGCCGCGACCGTCGTCCTCATCGAGATCGATCCGGTGGCTCGGGAGCCTTTACCCCGTTGGCGGCCGTCCGTCACGTGCTCCGCTGCGGCGGTTCCGCCGGATCAGCGCCGGGCACGGTCACGCCCCGTCGGAGGCACCCGGACCGGGGTGGGGCGGGACCACGGCGCAGTCCCCGCCCGCCGCGTCCCGGCGGCGGCGCGCCAGCCGGTCGACGCGGCGCATCGACGTCACCAGCCGGCGTTCCCGGCGCAGCAGGCCCGCCGGGTCGCGGGCCCCGAGGAACCACAGCCGGGACGCGATCCGAGCGGCCGGCTCGCGCCACCACCTCGGCAGCGCCTCCCCGCCGGAGGCGTGGACGTCGAGCAGCGCCGGGCCGCGCAGTCCGAGGGTCCGACGGGCGAGATACCTGATCCGGGGCAGGTGCCAGGTGTGCGAGACGATGCCCAGCGGCTGCCCCGGGCCGAAGGCGTGGCCGTCGAGGAGGCCGTCCTCGACGGTGTGCAGGAGGTTCTCCAGCGTGCTGCGCGAGCGTGTCTCGGCGCGCAGCTCCGCGTGCCGGTCGAGGCCGGCTGCGAGCGCCTGGCGCAGCATCAGGTCGCCCTCCCGCCACCCCTGCGGCGGGGGACGCGCCCCCTCGGCGGCCTCCGCCCAGCCGCCGCTGAACACGATCCGGGGTGCCCGGCCCTGCCCGGCGGCGCGGGCGAAGGACGCCTCGTTCGCGGCGACGTAGTCAACCGCTGCCCGCACGCGGGCGATGCTGGCCGGGGTGAGCGCCCAGGTGTCCCCGGCGCGCAGCACGCCGCGGCCGAAGACCACGAGGACGGTGGCGGTCGGCGACGTGTGTCCTCCCCTCGGCGGCTTCCCGGCAAGGGTAACCACCCGCCCCGCACCCGCCGACGACGCCACGGGGCGGCCCGGC
>NZ_JBEOWQ010000069.1:0-18620 GCF_040296145.1 Micromonospora sp. NPDC002296
CGGTCCCGGCGGCCACCTGCGCCGCGTACGGATGCATCGGCCGGCCGTCCACGGCGGCCGTGCCGGCGCTGGCCACCTCGACCGGCAGCTTCGCCAGCAGCCAGCCGGCCAGGTATTCGGCCATCGGCGAGCGGCACATGTTGGCATGGCAGACGAACAGGATCCGGTCGGCCATCGGAGACTCTCCCAGCGGTCTGGTCGCGCGTCGGCCCGGCGCTGTGCCGGCACCCACCGGGGCAGCGCCCGTGGGCAGCGCGCTGCCGGCATCGTACGCAGGTGACACCACACAGGGTGGCCCCGCCGCGCCGGAAGGTGACCGCCGGGATGGGGGTGCCCGGTGAGGATCGGCATCCTGGCGTACCACTTCCCGCCGGAGCCGGCGTTCATCCCCGGCAGCCTGGCCGAGGGGCTGGCCGCCCGTGGCCACGAGGTTCGCGTCCTGACCGGCTTTCCCGACTACCCGGGCGGCCACGCCTATCCGGGCTGGCGGCAGCGGTGGCGCTACGAGAGCCGCAGCGAGCGGCTGACCGTGCGCCGGGTGCCCCGGTGGACCGGCGGGGACGCCTCCGTCCGCGCCAGGATGGCGAGCTGGCTGTCCTTCGCCGCCAGCGTCGGGACGATCGGCCGGGGGCAGCTCGCCGGCGTCGATGCCCTGTACGTCCACCAGCTGCCGCCGACTACCTTCGCCGCCGCCGGGCTGCTGCGCCTGCTGGGCGCGGTCCCGACGCTGCTGCACGTCCAGGACGTGCACCCGGAGCTGCCCGGGCCGGCGGAGGCGGCACGCCCCTGGGCGGACCGGCTCGCCAAGGCCACCCGTCGGCTCTACCGCTCCGCCGACCTGGTCGCGGTCGCCGCCCCCGCCATGCGCGACCTGGTGGTCGCCGGTGGCGCCGACGCCGACCGGGTGCGGGTGGTGCTCAACTGGACCGACGAGCGGCTGTTCCGCCCCGCCGAGCCGACCCGGGAGGCCCGCCGGCTGGTCCGGGGCGACGGCCGCTGCGCGGTGATGTACGCCGGCACCATCGGCGCCCGGCAGGGCCTGGAGACGGCGGTCCGCGCCGCAGCCCCGCTGCGCGGCACGATGGACCTGGTCCTGGTCGGCTCGGGCCCCGACGAGGGGCGGGTGCGGGGGCTCGCCGAGGAGTTGGGGGCCCGAAACGTCCGGTTCGTCGCGCGCCGGTCGCCGTTGGAGATGTCCGACCTGTACGCCGCCGCGGACTACCAGCTGGTGATGCTGCGCGACCTGCCGGAGCTGCGCGGCAGCGTCCCCGGCAAGCTGCAGGCGGCGTTCAGCTCCGCCTCGCCCGTGGTGGCCTCCGCCGGGGGCGACACCGTGGAGATCGTGGAACGGGCCCGGGCCGGGCTGTCCTGCCCGCCGGAGGACTGGGCCACCCTGGCCGACCGGTTCTGGCTGGCCGCCACCATCCCGACGCCGGCGCGGCTGGAGATGGGGCGGCGTGGCCGGGAGGCGTACCTGCGCGACATGTCCACGCGTGGCGGGGTGGACCGCGTCGAGGAGCTGCTGTACGAGGTGGCCGGGCGGCCCCGTGGTTCGGACCCGACGGAAGAAAGCTCCCGTACGGGACTCGAAGTCTGAAAAACCGCGATATCCCCACGCGACCTGCACCATTCGTGCTAGAAAACGATGAATCATCATTTCTGTCCGCTTTTCGACGGGAGCAGATGTGAGGGAAACCGTGCGGCCCCGCCGCCGTCGGCGAAGATCGACACGGCGTACCAGGGCGCGGGTACGGCGGGTCCTGCTCACCGGCCTGATCGTCGGCTCGCTCGTCGCGGTCGGCGGCGGCTGGGTCGGCTTCCGCGGCTGGCAGGCCCGGGCCCACCTGCTCAACGCCGCCGGGCTGGCGCGGCAGCTCAGCACCGAGGTGGTCGGGGCCGACGCCGACCGGGCGCAACGCACCCTCGCCGCGCTCCAGGAACAGGCCGCCGCAGCCCGCGCCGCCACCGCCGACCCGGGCTGGTCGGTCGGGCGGCACACCCCGTACGCCGGGGACGACCTCGCCGCGGTCCGCGAGATCGCGGTGGCCGTCGACGAACTCGCCCGGGACGCGTTCCCCGCCCTGCTGCGCACCGACCTGTCCACCCTGCTGCCCGGCAAGGGGCGGCTGGACGTCAACCGCCTCCGGGCCGTCTCGGCCCAGCTCACCGACACCGACGAGGTCGTCCGGCGCACCAACGCCCGACTGGCCGCCGTGCCCACCACCGGCCTGGTCGACCCGGTCCGACAGGCCGTGACGGACCTGCGGGCCGAGACCGACCGGCTGGCCGCCCTGACCCGGGCCGCCGACCAGGCCGCCCGTCTGCTGCCGAACCTGCTCGGCGCGGGCGGGCCGCGCAGCTACCTGCTGGTGTCGCAGAACCCGGCGGAGCTGCGGGCCACCGGCGGCATGTTCGGCGCGTACGCGGTGATCCAGGCGGAGGACGGCCGGCTCCGGATGGGCGCCCAGGACGCCGCCGCCAGCCTGGGCCGCTTCGACCTGTCCGCGAAGCTGAGCACCGAGGTCCGCAACCTCTACACCGATCTGGTCGGCACGTATCCGGCGGACGTCAACCTGACCCCGCACTTCCCGACCGCCGCAGCGCTCTTCCGGGCGATGTACCGCAAGCGCAGCGGCACCACGGTGGACGGGGTGCTCGCGGTCGACCCGGTGGTGCTCTCGTACCTGCTCAAGGCCACCGGGCCGGTGCCCGTGCCGGGCAATACCACCCTGGTCAGCGACAAGGTGGTGCACACCCTGCTCTCCGACACGTACCAGCGGCTGGACCAGGCCAGGCAGGACGAGTTCTTCGCGGCCTCCGCGGCTGCCGTGTTCAGTACCTTCTTCACCCGGGAGGTCGACCCCCGGGCGTTGCTGTCCGCACTGGACCGCGCCATCGGCGAGCGGCGGATCCTGTTCTGGAGCGCCCACCCGGCCGAGCAGCGGGTCATCGCCGGCAGCCGGTTGGGCGGGGCGCTGCCCGAGCAGGAGAACGTTCCCACCGTCGGCGTGTTCCTCAACGACGGCAGCGGCGCGAAGCTCGGCTACTACCTGCGGCCGTCGGCGACCCTGACCGTGGGGGACTGCCGCCCCGACGGCCGGCGGCAGCTCCGGCTGAGCTTCACGCTCCACTCGACCGCGCCCGCCGGCGGGCTCTCCCCCTCCGTCCTCGGCCTGGGCCTGGCCGGGGACCCGTACACCGCCCGGACCCTGGTGTCCGTCTACAGCCCGGCCGGCGGCGCGGTGCTCGCCAGCCGGCTCGACGGAGCCGACCTGCGGGTCGGCAGCGGCCTCGAACGGCGGCGACAGGTCGTCATCGCCAACGTCGAGGTACGCCCCGGCATCACCCGGACCCTCGACGTCGACGTGCTGACCGGCAGGACCGGCAGCGGAGACGCCGACCTCTGGCTCACCCCGACCGCCACCCCATGGACCACCCAAGTTAAGTCCGCACCACACTGTGACCAGTAGGAGGGATCCAATCATGCGGCTATCCCGCATCATCATGGCGCTCACGGTCGGTCTTGCCGTCGTGGCCGCGCCGACCGCGGCGGGGGCGGCGCAGCCGCAGCCGACACCGTCGCCGTCCGGCCCACAACAGCCGCCGCAGTACCCGCCGCAGCCCCCGGCGCTGACGGTCAACCCGTCGACGATCGTCCTCGGTCAGACCGTCACCCTGACCGGTGCCGGGTTCGGGCCGAACGAGTCCGCCGAGCACACCGTGGCGACGACGCCACTCGCCGCCGGCCTGACCGGTCAGGCGCCGGCCCGCCGCAGCGACGGCAGCACCGTCGCGATGGCCCCGGTGGCCTACCAGGCGGCGGCGCCGTCGCGGTTCACGGTGCGGGCCGACGCGGAGGGGAAGTTCTCCGCCCGCTACACGCCGAGCGTCACCGGCCGGCACACGTTCACAGCCGTAGGTGCGACCACGGGCAGGACGGCCACGGCGACCCTGACCGTGCTCCCACGCGAGCAGCCCACACCGACCCGCAAGCCGCACGGGGGCCTGCCCGTGACCGGTGACAGCATCGGCACGCCGCTGGCCGTCGGTGGCGGGCTGGTCGGTGTCGGTGTGGTGCTGACGCTTGCCGGGCTGGCCTGGCGTCGCCGTAACCGCTTCGGCACGGGGTCGACGCGCTGACCGTCCTGAGTGCCTGAGCTACCACGTGACGGTGCCCGCCGGCTTGTTCACCGGCGGGCACCGTCACGCGCGCTGCCGGCGGGAGCCCCCGCCGTGGGCCGGGTGGTCAGGGGTGAGTGGAGGACCGGGGGGCCCGGCGGCTGCGGTGGATGTCGATCAGGGCTGCGATCAGGGCGAGCGCGATGATGCCGGCGGCAAGCAGCAGCGAATGTCGGAACGCCGTCGACCAGTTTCCGCCGGTCTCCGCCAGGGACGAGAAGAAGACCGCGCCGACGGCGGCAATGCCGGCGGCGGAGCCGATCCGCTGACCGGTCTGGAGCATCCCCGCGCCGCTGCCCGCCTGCTCCACCGGAACCTGGGACAGGGTGAGGGTCTGGTTCGGGGCGATGACCAGGCCGCTGCCCAGCCCGGCGATCAGCAGCGGTACCGCAGTGAGCAGGGGCACCGAGCCGCGCGGGTCGCCGCGCAGCACGAACGCCACCGCGCCGAGGCCGAGCACCACGGCGAGCAGGCCCACGGCGACCAGCGGGCGGCCGTACCGGTTGACGATCCGGCCGCCGAGCGCGGACGCGGCGGCCGAGCCGAGGGCGAACGGCGTGATGGCCAGGCCGGCGATCAGCGCGCTGTAGCCGAGGCCGTTCTGGAGGTACAGGGTGAAGATGAAGAAGATCGCGGTGAAGCCGCCGAAGTAGACCAGCGCGATCAGGGACCCGAGGGTGTACGAACGGAACCTGAACAGTCGCAGGTCGAACAGCGGCGTCTCGTGCCGGGCGTACCACCGCTCCCAGAGGCCGAAGCCGGCGAGCGTGGCCAGGCCGGCGGGTATCAGCGCCCACTTCCACGGACTGTGCCACTGTTCCCGCTGCACCAGCGGCAGCAGCAGGAGCAGCACGCCGACGGCCAGCAGCAGCACCCCGACCGGATCGAGCCGGTGCCGGGACACGCCCCCGGACGGGCGGGCGGGCAGCAGCCGCCAGCCGAGCAGCACCGCGACGATCCCCACCGGCACGTTGACGAAGAAGACCCACCGCCAGCCGTGCTGTTCGCCGCCCGCCTGGATCAGCAGCCCGCCGAGCAGCGGGCCGACCGCGGTCGAGATGCCGATCGTGGCACCGAGCAGGCCGAACGGCCGGGCCCGTTCCGGGCCCCGGAACAACTGCTGGATCAGGCCGGTGACCTGTGGGTTGACGATTCCGGCGGCGGCGCCCTGCAGCAGCCGGGCGGCGACCAGCCACTCGGGCGATCGGGCCAACCCCGCCAGGGCGCTGGTCAGCGTGAACAGGGCGATCCCCAGGACGAACGCGTTGCGGCGGCCCCGGGCGTCGCCGAACCGTCCGGCCGGCACCAGCACCAGGCCGAAGGTGAGCGCGTACCCGGACAGGACCCATTGCAGGTCGCTCGGGGTCGCGCCGAGCGCCCGGTCGATGGATGGCACGGCGACGTTGACGATGCTCACGTCGAGCAGCGTCATGAAGGCGGCGACCAGGCCGACCCCGAGGGCCTGCCAGCGCCGTCGGTTGTCGACGTCGTCGGCCCCGTCGGCAGCATCCGTCGACCGGCCCGGTCGGTCCGGCCGTCCTGGGCTCATGGCGGTGCCCCCCGTCGGCCGTCGATCACGTGCCAATGATCGCTACCCGGGCCCCCGAGGGGCAATCCGGGGCCTCGCGCCCGTTCACGCCATCTGGCGGGCACACCAGCGCGGGCCGAAGTCCAACCCAGCCATCGGTGAGTCCTCCCGGTGCAGGAGGTTCTTCTCGGTCAACATGTGCAACGGCGCGTGGATCTCGTCCTGGGGCAACCCCGACTCCTGCGCAATCATGTCGGGATAGGGAACCTGTCCACGGGACTCCAGCGCGGCCACCGCCTGGTAGACCCGCTCCTCGACATCCGACAGCCGTACCTGCTGCATGACTTCCTCCTCGACGTGACCGCCCGGCAGGGGGCGGGACTGCGCTGGACGGTTACCCGCCGCCCCGGGGTTGATGCCCGCCCGATCGTGCGGTTCCCGCCGGCCCGTACCCGCTGCGCCGCCCGGCTTTCCGTCCGGCGGTGCCCTAGGCTTCATCCGTGATCATCTGGGACCTCGCTGTCGTCGGTGGCGGCCCCGCCGGGCTCTCCGCCGCCCACGCCGCGGCCCGCGCCGGGCTGCGCACCCTGGTCGTCGAGCGGGCCGCGCACCCCCGGTACAAGACCTGCGGCGGCGGCCTGATCGGCACCTCCCTCGCGGCGGTCGGCGACCGGATCGACGTGCCGGCGCACGACCGGGTGGACCGGGTGACGTTCACCCGGGACGGGCGGCGCGAGTTCACCCGCCGGCACGCCGACGGGCCACTCGTCGCGATGGTGCGCCGCGCCGAGTTCGACGACCGGCTGCGCGCCGCGGCGGTCGCCGCCGGGGCCGAGGTGCGCGAGCGGGTCGCCGTCCGCGCCCTGGAGCAGGACCCCGATCAGGTACGCCTGCGGCTCGCCGACGGCGACACCGTGCACGCCCGTACGGTGATCGGCGCGGACGGCTCCTCCGGGGTGACCGCCCGGCACGTCGGCGTCCGGTACCGGCAGGTCGACCTGGGGTTGGAGCTGGAGCTGCCGGTGTCCGAGGAGGAACAGCGCCGGTGGCGCGGCCGGCTGCTGCTGGACTGGGGGGCGATCCCCGGCTCGTACGCGTGGGTGTTCCCGAAGGGCGACCTGCTCACGGTGGGGGTGATCGCGGCACGCGGCGAGGGGGAGCGGACCCGGGAGTACCTGCGTGACTTCGTCGACCGGCTCGGGCTGTCCGGGGCGACGCCGGAGCACGACTCCGGTCACCTGACCCGGTGCCGTGCGGACGACTCGCCGCTGCGCCGTGGCCGGGTGCTGGTGACCGGGGACGCGGCCGGCCTGCTGGAACCGTGGAGCCGGGAGGGGATCAGCTACGCGCTGCGCTCCGGCGCGCTGGCCGGGTCGGCCGTCGTCGACGGCGACCTGGACGGCTATCCGCGCGCCGTCGACCGGGACCTGGTTCCGTCGATGCGGGCCGGTCACCGCCTGCTGGACGTGTTCGCCCGCCGGCCGGACGTCTTCCACGCCCTGCTGGCCACCCCGCCCGGGTGGCGGATGTTCGTCCGGTTCTGCCAGGGACGGGCGAGCTTCGACGAGACGCTGGACCGGGCGCCGGTGCGGGCGGCGCTGGCGCTGCTGGACCGGCTCCCGCCGGCCCGCCAGGTCCGTTCGACGCCAGTCGTGTCCCGGTGAGGCGGCGGGGCTGCTCCGATGTCGGACCGGGCGCAGGATGGAGATTCGTGGAAGGAACAGCCGTGACCGCGTCCGACGCCTCGTTTACCGACGGTCGCGAACCCGGCGTCAGGCACAACCAGGTCCGCGACGCCCTGGGCATGGCCGCATAAGCGGGCGTCTCGGGCAACTCCGCACCGGAAGGACCGCAGAGACACCGAACTCGGTGCCGTGCGACGCTGCTGGAGCAAGAAGCGGGAGGAGTACGTGCTGGGGTGGGCGGTCGCTCTGCCCAGATCCTCGATTGCGAGGTCGGCCTACCTCGGTGCACCTGAACAAGCCGACGCGCGACAGCTCGCTTCCTGGCCTCGGAAGGGAGCTGTCGCGCGTCCGGGCTGATCAGGCGCTCGGGAACTCCACCGGCACGCCCTCACGGACCAGCTTCCAGTTCGGCACGTAGAAGTCGGCCGGGTCGATGGTGCCCCGGGCCTGCGCCCAGTCGATGAGCAGCTGGCGGATCTCCTGCTGCGCGTTGTAGACCTGGGTCTTCACGATGCCGGGGAAGTTGCCGCCGCCGCTGCGCCGGTAGTTGTTCACCGCGACCACGAACTGCGCGCCGTCGGCGACCGGGGTTCCGGTGCCGGGCAGGACCAGGCGGGTGATCCGCCGGCCGACCGGCCTGCTGATGTCGATGTCGTAGTCCAGCCCCGAGAAGACGTCGTAGTTGTAGTCCGGGACGGCCGGGTCGCTGATCGTCGTCAGGTCGACCGGCGCGCCGACTGCGAGGGTGGTGAAGTACTTCGCCGAGTACTCCAGGTAGGCCCGCACCTCGGCACCGGTGAGGACCACCGCCTCCAGGGTGTTGTCGAAGACGTACAGCCCGGCCACGTCGCGGATGCGCACGTCGCCGGCGGGGAAGACCGCCGTGCGGCTGAACGGCGCCGCGATCGACAGCACCGGCAGCCCCGCGTACGCCGTGCCGGCCAGCGCGTCCGTGACGACCTCGGTCTGGACGTGGTTGATGAAGTCCAGGATCGGGGTGTCCTGGTACCGAGACTCGGTCGCCGACAGCTCCACGGTCGACCGGGCGACCACCGTGTTGACGTACGCGACGGTCTTGCTGTGCTGGCCGCGCACGGCCGCGAGCACCGCGGGGTCCTCGACCACCGTGTTGGTGTTCAGCATGGTGGCGTGCTTGGTGGCCACCTTCCAGCGGCCCCGCTCCCGGGTGAGGGTGAAGTCCATCCGGGTCAGCCGCTGACCCCACTTGGACGGCTCGGAGAGCAGCACCTGGACGCCGGTCCTCGTGTTCGTCACGAACTTCTCGACGACCTCGTTGTGCGCGTGACCGAACAGGATCGCGTCGATGCCCGGGACCTGCTCGGCGATCATCGTGCACGGGTTCTCGTTCGGCAGCTCCGGGCCGTAGCTGGAGGTGCCGCTGTCGCCGCCGTGCGCGGAGACGATCACGACGTCGGCGCCCCGCGCCCGCATGACCGGCACCCACCTGGCTGCGGTCTCCACCATGTCGGCGAAGATCAGCTTGCCCTCGACGTTGGACTTGTCCCAGATCGCCACGCCCGGGTTGGTCAGGCCGAGGATGCCGACCTTCAGTTTCGGCGCGCCGTGCCCGCCGAGCCGGACCTCCTTGATCACGTACGGCTGGTACGCCGGTTTGCCGGTCGCCTCGTTGACCGCGTTCGCGGCGAGGGCCGGGAACCCGAGCTGCTTGATCCACTTGGCCAGCAGGGGCAGGCCGTAGTTGAACTCGTGGTTGCCCAGCGTCACCGCGTCGTACTTGAGGATGTTCATCGCGTTGGCCATCGGGTGGGTCGCACCGGTGGTGGTGATCGGCTCCTGCTTGGCGTAGTACGTGGCCAGCGGCGTGCCCTGGATGGTGTCGCCGGAGTCGAGGACCAGGGTCGCCCCGCCCCGCCGCTCGGCCCGGATCTGGTTGACGAGGGTGGCCAGCTTCGCGACGCCGACGTCGTTGTGCTTGCTGTCGTCGTACTCGGCGTCCCGGTAGTAGTCCCAGTTGTACACGTTGCCGTGGGTGTCCGAGGTGCCCAGGATCGTCAGGTCCCAGGTCTTCGGGCCCTTGGACCCGGCCGCCTGCGCGGGCGCGCCCGCGATCAGGGGTGCGGTCGCGGCGGCGGCGGCGACGGCCAGCACCTGGCGGCGCGACGCGCCGGAGGAGGAGGTCATGAGGTGCCTTTCCATCAGGGTGGGCGCGCCTCGCGGGCGCCGTTGCGCACCCTAACGAGCCGCTGTCCCGCCCGCCACAGGAGCCGACATGCTGCACAGCCGGTGGGGAGGTCAGCGGGGCCAGGCGGCCAGCCGGGCCCGCAGCCGCGCGACCTGCGCCGCGTCCAGGCCGTACCGGGCGAAGCGTCGGTCGGGCAGCCGGTCCAGGTAGCGGCCGGCGGCCCGGACGTCCTCCGGTTCCAGCGCCGGGTCGAGTTGCCGGGCCAGGCCGAGGAGCTCCGCGACCGAGTAGTGATCGAGGGCGGCCCCCACGTCGATGAAGTCGCGGACCTCCCGCCGGTTGACCAGCGCCGCCGTCTTGTTGGCCACCAGGTCGCGGATGTCCATAACCGGCCCGAGGTCCATCACCACGGGGCTGCGGTACCGGTCGAGCCGGGCCAGGCTCAGCCGGATCTGCCGTGGCCCCCGGCTCACCACGAAGTCCTTCATGTCCCGGTCGAACCCGGCGAACAGCTCGGCCAGGTCACTGCCCGGGTCCGCGTCGGTCACCTCGAAGCCGGCGCGCTCCAGCGCGGTACGCACGCCGGTCGCCGCAGCAGCGGCCGCCCCCTCGACATCGGCGAAGAGGTCCACGTCCTCGGTGGGGCGGGAGAACAGCCCGTGCGCGGCCCAGGCGACGCCGCCGCCGAGCACGAACCGGTGGCGGCCGGCGACCGACAGGGCCACCCGGGCGACCTCGCGGTAGAACTCGTCCGGCGGTGCGGCGTCGTTCACGCGGTGCGGAGGGCCCGGTCGTCCCGCAGGGCCCGGTGGCGGTGCTCCCACGCCGCGCGGACGCCACGGGGAAGGTTGAGCATGGGCCACACCTGGCGCAGCAGGTGACCGTTGACCAGCTCCCGCAGGTCGTCCGCGTGGGTGGTCTCCCGCAACACGTTCTCGTACATCCAGAGCAGGTCGTCCGGGTCGCCGAGGTCGAAGGTGCGGTGCAGGTTCCACATCAGGCGTACGGGCAGCTCGACGATCCCCCGCGTGGGGCCGGTCAGCTCGGCCAGGGTGGGGGTGACGACGGCCGGGCGGCCCGGGCGGGCCAGGAAGGCCACGCCGGCCGAGGTGGGGGAGGCTACGCCCTGCATGGTGCCAGGGTAACGCCTGGTCCGGCCGACGCGGCGCTCGTGCCCGTCCCCCATTCGGTCGGTATGTCCCCGACCGGCCAGGGTGTCGGGACCTGGAGTCGATCATCCTGCCGGCACTTACCCGCAGCGGCGCGTCTGGGTCGAATGTCCGGTTTTCGGGTGACCGGCAGCATCCGTCCGGCGGAACATGGGCGGGCCCGGGGTCGTTACACATGGCGGACGATCGAGTAGCGCAGGCCGCTGCTGAGCTGCCCGACCCCCCGTGACTTCATCGGTGGAATGTGGGTGGGCGGCCGGTCGTTGCACATGGTCCCGCCGCCAGCACCCCCCCCCCGGGTGTGGTGAGTTGCCGGATGGGTTTCCCCCTTTTTGATCTTTTGGGCGCCTCGACGTGGTGCTCACACGCTCACCCTTTTTCCCCTGGGGTGGGGTGTGTCGACCCCCGATTGGAGTCACCCTGATGAACACGTTCATGCGTAAGAGCGTTCTCGGTATCGCTGGTCTGGCGTTCGCCGGTGGTCTGGCCGCCGGTCCGCTGCAGCACGCCACCACCGCCCCGCCCGCCGGGTCGACCGCCGCCCCGACGGCTGTGGCCGTGCAGGCTGACAAGCCGGGTGTGGACGAGGGCAAGCTGATTCCGCACGGTGTGCGGGGCGAGCAGTCCCGCATCGACCTCGGCGACGAGCAGACCGCCAACGTGAAGGCGATCGTGGCCGCGACGAAGAAGGCTGGCATGGACGAGCGGGCCGCTGTGATCTCGGTCGGCACGTCTTTGCAGGAGTCGAAGTTGGAGAACCTGGGCCATCTGGGTGACCGTAACGATCATGACTCGCAGGGCCTGTTCCAGCAGCGTCCGTCGTCGGGTTGGGGCACGGTGGAGCAGATCACCGATCCGGAGTACTCGACGCTGGCGTTCCTGAAGGGTCTGAAGCAGGTCGACGGGTGGCAGGACATGCCGCTGACCGAGGCCGCGCAGACCGTCCAGGTGTCCGCGTACCCCGACGCGTACGCGCAGTGGGAGCAGCAGGCCGCCGACCTCGTCGCCGAGCACTGGAACAGCTGACACCACCGAACAGCCAACCGGCCGGGCCCCCGACAAGGGGGCCCGGCCGGCGGCGTCTGCCGGTCCGACCGGCGCGGCCCCGCGACGGAAGGCGCCGCCGTTCAGGCTCCGGACGATGCCGATTGCCGACAGTCAACGCCCGCATCCACCGGGTATACATGTCGATACGCGCGAGGTGGAGCTCGCCGGCGGGCTTGTCCAGGCGTCGACGGTCGGCCCGTCGATGTGGCGGGCCCGGCGGCGCCGAGCACGGGGGGACGGCAGCGTGACCGGGTTGCCCCATCAGCAGGCCGGAGAGCGGGTGGTGGCCGCCGGCACCACCCTGCGCTTCGCGTTGCTGATCGCCCTGCTGATGGTGGCCAGCTCATCGATGATGGACAGCACGCTCTGGGTGTTCAGTGACTCGCCCGGCAACGGCTGCTCACTCGCCGCCGGCGTGGATCCCAGCCGGAGCAGCGACCTGACCGCCACGGCCGCCGTCCTCGACCAGGCGGACGCCTTCGAGGACTGCGTGGCCCGCTACTCGTCGGCGCCGGGTTGGTGGAGCCTCGCCTGGCCGGCCGCGCTGCTGGTCGCCGCCGGCCTACTGTTCCTCGGCCTGCCGGCCTGGAAGGCGCGGCGCAGTCGGGTCGTCCCGCTGGCCGCGGTCGACCGGGACGGTGAGATCCTGCGCGCGTTGGAGGACCTGACGGCGGCGGCTGGACTCGCGCGTGTGCCGCGCGTCGTCGTGGATCCGGGGACGGCATCGACCGGCGCGGTGGTCTTCGGCCGCAACCACCGGCCGACGATGTGTCTGCACGGGGGCCTGCTCGCCCGCCGGACCACCGACCCCGACGGCTTCCGGGCGGTGCTGCTGCACGAACTGGCCCACGTCCGCAACGGTGACGTCACCGTCACCTACATCACCGTCGCCCTGTGGCGGGTGTTCATCGGCATGGTGCTCCTGCCCTACCTGGCGATCTACGTAACCATGTTCGTCAACGCCGTGGGATCGCCGCTCTTCGTCGGTGAGCTGCCCATGTTCACCCGAGGGCTCCTGCTCACAGTCGTCCTGGTCGGGCTGGTCCACCTGGCCCGGGCGGACGTGCTGCGCAGCCGTGAGGTCTACGCCGACCTCGCCGCCGTGCGCTGGGGTGCGGCGCCCCGGGCCTGGGCGGTCACGACACCGGACCCGGTCGGGGGCAGGCTGAGGCGGATCGTCGGCCGCTTCGTCGAACTGTGGCGGACGCATCCGCGATGGGACCTGCGTCGGGACGCCCTGGCGGCTCCCGCGGCGCTGTTCGGCGTACGGGCGCTGCCGATGTTCCTGACCGGGGTCGCCGCCTGGCTGTTCACCTCTCAGGCCGCGGACATCCTGGGGGCGCGTGGCCTGACCGGCGCGTGGGCGCTCCAGGGGATGTCGCTCGTCGCGGCGGTGCTGGTCACCGGGTCGGTGGGCGTCGTGCTGTGGCGGGCGGTCACCCACGCCGTGCTGACCGCGCGGGCCGTGCCCTCCGGGGTGCGGGCGGGGCTGTGGCTTGGCGTCGGGATGGCGACGGGCAATCTGGTCATGAGTGACCTCGCGCTTCTCCAGTGGCTGCCCACCCGGCCGGCGATCCTGGTGCTGGTCGTGCTCGTGGCAATGACGTTCGCGTGGTGGACCGCGCAGTGCGCCCGACTGTGGGCCTCGGTGCGGCAGGGGCGGACGAACCGCCTGGTCATGACCCTGACGCTGACGGCCGCGGGTCTGGTGCTGTCGTCGTGGTTCGCCTGGTGGCGGCTCAACGGCCTGCTCTTCGCGTACGGGTGGCCGTTCGACAGCGTGGGCCTGCGCCACCTGCTGGAGCGGGGTCAGACGCCCGGCGACATCGCGGAGCACGGGGCCGCCCTGTCGGTGATCGCCACCGTGGGGTCGCTGCTGCACACCCTGCCCGATCGTCCCCTCGAACTGTCGGCGCTCGCCGCACTGTGGGTCGTACCGCTGCTGGCCTGGACGGTCCGTCCGGCCGTCGCCGCGTCCGCCCCGCAGAGCGGCGCTCCGGCCGGTGACGTCGACGACGCGCAGGCCGCCGGGGAGGCCCTGCCACCGCTGCGGCGGGCCGTGCTGCCGGGCCTGCTGACGGGGGCGGCCTGCTGGATCGCCGTCGCGGCGGTGATGGCGTACCTGCACGGCTGGCAACCGCCGCCCGGGCAGCGCGGCCTCCTCCACGTCTGGATCTACCTCGCGTGGGCGCTCGTGGCCATCGTGGCGGCGGCAACGGCCGCCGCCGTCGTCGTCGCGAGCATGTCGACGACGCGCTATCGGCTGATCATGGCGCTCATCGCCGCCCAGACCGCGACCGTGGTGGGTGCCGCCGGGCTCATGGTCCTCGCCTCGCTGGACGGATGCCTCGGGCCGCTCGACACGATCCGGGCGACCTGTCACCGCGGCCCCGCCGACGCGCTGTGGCAGGAGATCCCGTTCGTGCTGACGGCCGGGCCCGTGCTCGCCGTGATCGTCGCCGTGCTGTCGACGGCGGGTGTCTCGGCGGTCCGCGCGGCGTGGCGCTGCACGGCGCGACGTGCGACAGACGTGCCGTCGCGGGCCCCCCGACGAGGCGGGCTGGCCATCCGCCGCATCGGTGTGGGCGTGCTGTGCGCCGCCACGCTGGGAGTCGTCGCGCTGGAGGTGGCGCACCCCGCACCCGAGCGTTCGACGGGGTTCGACGCCACGGCCCCGCGACGGCTGAGCGCCGCCGCCGACCCCCAGGTGGTGTCCGCCGAGATCAGGGCGACACAGGTGTCCGCCTGGATGCGGTACGGCGGGACCGACCTCTTCAATCGGTTCCTGGCCGACTCGGGCGGCTTCGCGCGGTACCTGGCGGCGCCCGAGCGCGACGCTTCCGGGAAGCCCAAGCTCGACAGCTCCGTCGTGCACTCCCACTGCCTGAAACTCAACGGACTCGCGCGGGACACCCGCGCCTACTTCCGCATCCCCGACGCGCAGGCCCAGTCGCACTGGCGGACGTACATCACCGAGTTGGAGCAGAGCGCCCGGGACTGTCAACGCGCCGTGGACGAGAACAACGGCCATGTTCTCCTCTCGGCGGTACAGAAACTCGACGCGGCGCAGAAGGCCTTCGGCGCGGCCGTCACCCGGATCAGAACGGTGCTGGACGACGGCCGTCGCTAGGTTCCCGCCGGCCGGCGTGTCAGCGGGTACGTCGACGACGGGCCGGGCCCACCGTGGACCCGGCCCGGACCTCACTGGGCGACGTACTCCCGCAGGTGGGTGGCGGTCAGGGTGTCGCCGCGCGCGACGAGGTCGGCGGGGGTGCCGGTGAAGACGACCCGGCCGCCGTCGTGACCGGCGCCCGGGCCGAGGTCGATGATCCAGTCAGCGTGCGCCATCACCGCCTGGTGGTGCTCGATGACGACCACGGTGTTGCCGGCGTCCACCAGGCGGTCCAGCAGGGCCAGCAGGTTGTCGACGTCGGCCAGGTGCAGGCCGGTGGTGGGCTCGTCCAGCACGTAGGTGTGCGCCTTCTCGCCCATGTGGATGGCCAGCTTGAGCCGCTGCCGCTCGCCCCCGGAGAGGGTGGTCAGCGGCTGGCCGAGGCCGAGGTAGCTCAGGCCCACGTCGGCGAGGCGGTCCAGCACCGACCGGGCCGGCCCGCCGGGGAAGAAGTCCCGGGCCTCGGTCACCGACATGGCGAGCACCTCGCTGATGTTCTTCCCCCGCAGGGTGTACGTGAGCACCTTCGGGGTGAACCGGCGGCCCTCGCACTCCTCGCACCTGGAGGCGACCCCGGCCGTCATGGCCAGGTCCGTGTAGATCACCCCGATGCCCTTGCAGGTCGGGCAGGCGCCCTCGGAGTTGGCGCTGAACAGCGCCGGCTTGACCCCGTTGGCCTTGGCGAAGGCGGCCCGTACCGGGTCGAGCAGACCGGTGTAGGTGGCCGGGTTGCTGCGCCGGGACCCGCGGATCGGGGACTGGTCGACGACCACCACCCCGGCGCGGCGGGGGAGCGAGCCGTGGATCAGCGAGCTCTTGCCGGAGCCGGCGACGCCGGTCACCACCGTCAGCACCCCGAGCGGCACGTCGACGCTGACGTCGCGCAGGTTGTGCAGGTCGGCGCCGCGGATCGGCAACTGCCCGGCGGGTGGCCGGACCTGCTCGCGCAGGCTGACCCGGTGGTCGAGGTGCCGGCCGGTCAGGGTGTCGGAGCGGCGCAGCCCGGCGACGTCGCCGGCGTAGCAGACCCGGCCGCCGTCCGGACCGGCTCCCGGGCCGAGGTCGACCACGTGGTCGGCGATCGCGATGGTCTCCGGCTTGTGCTCCACGACGAGCACCGTGTTGCCCTTGTCGCGCAGCCGCAGCAGCAGGCCGTTCATCCGGGCGATGTCGTGCGGGTGCAGCCCGACCGTCGGCTCGTCGAAGACGTACGTGACGTCGGTGAGGCTGGAGCCGAGGTGGCGGACCATCTTCACCCGCTGCGCCTCGCCCCCGGACAGGGTGCCCGACTCGCGGTCGAGGCTGAGGTAGCCCAGGCCGATCTCGACGAGCGAGTCCAGCAGGTCGCGCAGGTTGGCCACCAGCGGCGCCACGGACGGGTCGGTGACCGCCCGGACGAACGCGGCCAGGTCGCTGATCTGCATCGCGGAGCACTCGGCGATGTTGCGGTCGGCGATCCGGGAGGACAGGGCGGCCTGGTTGAGCCGGGCGCCGCCGCAGCCGCCGCAGGTCGTGAACGTGACGGCCCGCTCGACGAACGCCTTGATGTGCGGCTGGGCCGGCTCCTTGTCCTTGCTCAGGTACAGCCGACGGACCTTGACGATTAGGCCCTCGTACGTGAGGTTGCCGCCGCCGACCTTCATCTTGGTGGCCGGTTTGTGGAGGAAGTCCTGCCACTGCTGGGGCGTGTAGTCCTGGAGCTTGACGTCGGGGTCGAACAGGCCGGAGGCGACGAAGGACTGCCAGTACCAGGAGTCGACCGCGAAGTTCGGCACCGTGATCGCCCCGTCGTTGAGCGACCGCTCGACGTCGACGAGTTCGTGCACGTCGAGGTCGGAGACCCGGCCCGTCCCCTCGCAGGTGGGGCACATCCCCTCCGGAAGGTTGAAGCTGAACGCGCCGGCCGCCCCGACGTGCGGCTGCCCGAGCCGGCTGAACACGATGCGCAGCATGGCGTACGCGTCGGTGGCGGTGCCGACCGTGGAGCGCGAGTTCGCCCCCATCCGCTCCTGGTCGACGATGATCGCGGCGCTGAGGTTGCGCAGCGAGTCGACGTCCGGCCGGGCCAGGCTGGGCATGAACGACTGGAGGAAGGCGCTGTAGGTCTCGTTGATCAGCCGCTTCGACTCGGCGGCGATGGTGCCGAAGACGAGCGAGGACTTGCCGGAGCCGGAGACCCCGGTGAAGACGGTGAGGCGTCGCTTGGGGATGTTCACGGAGACGGACGCGAGGTTGTTCTCCCGGGCGCCGCTCACCTCGATCATGTCGTGGCTGTCGGCGACGGTCCGAGTCGGCTGCTGCATGCGAACCCTTCGGGCGATCGTGGGCAGGGTGAACCCTGCCCGGTTGCTGGTGCTGGGCCTGGCCGGTTCAATCATCTCATTGACCCGTACGTTGAGACTTTCGCGGCAACGCGGCGTCGTCACCGGCTAGAGCGGGCGAAAAACTCTCAAACGGCGCGTGAGCGGGACGGCGGACGCCGTGGCGGAACGGCAACCGTGGTGCCGGTCCGGCGCGCGTGGCCGCCCGTCGGCGCCGGACCCTGCCGGTTAGGGTGCTGGGCATGAGAGCCCCGGTGCTGGCCGCCGCTGCCGCCGTCCTCCTCGCCGGTGCCGTCCCGGCCGTCCCGGCGGCCGCCGCGCCCGCCGGTCGGGCCGCTGCGGCGGTGCCCTGCCCGAAGGCGGTGGCGCCGAAGGTGCCGCGCTCCCCGAAGCCGACGCCCCCGCCGTCGGTGCCGGAACAGCAGACGGTGGGCGGCGCGGCGCTGGCCGCACCGGGCCTCGTCGCGCCGGCCGGGGCCACCCCGCCACCGGCGGTCACCGCCACGTCCTGGCTGGTCGCCGACCTGGACACCGGAGCGGTGCTCGGCGGCTGCGGCCCGCACGGGTACGCCACCCCGGCCAGCGTGCAGAAGCTGCTGCTGACCGCCACGGCGCTGCCGAGGCTGGACCCGAAGCAGGTGGTGACGGTCACCCACGCCGACCTCGACATCGCCCCCGGCAGCTCGGCCGTCGGACTGCTGGAGGGCGGTCGCTACACCGTCGAGACGGTGTTCCTCGGGCTGCTGCTCCAGTCGGGTAACGAGGCGGCCAACGTGCTGGCCCGGCTCGTCGGCGGCCCGGCCGGGGCGGCCGGCGGGGTCCGGGCGATGAACGCCGAGGCGGCGCGCCTCGGCGCCCTGCAGACCCACGCCGTCACTCCCTCCGGGCTGGACGGCCCCGGCCAGTTCACCAGCGCGTACGACCTGGCGCTGATCGCCCGGGCCTGCTTCGCCGACCCCACCTTCCGCCGGTACGCGCTGACCGAGAGCACCCGGATCCCCGACCAGCCGGCGCTGCGGAAGAAGGGTTTCCAGATCCAGAACGAGAACCAGCTCATCTACCGCTACCCGGGGGCGCTGGGCGGGAAGACCGGCTTCACCGACTACGCCCGGCACACCTACGTCGGCGCGGCGCAGCGCGGCGGACGCCGGCTGGTGGTCACCCTGCTCGGGGCCGAGCCCAGCCCGATGCGCGGCTGGGAACAGGGCGCCACGCTGCTGGACTGGGGCTTCTCGCTGCCCCGGGACGCCTCGGTGGGCCGTCTCGTCTCCCCGGGGGAGACGGCCGCCAACGGCTCGCCTTCGGCGTCCGCGTCGCCCGGAACGGCGGTCTCGCCCGCGCCCCGGGCGGTGGCC
>NZ_JBEOWQ010000070.1:0-17698 GCF_040296145.1 Micromonospora sp. NPDC002296
TACCCCCCCCCCCGCTCCTCCCCCCGGCGCCGCCGCGGGGGCCCGCTCCCCCGGCCCCCCCCGGGCCAGGCGGCGGGGGGGGGGGGCCGGGCCGGCCGACACGCCCCCGCGTGTGTCGTGTTCGGTTACAGGACGCCCAGGTCGCGAGCCGACTGGCTGCGGCTGCTGATCGCGACGGTACGGGCGGATCGGGTTGCCTCAGTGCTCGTGGTGATGCGACCGGCCTGAGGCCGGGGCATTCGGGCCCGGGACAACGCTTCGTGGAGTAGTTGCATCTCGACGGCTCCGATGGGCATGTTCATCATGGTCTCAGCTCTCTCGTTGCCGGTGTGGCACCGGCGGGGATGGTGCGGATCGGGTGTGTCAGGCAGCAAGCCGGACGGTGTTGCGCGACGAGGACAGCCCACTGGCCGCCAGGCGCGCCTCGGCCTCGACCTTCAGCGCTGCGTCACGGGCGACGTCCTCCTTGCGCGGGCGGCCCCGGGGCCGCTTGCGCGGAACGACCGCGCCACGCTCGAAGATCTCGCCGCCCCAGACGCCCCAGGGCTCGGCCCGCTCCACCGCCCCGGCGAGGCACTCGACGCGCAGCGGGCAGTCCCCGCAGAGCGACTTGGCCAGCTCGAGCTCGGTGGGCGAGTCGGAGAACCACAGGTCGGGGTCGAACTTCCGGCAGGACAGGTTCGCCTCCACTTCGACGTTCACGTCGACGGGGGCCAACGCCAGACTCATCTCCCGGTCACCTCTCTCTCACATCGATCTGGTAAATCAGAATTCCGACGTACTTCGGCGGGCAAAAAACTGAGGCCGCGGATCCCGGTAGCGGGTTCCGCGGCCTCGAGGTGAGCCGGAGTCTGAGGATCAGACCGGTCTACCTCGAGGTGGAACGCCGCGGACATCCGTGCGCTTCTTAGCGCCATCGATGTCCATGCCCGTGAAGCCACTGGTCCCCTCGACTCCACCCAGCGGCGCGACGGTCAGATTCAGCTCGGCCTGAACCCGGACCTGGTGCGCTTGCGGAGCCGACGGTCGGGCGGCGAGGGCCACCCGGACAGCCGACAGCGGAGCAACGGCAGCGGACATCCCCGCTGGGCGCTCATAGGTGAAGATCTCCATTGGTGACACCTCCCTGACGTTCCTCGAAGTCGACTGGTCTCTACCCCCTGAGCAGCCGGAATGGCGCTGCTCGCGAGGTGTGTCCTGAGGCTATTCCTCGCCCGGGGGCGAGGGCAAACGAATTTACGGCTCGATTTCGAAAGTTTTCTCAGGGCAGACGTCGTCGACCCCCGCGCCCCCCACGAGGGCCAGCACCGGCTCGCCGTACAGACCGAGTTTGCGGGGGCCGATGCCGGCGATCGCGATCAGCTCCTCGGGCCGGCCCGGTCGCCGTTCCGCCAGCGCGACGAGGGTGGCGTCGGTGAACACCACGTACGCCGGGACCTTCTGCGCCCCGGCCACCCGGGCCCGCCAGTCGTGCAGCCGCTCGTACAGGCCCTGGTCGATGTCGGACGGGCAGGTCGGGCAGCGGCCGAGCTTGCGGTCCGGGCCGGCGAGCAGGGTCGCGCCGCAGATCCGGCAGGAGACCATCTGGGGACGGCGGCGCTCGACCCGCCGGGTCGCCGGGCCGGCCACGGCCCGCTCGGTCCCGCCGCCGGAGCGGTCGAACTGGGGCAGGAACCGCGACGGCCGCCGGGCCCGCCCACCGGGCGACCGGGCCACCGCGTACGACAGCCAGAGCCACTCGCGGGCCCGGGTGATCCCGACGTAGAGCAGGCGGCGCTCCTCCTCGACCTGCTCGGCGGTGCGGGCGTACGTGGTGGGCAGGGTGCCCTCGGAGAGCCCGACCAGGAAGACCGCGTCCCACTCCAGGCCCTTGGCCGAGTGCAGGGACGCCAGGGTCACCCCCTCCACCGTCGGCACGTGCTGCTGGGCGACCCGGCGGGCCAACTCGTCGTTGAAGTCGGCCAGCGTCACCGGCCGCTCCACGGCGGCGGCCTCGCCGATCGGCAGCACCGGCGGGCTGGCCCCGTACTCCTCGGCGAGCTGGACCAGCGCGGCCAGGGCCTCCCACCGCTCCCGCGCCGCGCCCCCGGCGGGGGCGGCGTCCGGGGCCCAGCCGACCGCCGACAGACCCTCCACCACGGCGTCGCGCAACGGGGTGTGGCCGGGGATCGAGCGGGTCGCCGCCCGCAGCGCCACCATCGCCTGGCGCACCTCGGGCCGCTCGAAGAACCGCTCGGCGCCCTGCACCACGTACGGCACCTCGGCGTCGGTGAGCGCCTTCTCGTACGCCTCGGACTGGGCGTTGGTGCGGAACAGCACGGCGAGCTCCCGGGCCGGGGTGCCGGCGTCGACCAGGGCCCGACAACGGGTCGCCACGGCGGCGGCCTCGGCCGGCTCGTCGGTGAAGATCCGCAGCTCCGGTTCGGGGCCGGTCGGGCGCTGCCCGCGCAGTTCCAACCGCAGCCGGGCCTCGGTGCCCCGGGCCTGGGAGATGACGGCGTTGGCCAGCCCGACCACCTGCGGGGTGGAACGGTAGTCCCGGACCAACCGGACCACGGTCGCGCCCCGGTGCCGGCGGGGGAAATCGACCAGGTACGCCGAGGTGGCCCCGGTGAACGAGTAGATCGTCTGGCTGGCGTCGCCGACCACGGTCAGGTCGTCCCGGCCGCCGAGCCACGTCTCCAGCAGCCGCTGCTGCAGCGGGTTGACGTCCTGGTACTCGTCGACCACGAAGTGCCGGTACTGGCCGCGAACCTGCTCGGCCACGTCCGGATGCTCCTCGATGCCCCACACGGCGGCGCGCAGCATGTCCTCGAAGTCGATCACCCCGTTGGACCGCTTGAGCCTCTCGTACGCGGCGAACACCTCGGCCACTTTCGCCGGCTCGTGCGGCGTGTCGCGCAGCGCCTTGGCCGCCGCGACGACGTACTCCCCTGGCTCGACCAGGGACGACTTGGCCCACTCGATCTCCCCGGCCAGGTCCCGGGCGGCGGCCCGGTCGGTCCGCAGGCCGACCCGGGCGGCGGCGAGCGTGACCACCCGGGCCTTGCTGTCCAGCAGCTCGGGCATCGCCCGGCCCGCCAGCAGCCGGGGGGCGAAGTAGCGCACCTGGCGCAGCGCGGCAGCGTGGAAGGTGCGCGCCTGCACGCCCTGCGCCCCGAGGGCGGTGAGCCGGGCCCGCATCTCGGCGGCGGCGCGGGCGGTGAAGGTGACCGCGAGCACGTGCCGAGGGGACACCTCGCCGGTCAGCGCGCGGTGGGCGATGCGCGAGGTGACCGCCCGGGTCTTGCCGGTGCCGGCGCCGGCCAGGACGCAGACCGGGCCGGCGGGGGCGGTCACCGCGGCGCGCTGCTCCGGGTCCAGCCCGGCGAGCACCAGTTCCGACGCTGAGTGAACCCCCACAGCGAGGAATCATCTCAGCTGCATCTGATGTTGCAACGGTTAGCCTGGCCTGACCGGACGGGCGGAACGGACCTTGGAGGACACCCGATCATGTTGACGATGTACTCGACCCCGTGGTGCGGCTACTGTCACCGGCTCAAGTCGCAGCTCGACCGGGAGGGCATCGCGTACCAGGTGGTCGACATCGAGCAGGACACGAAGGCCGCCGAGTTCGTGATGAAGGTCAACGGTGGCAACCAGACCGTGCCGACGCTGCACTTCGCCGACGGCAGCGCCCTCACCAACCCGTCCATCACCCAGGTGAAGCAGCACCTGGCCGCCCTACCCGGCTGACCATCACACCGCGCCCCTCCTGTGGGACGCGCGCACTTTCACGGAAAGAGTGGCCGTTCCAGGAGGAATGGCCACTCTTTCCGTGTCTTTGCGGGGTAGGTGGGGGATCAGGGGGTGGGACGGGGGTCGGGGGTGGCTGGCGCGGGCGGACGGCGTTGGAGCGGAATGCGGACCACGGGGGCGGGGACGGGAGCGGGAGCAGGGGTGGGGGTGGGGGCGGAGAGGCGGCGGCCGTGCCACAGGAAGACGCCGGCGGCCGTGGTGGTCAGGCCGACCAGCGCGAACAGCAGCCGGTAGTCGAACACGCCGACGAGCAGTGCGCCGGTGCCGATGGAGACCGCCTGAGGGCCACTCACCAGGGCCTCCGACGCCGCCGAGACCCGACCGAGCAGGCCCGTCGGGGTACGCCGTTGGATGAGCGTGTTCAGCCCAACCGTGATCAGCGGAAGCGCCGCTCCGGCCAGCAGCAGCGCCGCGCAGCCCAGCCAGAGGGCCGGGTACGCCAGGGCCAACGCGGCCGGGCCGAACAGGGTCACCCCGGCGGCCAGCGTGCCCACCTCGCCCGCGCGGCGTACCACGGCGGCGGAGAACAGGCCGCCGACCAGCCCGCCGACGCCCTGCACGGTGACCAGCACGCCGACGAACGCGGCGTCGCGGCGCAGCCCGTGGTCGACGTACGCGAAGATAAGTGACTCGGTGAAGCCCATCACCAGCGAACCGAGGCCGTAGCCGAGCAGCGCCCGACGCAGCGCCGGCTCGCCGGCCAGGTGGCGCAGCCCGGCCCCCAGCTCGGCCGACCACCGCAGCTCACCGCCGGCCGACGGCGTCTCGGCCACCCGGAGCAGGGCGACCACGGCGGCGGCCACGACGAACCCGGTCATCGCCAGCGCGGTCAGCAGCCAGCCGCCGACGGCGGCGTAGAGCGCGGCCCCGGCGAGCGGCCCGATCAGCCGCAGCCCCTGGCGCACGGTTTGCAGCACGCCGTTGGCGTCGGCGAGCAGTTCGACGGGGACCAGTTGCCGGATCAGGCCGCTGACCAGCGCGCTCAGCGTCAGGTACGACAGCCCGTACAGGGCCGCCACCACGTAGATGATCCGGACATCGGCGCTCTCGGAGACGGTGAACAGCGGGGTGAGCAGGGCGGCGGTGGCGAGGTTCGCGACGATGAAGAAGGGCCGCCGGGGGTACCGGTCGACCGCCCAGCCGACCAGCGGCGCGAGCACCATCGGCGCGATGATCGCGAAGATCGTCGCCCCGGCCAGCCCGTCGGAGCCGGTCAGGTCCTTCACCCAGATGGCGAGGGCGAGCAGCAGGATCGACTCGGCGGCCATGCTGGCCAGCAACCCGCCGAACAGCAGGCGGAACTCGGGGCGGCGCAGGACGGTGCGCATCGGGTTTCCTCTCGGAGGGTGGCCGGGGGCCACGGGGGTCGACGGCGACGTCGTCGGGATGGCTCGTCTGCGGTCCTCTTTTCTGCGAGACACGCCCCCTCGGGGCGTCCGACTCCAGTCGCGCCGTCCATACTGACCGTGGGGGGCGAGTTTCATACAGTTACCGTCGCGTCCGCGGCGGTCGACGGAAAAGAGGACACCGTGCCTCCAGCCGGACCCAGCCCGATCATGCGTCGCCGCAGGTTGGGCAATGAGCTGCGCCGACTGCGCGAGACCGCCGGCCTCACCGGGGACCAGGTCATCGCGCGAATCGGCTGGGCCTCCGCGTCCAAGCTGTCCCGCTTGGAGAACGGCCGCAGCCGTCCCGACCCCGACGACGTCCTCACCCTGCTGGATCTCTACGGCGCCGACGGCGGGTCACGCGCGGAGCTGCTGGGCATCGCCCGGGAGGCCGGCGACATGCGGGGCTGGCTGAAGAAGTACCCGGTGATGACCCCGCAGCAGCGCACCTTCGCCGAGCTGGAGGCGGGCTGCACCGAGATCCGGGAATACAACCCTGTGCTGGTCCCGGGCTTGTTGCAGACCCAGGGGTACGCCCGGCTGCGAATCGTCTCGGCCCAACAGGTCGAGTCCGGCGCGGGGGCCCCGGAGCCCGGCGAGGCCCCGGAGACCGAGGTGGCCGCCCGGTTGGCCCGCCAGTCGCTGTTGGACCGCACCGACGCGCCGCGCTACACGGCGGTGTTGGAGGAGGCGGCGTTGGGCCGGCGGGCCGGACCGCCGGACGTGTTGTGGGAGCAGCTCCGGCAGCTCTGCGAGCTGGCCATGCTGCCGCACGTCACCCTGCACGTGCTGCCGCGGGACACCCCGATCGGCGACTGGTACCTCCCGCCGACCGCTTTCTCGACCTACCTGTTCGCCGACCCGCTCGACCCGGAGACGCTGGCCATAGAAGGTGGCTTCACCAACGTCATGTCGACCGAGGTAAACGTACTAAATCGCTATAAAGTGGTCTTCGAGTGGTTGCGCTCGGCCGCGCTCTCCGAATCGGACACCATCACCTGGCTCTTCGAGGCTTCGGGGCGGCTGGCCGAGGCGGTGGGCCAGTCCGAAGTCGGCCACGGGTCGGCAACGGCGCCGGCCCAGCGACGCCGACACTCCGGACGACTGACGGAGCGGTGACCCACCGCGGGACCCGCTCCGTCGGGGCGTGCGGCGCCACTCGTCCCGTCGGAGCAGTTCCAGTCAGGAGCAGACCATGAACGACATCCGCAACACGCCGTCCGCACTCGCCGGGCAGCTGGCCGATCTGCCGTGGCGGACCAGCACCCGCAGCCAGACGTCGAACTGCGTCGAGGTGGCCCCGCTGAGCGGGGGCCCGGCCGCGGTCGCCCTGCGCGACAGCAAGGACCGTGGCGGCCCGGTACTGCTGTTCGACCGCGCCGGCTGGCGAGGGTTCATCGCCGGGACAAGGGACGGGCAGTTCGATCTGACCTGATCCGGTGATCGGGCGGGGCCGTCGGCGGTGTGCCGGCGGCCCCGACGCGTACCCGGCATGCACCCCTGCTGAGCAGGGTTCATCCGATCGGGCGACCCTGCGGACCGATCGGCGGGTTTCACTTGCTGGAGCGCATTCCGGGCGTAACATGTCGACAGAGTGACGTGGAACTTCCACGGAGTACCGTCCGTCACGGTCGCATCCGGAGTTACCCATGCGGTTCCTGATCGTTCGCACCGACATCCGCGCCGCCGCCGACTTCGACATCGCCGCGGCCTGGGCCGGCGGGGGTCGGGTCCGGGACGAGACGACCAGCCCGGAGCCGCGCCGCCAGGTGGTGCACGCCGAGGACCGGGACGCCGCCCTGATGCTGGCCCGGGCCCTGTCGACGGTGGGCGCGGTCCGCTACGGCAGGCAACGGGTGAAGGTGCTTCCCCTCGGCGACTCCACTCCCCGCCGCCGGCTCGACTCCGGCGGCTGACCCACCCGACGTCCGTCGTGGTCGGACCGGCTCCCCCGCCGTTTCCTCGCCTCACCCGACCAGGGCGGCCCGTGTTCCCGGCCTGGGACCGTCGCGGCAACGGCGGTCCCGGGCCGGGACCGTGTCCGGCACCGGCCGGAGCCGGGCCATGATGCCGGCCGGATGGTCAGCAGTGGCCGTCGAGCCAGCGGTGGATCAGGAAGAGCGCGATCGACGAGGGCGGGGGCAGCGCCAGCCGGTCGCCGCCGCCCACGTCCACCGGCCGCCCGGCCAGCGCCGCGCCGATCTCCCGCCGGGTGAACCAGCGGGCGTGCGTGATCTCGGCCGGGTCCAGGTGCACGGGGTGCTCCGGGTCGGCCAGGGCGAGGAAGCCGAGCATCAGCGAGCCGGGGAACGGCCAGGACTGGCTGCCCGCGTACACGATCTCCTCGACCGCGACGCCGACCTCCTCGCCGACCTCGCGCAGCACGGCGGCCTCGGCCGACTCGCCCGGCTCGACGTACCCGGCAAGGCAGGAGTACCGGCGCCCGCCCGGGATGCCCGCCCAGGCGGCGTTGCTGCCGAGCAGGCAGCGCCCCTGGGGCCCGTCGACCCCGTCGTGCACCAGGACGATCATCGCCGGGTCGGTACGCGGCCAGACCCGGTCGCCGTCCGGGTCGGTGCGGGACCAGCCGGCCTCGTCGACCCAGGTGGGGTGGCCGGTGGCCGAGGAGTAGCCGTGCCGGACGTGCCAGTTGGTCAGCGCCAGCGCGGTGGTGAAGATGCCGGCGTCCCGGTCGAGCAGCAGGTGGCCGACGTCGCGCAGGTGCGCCGCCCGGGCGCCAGGCAGCTCGGGCAGCGGGCTGTCCACGGCGAACACCGGCACCCCGTCCGGCTCGAGGCCCAGGAACATCGGGACCGAGCGGGGCACCTCGGGCAGCTCGCCGGAGCCGAGCAGCACCAGCTCCGGAGGGGAGGCGTCGGCCCGGACCAGGGCCCGCCCGTCGCTGGCCGAGTCGAGCACCAGCACCCGGGCCCGTTCCCAGGCCTCGGCCAGCCACGCCGGATCGGCCCGCCGGTGCGCGGCCCGGTCCAGGGTGGACCGGGCCAGCGGCGGTGCGGTCTCCCCGCTCGTGCCGGAACCCCGGACCAGCCCTCGCCCGGCGGTCACGGCCTGGCCGGCTCGGTGTGCACGGGGGCGAGCGCGGACAGGGCGGGGGCGATCCGCTCGGCATCGCCGAGCACCACGGTGACCGCCCGCGCCGGGGCCAGGTAGCGCCGGGCCGCCTCGGCCACGTCGGCGACGGTGGCCTTCGCCAGCCGGGCGGCGTACTCGGTGAGGAAGTCCAGGCGCAGCCCGTTGGCCGCGAACGCGCTGGTCAGCGACGCCAGCCCGGCCTGGGTGGACATGCCGAGCTGGAGGGTGCCAAGAGCGTACTGGCGGGCCTGCTCCAGCTCGTCCGGCTTCGGCGGCAGGGAGGCCAGCCGACCCAACTCGTACGTCGTCTCCAGCAACGCCGGACCGGTGACCTCGGTGGCCACCTCGGCGGCGGCGATCAGCACCGACCCGGCCACCGAGTGCTCGACCAGAGAGTGCGGGCCGTACGTGTAGCCCTTGTCCTCGCGGATGTTCTCCACCCAGCGGGAGGAGAAGTAGCCGCCGAAGAGCAGGTTGGCCAGTTGCAGCGCGGCGTGGTCGGGGTGGGTGCGGGGCACCGCCGGCAGGGCGATGCGCAGCGAGGACTGCACCGAGCCGGGCCGGTCGACCAGCAGCAGCGGGCCGGGCTCCAGCGGCGGGGCGGGCGGCAGCTCGCCGTCGTGCCCGGCGCCGCTCCAGCCCGACAGGGCCTTGTCGGCGGCGTCCAGCGCCCGCTCCGGCTGCACGTCGCCGACCAGCACCAGCACCGCGTCGGCCGGGTGCACCCGCTCGGCGTGCAGCCGACGCAGCGCCGCCGGCCGGACCGCGTGCACCTGCTCCGGCTCGGGAGTCTGCACGGCGTACGGGTGCTTGCCGTAGACCCGCCGGAGCAGGGCGTTGCGGGCCAGGTGGGCCGGCTGGCTCTGGGCCACCTGGATCCGGTCGACCAGCCGGTCCCGCTCGGTGCCGACCTCCTCGCCCGGGTACGTCGCCCCGGTCAGCACCTCGGCGAGGATCTCCAGCATCCGGTCCAGCCCGGTGACCAGGCCTGCGCCGGAGAGCATCAACCTGTCCGGGTCGATGCCGGCGGAGAGACCGCCGCCGACCGCCTGGAGTTCGGCGGCGATCTGCACGCTGGTCATCGACGCCGTGCCGGAGAGCATGGTCTGCGCGAGCATCGCGCCCCGGGCCAGGGGGATCCGGCCGGCCGGCATCCACAGCCGCAGCTCGACCAGGGGGACGGCCGGCCGGCGTACCGCGATGACGGTCAGGCCGTTGCCGAGCCGCCGCTCGACCTGCTTGGGCACCTTGAACCTGCGGTTCGGGCCGAGCGGCGGCAGCGTCCGCGCCCCGGCCTGGGCGGTTGTCGTCACCTGACCCTCCTTCGTTCGCGACTGCGGGGCTCGCAAACCCGGCTCACTCCTCGCACTCACAGGTTCACCTTCGTTCGCGACTGCGGGGCTCGCAAACCCGGCTCACTCCTCGCACTCACCGAGCCTCCTTCGTTCGCGACTGCGGGGCTCGCAAACCCGGCTCACTCCTCGCACTCACCGAGCCCCTCCTGCGATGACCTCGACCGACGCGCGGCGCTCCGGCCGCAGGGCGGCTGCGGCGGCTCGGACCTGCTCGTCGGTGACCTCGCCGACCAGTCGGGGCAGCTCGTTGAGCAGGCCAGGCTCGCCGCGCTGCTGCTCCAGCACCGCCATCCGCAGTGCCCGGCCGAGCACCGCGTCGGTGTCGCGCAGCAGGTGGGTGGCCATCCGGGCCTGGGTACGGGCCAGCTCACCGTCGGTGGGACCGTCGGCGGCCAACCGGTCCAGCTCCTCGTCGACGGTGCGCAACACCTTGTCCACGTCGCCGCCCGGTGGCAGGTGCGCCTGGAGCAGCAGCGCGGTGGGGCCACGCACGTCGAACGGGTCGCCCATGAAGCCGACGTACCCGCCGAGGCTGGTCACCGCGCGGTCCCGCTGGACCAGCCGCTCGACCAGCCGGGACGCGTCGCCGTCGGTGAGCACCTCGGCGAGCACCACGTACGGCAGGTAGCCGGTGAAGTCGGTGATCGGGTCGGGCACCCGCCAGGCGGCGGCCACCGCGGGCAGCGGGGCCAGCGCGTCGGTGTACGACGAGCGCCGCTCGGCGGTCAGGTCGGGCTCGTCGAAGTCGGGGCGCTGCGGGGCGGGCCGGGCCGGCACGTCGCCGAAGTGCCGCTCGATCAGCGCGGTGGCCTCGGCCACGTCGACGTCCCCGCTGACCGCGAGCACGGCGTTTCCGCTGGCGTAGTAGCGGCGGAAGAAGTCCGCCGCGTCGGCGACGGTGGCCGACTCCAGGTCGTCGAAGGAGCCGTAGCCGTCGTGCGCGTTCGGGAAGGTGTCGAACATGACCGGCGGCAGGGTCAGCCACGGGAACCCGCCGTACGGGCGGTTGAGCACGTTGACCCGGATCTCCTCCTTGACCACGTCGACCTGGTTGCGCAGGTTCTCCTCGGTCAGCCGGGGGCCGCGCATCCGGTCGGCCTCCAGGAACAGCGCCCGTTCCAGGGCGTTGCTCGGGAGGGTCTCGTAGTAGTCGGTGTAGTCGTGATGGGTGGAGCCGTTGAAGGTGCCGCCCGCCCCCTGCACGTGCCGGAAGTGGGCCAACTTCTCCAGGTTCTCCGAGCCCTGGAACATCAGGTGCTCGAAGAGGTGTGCGAAGCCGGTGCGCCCCTCGGGCTCGGACCGGATGCCGACGTCGTAGATCACCGCCACCCCGATCACCGGGGCGCTGCGGTCGGGGGTGAGCACCACCCGCAGGCCGTTGTCGAGGGTGAACCGCTCGACCGGATACTTCGTCGCTGGAATTCTCGATCTCCGCGCCGCCACGGGACCGACCCTAGCGCGTCGGCGCCCCCGACGGCGGCGACCTCCCGCAGGGCGGCTCAGCCCACCGGTGCCGGGGCCACGGCGAGGGACGCGGTCACCCGGGGCAGCACCTCCGCGCCGACCCGTTCCGCCTCCTCCCGGTGCGGCCAGCCGGAGAGGACGAACTCGTCGACGCCGTACGCGGCGTACTCGTCGATCCGGGCCGCGACCTCGGCGTAGCTGCCGACGAGCGCGGTGCCGGCGCCCTCGCGGACCAGGCCGACCCCGGCCCAGAGATTCGGCGCGACGGTGAGCCCGTCGGTGCTCCCGCCGTGCAGGGCGGCCATCCGGGACTGGCCGACCGAGTCCATCCGGCGGTACCGCGCCTGTGCGGCGGCGATCCGCTCGGGGCTCATCCCGGCCAGCAGGCGGTCCGCCTCCGCCCACGCCTGCGCGGCGGTCGGGCGGGCGATGACGTGCAGCCGGATCCCGGTGCGCAGGGTCCGCCCCTCCTCGGCGGCCCGGCCACGGACGCGGTCCACCCGGGCGGCGATCGCGGCGGGCGGCTCGCCCCACATCAGGTACGTGTCGGCCTGTCGGGCGGCCACCGCCTCGGCGGCCGGGGACGCGCCGCCGAAGTAGACCGGGGGCGGGGCCACGAGCGGGGCGGCCAGCCCGCCGCCGGTGACCTGGTAGTGCTCGCCGGCGAAGTCGAACGGGCTCCCGCGCCAGGCCCGGCGGAGCACCTCGACGAACTCGCCGGTCCGCGCGTAGCGGGCGTCGTGGTCCAGGAAGTCGCCGTACCCCCGCTGCTCGGCCGGGTCGCCGCCGGTGACGACGTTGAGCGCGAGGCGTCCACCGGACACCGACTGGAACGCCTCGGCCTGCTGGGCGATCAGGGTGGGCAGCGCGAATCCGGCCCGCACGGCGACCAGCATGCCGATCCGGTCGGTGTGCTGGGCGACGGCCGTGCAGATGATCCACGGGTCGGGGCAGCCGGAGCCGACAGGGGTGAGCAGCGCGGCGAAGCCGGCCGCCTCGGCGGCCCGGGCCACCTCGGTCAGATAGCCGACGGTGGCCGCCCGGTCGTGCCGCGCCGCGCCGGCCGCGACGGTGGCGGCGCCGACCTGGTGCCCGTCGCCGGAGGTGGGAAGGAACCAGTGGAAGGTCATGCGACCGCCTCTCCGCCGCCCTCACCGCCCGGCCGAGGGACGCCGGACAACCTACCAAGAAGGTAGGAAAACCGGGAATAACTTCGAGCGTGAATCCCGCAATGTGGACTGGTCTTGACGCCGCCCGGACGCTGCCCCACTCTTCCTACCAACTAAGTAGGAATACTTCGGATTGGACATACGATGAGACGGCTCCCCTTCCGTCGGATGCTCTCCCTGGCCACCCTCGCCGTGGTGGGCACGGCGACGCTGGGCGTCACCGCCGCGTGCGGCGAGGACGACGGCGCGGCCGGCGGCGACTCCGGCCCGGTGACGCTGCGACTGGGCTACTTCCCCAACATCACCCATGCCCCGGCCGTGGTCGGGGTGGAGAAGGGCATCTTCGCCGAGAAGCTCGGCGGCGACGTCAAGCTGGACACCAAGACCTTCAACGCCGGCCCGGCGGCGATCGAGGCGATCTTCTCGGGCGCGCTCGACGCGACGTACATCGGTCCGAACCCGACGGTGAACGCCTTCTCCAAGTCCAAGGGCGAGGCGGTCCGGGTCATCTCCGGCGCGGCGTCCGGCGGCGTCGCGCTCGTCGTCAAGCCCGGGATCACCTCGGTCGAGCAGCTGCGCGGCAAGAAGATCGCCACCCCGCAGCTCGGCAACACCCAGGACGTCGCGCTGCGCTACTGGCTCAAGGAGAAGGGCCTGACCGCCACCAAGGAGGGCGGCGGCGACGTCAAGGTGGTCCCGCAGGAGAACGCCCAGACCGTGGAGACGTTCAACAGCGGGGCGATCGACGGCGCGTGGGTGCCCGAGCCGTTCGTCTCCCGGCTGGTCAACGCCGGCGGCAAGGTGCTCATCGACGAGCGTGACCTGTGGCCGGACAAGAAGTTCGTGATCACCAACCTGATCGTCTCCACCAAGTTCCTCAAGGCCCACCCCGACGTGGTGAAGAAGCTGGTCGAGGGTCAGGTCGCGGCGAACGAGTTCGTCAACACCAAGCCCGACGAGTCGCAGCAGGCCATCTCCGAGCACATCGGCAAGATCAGCGGAAAGCCGCTGGACGTGAAGCTGATCAAGCAGGCGTGGCCGACGTTGGAGTTCACCAACGACCCGATCGCCTCGTCGCTGAAGACCGGCCTGGACCACGCGGTCGCCGTCGAGCTGACCCAGCCGGTCAGCCTGGACGGCCTCTACGACCTGAAGTACCTCAACGAGGTGCTCAAGGCCCAGGGCAAGCCCGAGGTCGCCCAACCATGACGTCGACCACGACGACGCCACGCAGCGCGACCGGCTCGGTCGCGCTGCACGGCGTCACCAAGGTGTACGGGCACGGCGAAAGCGCCGTCCTCGCCCTGGACGGGGTCTCCCTCGACGTCGCGCCCGGCGAATTCGTCTGCCTCGTCGGTGCCTCCGGCTGCGGCAAGAGCACCCTGCTCAACCTGGTCGCCGGCCTGGACCGGATCAGCGGCGGGCGGATCGAGCTCGGCGACGGGGTCAACCCGGGGCTGATGTTCCAGGAGTCCGCCCTGTTCCCCTGGCTCACCGTCGAGGGCAACGTGGAGGTGCCGCTGAAGCTGCGCGGCATGCCCCGGTCCGCGCGCCGGGAGCGGGTCGCCGAACTGCTGCGCACGGTGCACCTGGCCGACTTCGCCCGCAAGCGCCCGCACGAGCTGTCCGGCGGCATGCGGCAACGGGTGGCCCTGGCCCGCACCCTCGCGCTGGACACGCCGGTGCTGCTGATGGACGAGCCGTTCGGCGCGCTCGACGCGATGACCCGGGACCTCCTGCACGACGAGCTGGAGCGGATCTGGACCGAGCGCAAGCTCACCGTCCTCTTCGTGACCCACAACGTACGGGAGGCCGCGCGGCTCGCCGACCGGATCATCCTGCTCTCCAGCCGGCCCGGCCGGATCATCTACTCCACCCGGGTCGACGTGCCCCGGCCGCGACGCATCGACTCCCCGGAGATCGCGTCCATCGCCGCCGAGGTCACCGACAAGCTCCGTACGGAGGTGGGCCGCCATGGCCAGTGACACGATCGCCGGCACCCCGCGCGCCGACGCGGAGATCTCCGGGCTCGACGCGCTGGAGATCGCCGGCCGGCAGAAGACGACGACCCGGGCCTCGACGATCTGGGCGTCCACCTGGCCGAAGCTGGCGGCGCTCGTCATCGCCATCGGCACCTGGCAGGCCGTGGTGTGGGCCGGGTTCTGGCCACCGTACTCGCTGCCCGGGCCGGCCACCGTCGGGCAGGAACTGCTTCGACAGGTCAGCGGTCCGCAGCTCTGGGAGGGGATGGCCACCACTCTGCGCCGGGCGGCCCTCGGCTACATCTTCTCCGTCGGGGTCGGCCTGCTGCTGGGGCTCGCCGTGGCCCGGTCCCGGGTGCTGCGGGCGGCCATCGGCTCGATGATCACCGCGTTGCAGACCATGCCGTCGATCGCCTGGTTCCCGCTGGCGATCCTGCTGTTCGAGCTGAGCGAGAAGGCCATCTTCTTCGTCGTGGTGCTCGGCGCGGCACCGTCGATCGCCAACGGGGTGATCAGCGGCGTGGACTACGTCCCGCCGCTGCTGCTGCGCGCCGGGCGCAACCTCGGCGCCCGGGGGCTGAACCTCTACCGGTACGTGATCGCCCCGGCCGCGCTGCCCGCCATCGTCGCCGGGCTCAAGCAGGGCTGGGCCTTCTCCTGGCGCAGCCTGATGGCCGGCGAGCTGATCGTGGTGGGCATCTCGCAGACCTCGCTCGGCGCGCAGCTCACCTACTCGCGGGAGCTGTCCGACGCGCCCTGGCTGCTCTCCACGATGATCGTGATCCTGGTCGTCGGCCTGGTGGTCGACGCCGCGTTCGGGGCGGCGGACCGGACGATCCGCCGCCGCTGGGGCGTGCTGGACCAGGCCGGGCAGTGACGTGTACGTCTCCGCGCGCAGCGACTACGCGCTCCGGGCCATGCTCGCCGTCGCCGCTGCCTCGACCGGCGGCGACCGGCGGGCCGACGCCCGGGGCGTCCCCGCCGAGCCGGGCGGCGAACTGGTCAAGGCGGCGGCCCTGGCCGAGAGCCAGGCCATCCCGCTGAGCTTCCTCCAGGGCATCCTGCTGGACCTGCGCCGGGCCGGGCTGCTGCACAGCCACCGGGGCACCGAGGGCGGCTACGCCCTGGCCCGCCCGGCCGCCGAGATCAGCGTCGGGGACGTGCTCCGCGCGGCCGGCGGGTCACTCACCTCGGTACGGGGCCTGCCGGCCGGGCACGCCGGCTACCACGGCGTGGCCACCGGGCTGCGCGACGTGTGGCTTGCGGTGGACGGGGCCATCGCCCTGGTGGTGGACCGGACCACCCTGGCCGACCTGCTCACCCGGGAGGGCCGCGTTGCCGGGCCGGACCGGGACAGGCCGGACGCGCTGGGGGCCCGCCCCGTCGGCGGCCCCTGACCGCCCCGGTCGACCCGGCACGGTCCGCCGGCTGAGCGGTGCGGGCTCAGCCGGCGGACTCGTCGGTCGTCTCAACGATGGAGGCGGTGAGGTCGCTGCTCGTTCCCCCCGGAACGTGCAGCCCCACCACCCCCGCCGGTGTCCGGCCCCCGCGGGTGGGATGCCACGGCGAGAACGCCGCGACCGTGGCGAGCGCCAGGCCCGCCCCCGCGACCGCCAGCACCACCGTCAACTCCCGCAGCGCCCCCGACTCGGCGTTGCACGCCATGGTCAACCCCTCCCCCAGTGGGCCGACCCCGCCGACCCGCGTTCCCCCACGGCAAGCATCGACCACATCGGGCCCGCCGAACAGTCACCGATCGGACCCCACCCTGCCTGATTCCCGACTCAGCGACGGGGCGGCGCAGGCGCCGATCGGTGACCGCGGAGAAGCCGTTCAGGCCATCCGGGGACGACGCGGCCGGCGCGACCGACCCGAGGCGCGGTGCCCGTCCTCGGACGGGCGGGCGGCGCGCGGCGCTCCTCCGGTCGCGGCGGTCCCCGCGGCGTGCGACTGGCCGGCGCCGCGGGACGAGCGCGGACCCCGGCCACCGCCCGAGGCGGACCGCTCCGGAGCCGGGACGGCGATGGTCACCGGCACCCCGGACGGTTCCCGGGCCCCGGTGACCCGGGCCAACGCCCCGTCGCCCGGCCGGACCTGGGTGGACTGCGGCCGGATACCGGCGGTCGCCATCAGCCGGGAGACCTCGCGGCGCTGCTCGGGCAGGACCAGGGTGACCACGGTGCCCGACTCGCCGGCCCGCGCGGTACGCCCGCCCCGGTGCAGGTAGTCCTTCGCCTCGGTCGGCGGGTCGACGTTGACCACCATGTCGAGGCCGTCCACGTGGATGCCCCGGGCCGCCACGTCGGTGGCGACCAGCGCGGTCACCTGGCCGGTGCGGAACTGCTCCAGGATCCGGGTGCGCTGCGGCTGGGACTTGCCGCCGTGCAGCGCCGCCGCACGCACCCCCTTGGACAGCAGCTGGCGGGCCAGCCGGTCGGCGCGGTGCTTGGTGCCCATGAACAGGATGGTGCGGCCCTCCCGGGCCGCGATCTGGGTCAGCGCGGTCGGCTTGTCCTCCGCGTCGACGTGCAGCACGTGGTGCGTCATCGCGGTCACCGTGGCGGTGCCGGGGTCGACGGAGTGCGAGACCGGGTTGGTGAGGAAGCGGCGGACCAGCTTGTCGACGCCGCCGTCCAGGGTCGCGGAGAAGAGCATCCGCTGGCCGTCGGCGGCCACCTGCTCCAGCAGCTTGGTGACCTGCGGCAGGAAGCCCATGTCGGCCATCTGGTCGGCCTCGTCGAGCACGGTCACGGCGACCTGGTCGAGCCGGGCGTCCCCGCGGTTGATCAGGTCGTGCAGCCGGCCGGGGGTGGCCACGACCACCTCGGCGCCGGCGCGCAGCGCGTCCGCCTGCCGCTGCAGGGACAGGCCGCCGACCACGGTGGTGACGCGCAGCCCGACCGCGCGGGCGTACGGGGCCAGCGCGGTGGTCACCTGCTGAGCCAGCTCCCGGGTCGGCACGAGCACCAGGGCCAGCGGACGCCCCGGGCGGGCCCGGCGGCCGACGGTGCGGTGCACCAGCGGCAGCCCGAACGCCAGGGTCTTGCCCGAGCCGGTGCGGCCCCGGCCGAGGACGTCCCGGCCGGCAAGCGAGTCCGGCAGCGTCGCCGACTGGATCGGGAACGGCTCGGTGATGCCCTGCGCGGTCAGCTCGGCGAGCAGCTCCGGCGCGAGGCCGGTGGTGGAGAACGAGGGGATGACGGTGGTCATGCGAGAGCCTTCCTCGACGCGGCACGTGTCGAGGAGGCGCCGGAGTGGCGCTGCACCGGCGGCAGGGCCGCGGTGGTCACAAGCACGAACCGAAGGTGGGGTGCGGCCGGCCCGCGCGGGGGGGGGGCGGCCGCGACACCCCGCCTGTGGCGCGGTGTGGTGGTACGAAAAACCGAGTACCCTGTTAACACCTACAGTACTGACATGAGACAGGGACAAATCTGCCGATCAAAAAAAGG
>NZ_JBEOWQ010000071.1:0-17663 GCF_040296145.1 Micromonospora sp. NPDC002296
CCCGCCCCCGCCCTGCCCGACCTGGCCGTGGTCGTCTACGCGCACACCCCCACCACGGCGGCCCCACCGGCCCCGGGCGCCGGCCCCTGGCGGGTCGGCGACTGGACCCCGAGCTGGAGCACCCGCCAGCACGCCGACGCCGTGACCGCCGTGCGCGCCGCGATCGGCCGCGGCGACGTCTACCAGGTCAACCTCGTCGGTCACGCCGCCGCCCCGTACACCGGCGACCCCCGCCCCGCCCTGGCCCGGCTGGCCCGGCTGCCCGGCGCCCGCTACGGCGGCACCCTGCACGGCCCCGGCTGGGCCATCGGCTGCGCCTCCCCGGAGACCCTGATCGCCGTCGAGGGCGGCCGGCTGGTCACCCGCCCGATCAAGGGCACCCGCCCGGCCACCGCCGCCGGCCGCGCCGAACTGCTCGCCTCGGCCAAGGAACGCGCCGAACACATCATGATCGTCGACCTGGAACGCAACGACCTGGCCCGCGTCGCGGCCACCGGCACCGTCACCGTCGACGAACTGTTCGCCGTACGCCGCTGGTGCGACCTGTGGCAGGCCGAGTCGACGGTGTCCGCGACCCCCGCCGACGGCCTGGGCCTGGCCGACCTGCTACGCGCGGTCTGCCCCGGCGGGTCGGTCACCGGCGCACCCAAACTGGCCGCCCTCGACGTCGTCGCCGCCCGCGAACCCGTGGGCCGGGGCGCGAGCATGGGCGCGCTGGGCTGGGTGGGCGCCGGCCGGATCGACCTGGGCCTGACCATCCGCACCGCCGCCGCCGACGGGCGCCTGCTGCACGGCTGGGCCGGCGGCGGCATCACCTGGGACAGCGACCCCGACGCCGAGGTCGCCGAGGCCGCCGCCAAGGCCCGGCCGGTCCGCGCCGCCCTCGCCACCGCGCCCGGTTCGCGGGCCGATAGCCTGCTGCCATGACGATGCGGCCCATCCGGATCATCGGCGACCCGGTGCTGCGCACCGCCTGCGAGCCGGTGACCAGCTTCGACGCCGACCAGCGCGCCCTGGTCGGCGACCTGATGGACACCCTGCTCGGCGCACCCGGCCGCGCCGGCGTCGCCGCCCCGCAGATCGGCGTGCCCGCCCAGGTGTTCGTCTACGACGCCGCCGGCCACCGCGGCCACCTGATCAACCCAACGGTGGAGTTGTCCGACGAACTCCAGGACGACGACGAGGGCTGCCTGTCCATCCCGGGGCTGTACTTCCCGACCCCCCGCGCCCTGCACGCCACCGCCCACGGATTCGACCAGCACGGCGAGCCGCTGACCATCTCCGGCAGCGGATTCCTCGCCCGCGCCCTGCAACACGAGACCGACCACCTCGCCGGACGCCTCTACGTCGACACCCTGCGCGGGGACACCCGCCGGCGGGCGCTGCGGGAGATCCGCGCCGGTCGCTTCGACTCACCCACCCGCCGCCACTGACCCGACCGGGTCCCGCCGCCCGGGAGGTGGGACCCGGCCACACCCCCACCCGGCCGACGCCGCCCCGACGCTCAGACCCGGTCGCCGCGCAGTACCAGCCCGGCGACCCCGCCGACCGGGATGAGCAGCCAGCAGGACAACACCCGGTAGACCAGCACCGCGGCGGCGGCGCTGACCGCGGTCGCGCCCGAGGCGGTGAGCCCGGCCACCAGAGCGGTGTCGATGACACCCACCCCACCAGGGGTCAGCGGCACCTGCCGGACGATCTGCACACCGAGGTAGATGCCCGCCAGGGCGGTCACCCCCACCGGCAGGCGCAACGCCTGGGCCGCAGCGGCCAGGCACAACAGATCAGCCGCCCACTTCACCGCCGCGTAGCCCACCGCCCCCACCCAGTCCCGCACCCGCAGCGACGCCCCCACCCACCACGCCTGACGGGCCGAGAGCAGCAACGCCCGCGCACGCCGACGCACCGCACCCCCCGACACGTCGGCGCCCGGTGCGGCCCCGACCGGCCGCCGACGCGGCCGCCGACGCCCGACCAGCACCACCAGCGCGACCAGCACGCCGAGCACCGCCACGACGGCCAGCGCACGCCAGTCCCACCCACCCGGGGCGCGGGTGAGCACCACCGCACCCCCACCCACGTAGAGCAGAGCCAACCCGCCGATGGACGCCAACCCCGACACCACCGCCGAGGCCGCCGCGACCTCACGGGACGCCCCGGCGCGCTCGTACTCCCGGATGGCGTACCCGGTGGACACCGCCGCCCCGGCCGGCAGCGAGATCGACAACGCCGTGCCGGCCAGGCTGATCGCCACCACCCGGCTGCGCCGCACACGCACCCCAGGGCGTCGAGCAACCGCCGCTGCTGCAACGCGAACGCCGCCAGCGAAACGACCTGCAGCAGCACCGCCAGCACCACCCACCCGAAACCGGCGCCGGTCAGCGCGGCGAGGAACTCCCGCGGGTCGGGCAGCCGCCCCCGCAGACCCACCACGGCCGCGCCGAGCACCCCCACGGCGACGACGAGCAGCCGCACCCACCGACGCCGCCACAACCCCACGGCGGGACCCGCCGGCGGGGCCGTCACCGCGGCCCCACGCACGCGGTGAGGGTGTATTCGTGGTACCCGGCCACCGGGGTGAACCCGAGCCGGTCGTACAGCCGCAGCGCCGCCACGTTGTCGACCTTCACGTTCAACGTGACGTGGTCGACGTCGGCGGCCAGCCGCCGGCACAGCGCGGACACCGCCGCGGCCGCCAGGCCCCGCCCCCGGTACCCGGGACGGGTGGTGACGTTGCCCAGCGCCGCCACCCGCCACGCCGGGGAGTACACGTGCACCCCGGCCACTGCCACCAACTGCCCGTCGCGGCCCACCCCCACATACCGGCCCGTGTCGAGCATCCTCGGGTCGAACCAGTTCCCCGGGTACGCCGCCGCGTACAGCCGCGTCAGCTCCGGCAGGTCGGCCACGCCCAACGGCTGCCCCTCGCCGGGGACCGCGGCCAGCCGCGCCCGGTCGGTCAACGCCATCTTCCGGTGCGCGCCGCCGTCGGCGACCTGGAACCAGTCCGCCAGCACCGACACCAGGCCGGGGGACAGGTGCGCGTACAGACGCGCCGGCAACACCGGCGCCAGGTCGGTCAGCAGCGCCGCCAACTCCTCCCGGCCGGCGGCGTCGGCGAACGCCAGCAACGTCGGCGGCATCACCGCGTGGTACCGCAGCGCGACCTGCTCCCCGCGACGGAACCACGACGTGTACGGCCAGAAGAAGTCGTCCAGGTCACCCAACTGGTACGCGTGCAGCGCCGGGTCACGACCCAGCAACCGCCCCAGCAACACCCGGTCATGTTCGGCGCGCAACGGCATCCGACGATGATCACATGCCCCGGCGCGATGACCCGCTCACGCCCGGCCACACTCCTCGGCGGGCAGATTCTCGTGCGCCCACCGGGCCAGAGCGTCCAACGCCGGCAACACCGCAGCGCCCCGCTCGGTCAGCTCGTAGCTCACCCCCAGCGGCGGCCCCTGCCGCACGGTGCGGCGCACCAGCCCCACCCGGGCCAACTCGCCGAGCCGGTCGGACAGCACCGACTCGCTGATCCCCTTCAACGCGCGGGTCAGCTCGGCGAACCCCGCCGGCCCATGCGCCAGGGTGCCCAGCAACACCCCGTTCCACCGCTTGCCGAGGAACGCGAACGCCCGCGTCAGCCCCCCGTCACAGGACCGGGGGACCTCACCGGTGGGGGAGCGGGGCGTCATGCCCCCACGATACGTGGCGTTACCCACGACGAAGCAACTTCGAAAAAACTAGCTGCTAGCCTCGGAGCAGTTAACGTCCCGCCCCAGAAGGAACCCACATGACCGACACCGTCACACCCAACCTGATCACCCTCGACGCCGCAGCCCAAGCACAACTGTTCACCGACGCCCGCACCGCCAACACCTTCACCGACGAACCCGTCACCGACGCCCAACTGCGCGCCATCTTCGACCTCGCCAAGTACCCACCCACCGCCGCCAACACCCAGCCCCTGCGAGTGCTCTACACCCGCCCCGGCGAAACCCGCGACCGCCTGCTCACCCACATGTCCGAAGGCAACCGCGCCAAAACCGCCACCGCCCCCGTCGTAGCCGTCCTCGCCGCCGACACCGACTTCCACGAATTCATCCCCCGCGTCTTCCCCATCCGCCCCGAGATGCGCGACGGACTCGCCGCCGACGCCGCCGCCCGCGAAGGCATGGCCCGCTTCAACGCCACCCTCCAGATCGGCTACTGGCTGCTGGCCGTCCGCGCCGCCGGCCTCGCCGCCGGCCCCATGGCCGGCTTCGACGCCGCCGCCGTCGACCGCGACCTGTTCGCCGACACCACCTGGCGCTCCCTGCTCGTGGTGAACCTCGGCAAGCCCGGCCCCGACGCCTGGTTCCCCCGCCTGCCCCGCCTCGACTACGACGACATCGTCCGCCACGCCTGACCCACCCCGGCCGGCCGGCGCGCGACCCGCACCGGCCGGCACCTCACCGCCCCACCCACTGGTCATGACCCAACTTCACCACCAACGCCACCACCACCAACAACAACACCACCCGCACGAACCCCGCCCCCCCGCCGCAACGCCATCCGCGCCCCCACCGCAGCCCCCGCCACGTTGCACACCGCCATCGCCGCACCCAACAACCACCACACGTGACCCGTCGCCGCGAACACCACCAACGCCCCCAGATTCGTGCCCACGTTCACCACCTTCGCCATCGCCGACCCACCCACAAAATCCGCCCCCACCAACACCGTGAACGCCACCACCAGGAACGTCCCCGTCCCCGGGCCGATCAACCCGTCGTACGCCGCAACACCCACCCCCGCCACCGCGACAGCCGCCACCACCCGCCCCCGGGTCCGCCGCCGCGGCACCGCCACCACCCCCAACCGCGGCCGCGCCACCACAAACACCGCCACCACCACCAACACCACCAACACCACCGGCCGATACGCCGATGCCGGCACCACCCCCGCCAACGCCGCACCCACCCCCGCCGTCACCACCGCCAGACCCGCCGCCGGACCCGCCACCTGCCAGTCCAGCCTCGTCCGCCGCGCATACGTCACCGCCGCCGTCGCAGTGCCCGCAATCGCCGCCAACTTGTTCGTCCCCAACGCCGTCGCCACCGGCACCCCCGGCGCCGCCACCAACAACGCCGGCAACAACAACAACCCACCACCACCCACCACCGCATCGACCCAACCGGCCAACGCAGCCACAGCGAGCAGGGCAGTCAACGACGCAGCATCCACGGCCGGCCATTCTGCCCACCCCACCCCACCCCACGCCACCCCACCCGCCGACAACCCGAGTGTCCCGCCTCACCACCGACCCGAACGCGTCACCGCCCACGCCGACGCCGCAACCACACCCCCACAAAACCCACCGCCACGAACACCACCATCGAACACACCAACACCTTCAGCATCCGCCAACCCTCCCACCACCCACGTAGGGTGCAAAACGTGCGCCTGGCCACCTTCAACCTGCTCCACGGCCGATCCCTCACCGACGGACTCGTCGACCCCGACCGGCTCACCGCCGCCCTCACCACACTCGACGCCGACGTCCTCGCCCTGCAGGAAGTCGACCGCAACCAGACCCGCAGCGGCAACCTCGACCTCACCGCCATCGCCGCCCGCGCACTCAACGCCCCCCAACACCGCTTCGCCGCCGCCCTCGTCGGCACCCCCGGCGAACACTTCCGCCCCCTCCACCACGACGACGACGGACACGGCGAACCCTGCTACGGCATCGGCCTGATCACCCGCCACCCCGTACGCACCTGGCAGGTCACCCGCCTCAAACCCGCCCCCGTCCGCGCACCCGTCTACATACCCGGCCACGGCCTCACCCTCCTCGAAGACGAACCCCGCGTCGTCCTCGCCGCCGTCCTCGACACCCCCCACGGCGACATCACCGTCGCCGCCACCCACCTGTCCTTCGTCCCCGGCTGGAACGCCCACCAACTCCGCCAGACCATCCACGCCCTACCCGCCCCCCGCATCCTCCTCGGCGACCTCAACCTCCCCGCCGGCCCCGCCCGACTCATCTCCGGCTGGACCCCACTCGGCCGCCGCCCCACCTACCCCGCCGCCCGCCCCCGCGTCCAACTCGACCACATCCTCGCCGACCCCCACCAACGCCACCGCCTCCCACCCGTCACCGCAGTCACCACCCCCGCCACCACCATCTCCGACCACCGCCCCCTCGTCGTCGACCTCGGCCGACACCCCGGGCACGCCCGTCCACGGCAAGCACCCCCGCTTCCGGACCAGCGCCGCTGACGTCCCCACACGGCCGGCCCTCCGATACACGCCCGAAACACTCCGCGACAGACGGATCTACGTCGTGACCACCCCACTGCGCGGCCAACGCCGCTGACCGCAGCCGTCGGGCCGGTCAGCTCCCCCGACCGGCCCGACCACCACACCTACCCGACCGCCCGCGCCGCCGCCACCACCGCATTACGGAACAACATCGCCACCGTCGTCGGCCCCACCCCACCCACCCGCGGCGTGATCGCCCCCGCCACCCGCGCACACGACTCATCCACATCCGGCAACAACCGCCGACCCTCATACCGCACCCCACCACCAACCACCACCGCACCCGGCCGCACATGCTCCGGCCGCACGATCCCCGGCACCCCCGCCGCCGCCACCAGGATCTCCGCCCGCCGCGTATACCGCGGCCAGTCCGCCACCCCCGTGTGCACCACCGTCACCGCCGCATTCGCCGTCGGCCGCTTCTGCGCCAACAACATCGCCAACGGCCGCCCCAACGTCGCACCCCGGCCCAGAACCACCACCTCACGACCCGCCACCGGCACCCCATGGAACGCCAACAACGCCTCGATCCCCGCAGGAGTGCACGGCAACGGACCCGGCAACCCCAACGCCAACCGGCCCATGTTCACCGGATGCATCCCGTCGACGTCCTTGTCCGGATCCGCCTGCCGCTGCTTGATCCGGATGTACCCGGCACTCGCGTCGTCGTCGCCCACCAACACCGTCGCCAACGACGGCGTCACCCCCACCGCCCGCAACGCCGCGACCTCCGCCGCCACCTCACCCAGCACCTGCTGCGCCACCGGCCCACCCGGCAACAACCGCGCCGCGCCCGAAGAAACCCCAGAAGAAGGCATGGCACCACCCCGCCCGCAGGAGCCCAGGCGGACGACCCCCACGGCGAGCTCCCCGATGGTCGATCCCATCCCCGATGCCGCCAGTCGCGTACCCCTGCACCCTGCCACACCCTCGGTCACCCCGCCGCGCCCTCCTGCACCCGCACCAACCCCACCAACGCCCGGTTGGTGCGGTTGGACCGCACCGCCGCCCGCTGCTGACCCGCCGTCACCTCGATGTACGTCTGCGACGACGCCAACGACGCGTGCCCCAGCAACCGCATGATCTCCGCCGCGCTCGCCCCGTCCTCCGCCAACCGGGTCGCGAACGTGTGCCGCAACGCGTGCAACTGCGCCCCCCGCGGCACCCGATCGACCACCCCGGCCCGCCGGTAACAGGACTCCACCAGGTACTGCAGGCCGCCCCGGCGCAGCGGCTCACCCCGTCGGTCCAGCAGCAGCGGCGAATCCGGCCGCACCGACCGCGACCCGAACCGCCGAGCCCGACTGTCCAGGTACGCCACCACCACCCGGTCCAGCTCCGGCTCGATCGGCACCACCCTCGGCCGGCCGCCCTTGCCGATCACGTCGACCCGCCGCTCACCGGGCCGCCCCGCCAGCGACGCGACCCGCAACGCCAGCAACTCCGACAGGCGCAGCCCCGCACACAGCGCCAACGCCAACACCGCCACGTCCCGCTCCGGCCACGGGTCACGCTGCCGGTCGTCCTCCCGGGACACCGCGGCGAGCAACTGCTCCGGGGTGTCCTCACCGCGCAGCGGCTTGGGCCGGGGGAGCGGAGCACGGGGTCGGTCCACCGCCGGCATCGGGTTGCCCGCCACCACCCCCTCGGCGACCAGGAACGAGAAGAAGCTGTTCCACGTCGACCAGGCGCGATGAACGGAGGCGACGGCCCGGGGGGCGGCGAACCGGGCGAACGCCGCCCTCAGGACCCTGGGGGAGAGGCCGGTGACCGGAAGCGCGTCCGACGGCAGGGGAGGGACGAGGGCCTCGCCGGCCAGGGCCGCCACCGCGCACAGATCCCGCCGGTACGCCTCCAGCGTGTGAGGGGAGGGCTTGCGCGTGGCCCGGGCGGTCAGGAACTCCTCGATCAACGACCGTACCGATTCGTCCTGTTTGTCATGCATAAGGGATATTATGCATGATTCTCGGGTTACCGGCGACCCCAGGGGAGCGAAGCCGCGACGCGACAACCCCGGGCCAGCATCACCCGATCCCGCTCCCGTCTTCGGCGGCGATCAAGGGGCTTGCGTGGGAACAGGTCAGAACCGGACGCGAACCTCTTGATCTGATCGCCGGCCGAAGATGGGAGCCGCCTGCAACAGCCAACCGGTGGAGGGCTGATGCGGACTGTGGATCGAGAGGGCCTGGGTCGGGAGGCGGTGGTGGGTGCTGGGGGTACGGGCGTGGGGTTGCTTGAGGGGTGGAGTTCCCGTCGGGGATGGGCGTGGGCGGCGGGCCCCGGAGGAGGCGGTCCTGCCGGCTGCCACTCCTGCGGGAGAGGCCCCGAATGATCTACTTGACATAATGTACATTATCGAATCACGCACGGGAAGCCGTGAACTGCCAAAACTCCCGCCCAGCCACGCGCTCCTGCCCGTTGCATCGCCAGGTGATCTCCACGTTCCCCGTCAACTGTCGACTCGCGCGGCTGCGCCGCGTACCAGCCGCGCCAACCCGCGCTACTCAGGCAGCCCGTCCGCGGAAGTTGGGGCCGCATGTCCACTGACGTTCTCACCCTGGCCCCGCCTCACCCCGGTGATCATGAAGTTGTTGCCACGACACGCCCGAGATTCATGGCAATAACTTCATGATCACCGGGGTGAGGCGGGCGGGCGCTCGGGAGAGTCTTTCGTTGACTTTCGGGAAGAAGGCAGCATGCTTTCCGCACTCGACCGTCGGCACACCGTCGCGCCGCCCGGGTACAGCCGTTGGCTGATTCCGCCGGCCGCGTTGGCGATCCACCTGTGCATCGGACAGGTCTACGCAACCAGCGTGTACAAGAACTCGCTGATCGCCCACTTCGACGCGAGCCAGACGGCGATCGGGGTGATCTTCAGCATCGCGATCGTGATGCTGGGGTTGTCGGCGGCGGTGGCCGGTACGTGGGTGGAGCGCAACGGTCCGCGTAAGGCGATGTTCGTCTCGGCGTGCTTCTGGGCGGCGGGGTTCCTCGTCGGTGCGGTAGGGATCGCGACGGGTCAGCTGTGGCTGCTGTACGTGGGGTACGGGCTTCTGGGCGGGATCGGGTTGGGAATCGGCTACATCTCCCCCGTGTCGACGTTGATCAAGTGGTTTCCGGACCGGCCGGGCCTGGCTACCGGCTTGGCGATCATGGGGTTCGGGGGTGGCGCGATGGTGGCCTCTCCCCTGTCCCGGCAGCTGTTGTCGCTCTACGATTCGGGCTACGACCCGGACGCCGTCGCGGGCGCGACGGCGTCGGGGACGGCGCTGGTGTGGCTGTTCGTGACGCTGGGCGTCGGCTACTTCGTGATCATGATGTTCGGGGTGGCGAACGTTCGGGTGCCGGCGGCGGACTGGCGGCCGGCGGGGTTCGAACCCGCGCGCACGACGGCGAGGCCGATGGTGACCACGGCGAGCGTGTCGGCGGCGAACGCGGTGCGGACGCGGCAGTTCTGGTTGCTGTGGGTGGTGTTGTTCTGCAACGTGACGGCCGGGATCGGGATCCTGGAGCAGGCGAGTCCGATGATCCAGGACTTCTTCCGTGAGGAGGGCGCGTCGGCGGTGTCGGTGGCGGCGGCGGGCGGTTTCGTGGGGCTGCTGTCGCTGTTCAACATGGGTGGCCGGTTCGTGTGGTCGTCGGCGTCGGACATGATCGGCCGTAAGCCGGTGTACGTGCTGTACCTGGGTGTGGGGATGGTGTTGTACCTGCTGCTGGCGTTGTTCGGGCAGGTGGCGACGGCGCTGTTCGTGTTGTTGGCGTGCGTGATCGTGTCGTTCTACGGGGGTGGGTTCGCCACGATGCCGGCGTACCTGCGGGACCTGTTCGGCACGTACCAGGTGGGGGCGATCCACGGCCGGGTGTTGACGGCGTGGTCGGCGGCGGGGGTCGCCGGGCCGTTGATCATCAACGGGTTCCTCGACGCGAAGGGTGCGCCGGGGACGCTGACGGCGGCGGGGTACCGGCCGGCGCTGTTGACGATGGTGGGGGTGCTGGCGGTGGGGTTCGTGGCGAACCTGCTGGTGCGGCCGGTGCCGGAGCGGTTCCACGAGCCGGCGCCCGTCGGTTCGGGCGGGGTGCAGGGAGGGATAGCGCGATGAGCAACGGTTCGTCCGGGCAGACCGGCCGGTTGTGGATCTCCTGGTTGCTGGTGGGTGCGCTGCTGGGGTACGGGGTGGTGCAGACGGTGCTGACGGCGGCGAAGTTGTTTACGGGCTGAGGGGGCACCGACCTGGGTACGTACGTGGTGACCGGGGCGGCTGCCGAGGTGTTGGAGCGCACGGCGAGAAGGTCAGGGTGCCGCCATCGCGCGCTTTCCTGATGAGGTCCGGAGACTGCGCCCGCGGCAGGGCCTCGTCGGTGATGCGCGCCGACCGCCGGTCCAGGGCAGCGATGTCGGCCGATTGGTCGAGGATCTGCGCCTTGATCTGAGCGTCGACGTGGGACAGCCGGCTGCCGTCGGGCATGTCCGCGTCAGAGGCCGCCGGAGACGCGTAGGACGGTTCCGGTGGTGTAGCTGGCGTCGGGGCTGAGGAGCCAGGCGATGGCGGCGGCGATCTCGTCGGGTTCGCCGGCGCGGCCGAGTGGGATGCGGTCGGCGGCGGTGTCGGCGCGGTCGGGTGCGCCGGAGAGTGCGTGCAGGTCGGTGCGGATGATGCCGGGGGCGACGCCGTTGACGCGGATGCCGTGGGGGGCGAGTTCCTTGGCCAGGCCGACGGTGAGGGTGTCGGTGGCGGCTTTGACGGCGGCGTAGTGGATGTACTCCCCCGGGCTGCCGAGGGTGGCGGCGGCGGAGGAGACGTTGACGATGGCGCCGCCTCGGGTGAGGCGGCGGGCGGCTTGTTGGGCGCAGAGGACGTACCCGATGAGGTTGACGTCGACGACGTGGCGCAGGTCGTCGGCGCGTAGTTCGGTGAAGGGGCCGATGGGGCTGGTGACGCCGGCGTTGTTGACGAGGCCGGTGAGGGGGCCGAGGTCGGCGGCGGCGTCGAAGAGGCGGGTGATGGCGTCGGGGTCGGTGGTGTCGGCGGGGACGGCGACTGCGTGGCGGCCGGTGACGCGGATGTCGGCGACGACGGTGTCGGCGGCGTGGTGGTCGCGGCGGTAGCCGATGGCGACGTGGTGGCCGTGGTGGGCGAGGCGGCGGGCGGTGGCGGCGCCGATGCCGCGGCTGCCGCCGGTGATGATGGTGACGGGATTCAATGTGTTCCTCCCCCGGGTGCTGGTGGTGACGGTACAGGTGTGGGTGGTGGGTGTTGGTGGAGAGCGTGGTCACACCGGTGATCGCTTACGCTGCCGGCGTCGACTAGTGGAGGTGTGCGGGTGTCGGGTGTGCGGGTTGGTGACCTGGTCGAGGATTTCGAGTTGCCGGACGAGACGGGGACGCTGCGGCGGTTGTCGGAGTTCTTGGCGGTGGGGCCGGTGGTGTTGTTCTTCTATCCGGCGGCGATGACGCGGGGGTGCACGGCGGAGAGCTGTCACTTCCGGGATCTGGCGGCGGAGTTCGCGGCGGTGGGCGCGTCTCGGGTGGGGATCAGTCGGGACGCGGTGGAGAAGCAGGCGGAGTTCTCCCGGTTGCACGGGTTCGACTATCCGTTGTTGTCGGATGTGGATGGTGTGGTGGCGCGGCGGTTGGGGGTGTTGCGGCGGGTGCCGTTGGGGCCGTTGGGTTCGCGGCGGATGACGTTTGTGATCGGGTCCGACCGGCGGGTGGTGGAGGTGGTGCACAGCGAGTTGGGGATGAACGAGCATGCGGATCGGGCGTTGCGGGCGTTGGGGGGCTGATCTTCGGGGTGTCGCAGCGGGCTGGTATCAAGGCAGGAATCAGACAGGTGTACGGAAGAGGGTTGTGATGGTTGCCGCGGGCCAGGGTTTGTCTACTGACGAGGTGCAGAGCATCCGGGAGGCGTTGGCGGCCGGCCGGAAGCCGAAGGTGGTGTTCACGTCGTCGGCGGGTCAGATCGCCGGTCAGGTGGGCCAGGTGGTGGAGTTGACCGATCCGTCGGTGTCCGACGAGTTCGTGGTGGTGCGGTTCGGTCGGGACGAGTTGCCCTTCTCCCCCGCTGATGTGGCGGTGGCGCCGCGGGGGGCGGGCCGTCGGGTGGTGGAGGTGAAGGCGGAGCCTGAGCCGGTTCCGCCTGCGGCGGAGCCGGAGTTCGTGTTGGACACGCCGCGGGTGCCGGTGGCGCGGCGGGAGGAGCCGAAGGTGGAGCAGCAGCAGGTGGAGGCGAAGCCGGCGCGGCGGGCGGTGAAGGCGGTGAAGCCGAAGGGTCCGGCGGGGTTGACGGTGACGTTGGCGTACGCGGACGGTGAGTGGACGGTGGCGGCGCAGCAGGGTTCGAAGTCGTTGGCGAAGCCGTATGTGGTGAAGCCGGCGGAGGCGTTGCGGATGGTGGTGTTGGTGGATGTTCCGGGGGTGCAGGAGGCGGTGGAGCAGATCCTGGCTGCGGAGCGGGCTGAGGCGGAGCAGCAGGCGGGGAGGCTGCGGGCGGAGCTGGCGGAGATCGAGGCGCGGTTGGCGGAGTTGCGCGAGGCGGGTTGATCGCGCCTGGTGTGCCTGTCCCCCGCCCTCCGTCGCCGTGTGCGGCGGGGGGCGGGGGCGTGTCGGGGGTTCAGAAGTAGTCGTGCAGGTGGGCGGGGCCGGCGGCGGCGAGCAGGTCGAGTGGGCGGGGGTCGGCGGTGGTGTGCAGTTGGCCGGTGTGTCGGAGGGTTTCGGCGTCGGTGGTGCCGGTGTAGAGCTGGGCGAAGCCTCGGACGGTCAGGTGCAGGGGGGTGTCGGTGGTGGTGCGGTGCAGTTCGGCGGTGCCGTCGGCGACGTCGAGGCGCCAGGTGCCGGTGTTCCAGTCGGCGAGGTGGTCGTGGAGGGTGAAGGTGACGGTGCCGTGGGCGTGGGTGGGCCAGCCGCGTTGGGTGATGGCGCGGGTGACGTCGACGGGTCGGTGCATCCAGGTGTTTTGGTGGTGTTCGCGGGTGGCTTCGACGGGGAGGTGGGCGGTGATTGCGTCGCCGTCGAGGAGGTTGAGTCGCAGGGTGGGGGTGACGCTGGCCCAGGTGGCGAGGGTGCGGATGAGTTCGCGGGCGGCGTCGGCGGTGGTGGCGAGGGCGTTGTTGACGGTGAGGACGGCGTCGGGGCCGTAGCCTCGGCCGCGGTCCCAGGTGGCGTAGCCGACGAGGTGGCCGTCGTGTTCGACGAGGGTGAGTCCGTCGGTGGGCAGGGTGTCGGTGGGGTGGTCGTACAGGGGGCCGCGGCGGGTGAGCAGGCCGCGGCGGTGGCGGGTGACGGTTTCGTACAGGTCGGTGATGGCGGGTAGGTCGGTGGGGCCGCCGTCGCGGACGGTGAGGTGGGGTGCGGGTGGGTGTCGGGGTAGTGCGGCGGTGGACAGGTCGATGGTGCGTAGGGCGCCGGCGACTTCCCAGCCGCAGGCGCGGTAGGGGGCGGTGGTGGTGGGGAACAGTGCGCTGACGGCGGCGCCGCGGTCGTGTGCGCCGCGTAGGAGGCCGGTGAGCAGGGCGCGGGCGACGCCTCGGCCGCGGGCTGCGGGGGTGACGGCGACGCCGGCCACGTCGGCGGCGGTCACGGGGCGGCCGTTCCACCACTGGTCGTGGTGCAGGTCGACGGCTTTGCCGAGGAGTTGGCCGGTGGGGTCGAAGGCGCCGTAGCGGGTGAGGCCGGGTGGGGTGGCGGTTGGTGGTGGTCGGGTGGGGTCTGACCCGAAGGCGTGGCGGCCGAGGGTCCAGGCGGCGGTGAGGTCGTCGGGGGTGAGTTCCCGGACGTCGATGGTGGGCATCGGGTGACGGTAGCGGCGGTGTGGGTGTGCCTGCCTGGGTTTTGTTGTTCGGGGTGCGCGGCAGGGGCCGGTGCGGTTATCGCGCCGGCCCCTTGCCGTTTGTCGGTGGTCAGTGGTGCGGGATGTGGGCGACGCCGATGCGCTTGCGGAACACCCAGTAGGTCCAGCCCTGGTAGGCCAGGACGATGGGGGTGAACACGACCGCCACCCAGGTCATGATCTTCAGGGTGTAGGGGGTGGAGGCGGCGTTGGTGGCGGTGAGCGTGCCGGCGGCGTCGAGGGTGGAGGGCAGCACGTTCGGGAACAGCGCCGCGAACAGCGTCGCCACGGCCAGCGCGATTGCCACGGCGGTGCCGGTGAACGCCCAGCCCTCGCGGCGTACGTGGGCGGCGGCGAGGCCGCCGAGCAGGGCCAGCGCCGCGCCGACGGCGAAGACGACGGCGGCCGCGCTGGAGCGGATGGTCAACGTCCAGCTCAGGAACGCCACCGCGAGCACGGCGGTGGCGATGCCCAGGCGTACCGCGAGCTTGCCGGCGCGTTCGCGGACGTCGCCGACGGTCTTGAGCGCGATGAACACGGCGCCGTGGGTGAGGAACAGGGCGGCGGTGGTGGCGCCGCCGAGCAGGGCGTACGGGTTGAGGAGGTTGAGCAGGCCGCCGACGTACTCGTGGTCGGCGTCCAGGGGGACGCCGCGCACGATGTTGGCGAACGCCACGCCCCACAGCACCGCCGGCACCAGGGAGCCGACGAAGATCGCCGTGTCCCAGCGGCGTTTCCAGGAGGCTTCGGGTCGCTTGTGCCGGTATTCGAAGGCGACGCCGCGGATGATCAGGGCCAGCAGGATCAGCAGCAGCGGCAGGTAGAAGCCGGAGAAGAGGGTGGCGTACCACTCGGGGAAGGCGGCGAACATGGCACCGCCGGCGGTGATGAGCCAGACCTCGTTGCCGTCCCAGACGGGGCCGATGGTGTTAATCAGGACGCGGCGTTCGCGGTCGTCGCGGCCGAGGACGGGTAGCAGCATGCCGACGCCGAAGTCGAAGCCTTCGAGGATGAAGTAGCCGGTGAACAGCACGGCGACGAGGAGAAACCAGATGGTCGTCAGTTCCACGGTGGGCTCCGGGTCAGTAGGCGAACGCGAGCGGGCGCTCGGTGTCGTCGTGGCTGTCGTCGATTTCGGGGGTGTCGGTGAGGTCGGGTACGCCGGCTTTGGCGTAGCGGAGCAGGAGTTTGACCTCGATGACGGCGAGGATGGCGTAGATGAGGGTGAAGGCGGTGAAGGAGGTGAGGACCTCGGTGAGGGAGACGCTGCGGGACACGCCGTCGCGGGTGAGCATCTCGCCGAAGACGATCCAGGGTTGGCGGCCCATTTCGGTGAAGATCCAGCCGAAGGAGTTCGCGGCGAGGGGCAGCAGCGGCATGACGAGGCCGGCGCGCAGGAGCCACTTGCTGGTGGGGGTGCGGCCCTTGCGCTGTGTCCAGAGGACGAGCAGGGCGATCGCGGCGGCGGCGAGCCCGAAGGCGATCATGAAGCGGAAGCTCCAGTAGGTGACCGGGATGATCGGGGTGTAGCTGCCGGCGCCGTACTGGCTGGCGTACTGGGCCTGTAGGTCGTCGATGCCGTGGACGATGCCGTTGGGGTCGCCGGTGCCGAGGTAGGACAGCAGGTAGGGGATCTTGAGGGCGAAGACCTCGCGGCTGCCGTCGAGGCTGCCGATGGTGAGTACGGAGAAGGAGGCGGGGCTCTCGGTGGTGTAGAGGCCCTCGGCGGCGGCCATCTTCATCGGCTGCACCTGGGTCATGATCTTGCCCTGGATGTCGCCGGTGATGAGCACGAGCGCCGAGGAGATCAACACGACCCAGGAGCCGAACTTGGTGGCGAAGCGGTAGGCGCCGGTGTCGGCGCTGTCGCGGTGGCGGATGACGTGGTACAGGCCGACGGAGACGACGAGGGACCCGGCGACGAGGAACGCTCCGGCGAGGGTGTGCGGGAAGGTGATGAGGGCGACCTTGTTGGTGAGCACGGCGAGGAAGTCGGTCAGCTCGGCTCGGCCGGTGTCGGGGTTGATGCGGTAGCCGACGGGGTTCTGCATGAAGGAGTTCGCGGCAAGGATGAAGTAGGCGCTGAGGTTGGTGCCGATGGCGGCGGCCCAGATGGCGGCCAGGTGCAGGCGTTTGGGCAGCCGGTCCCAGCCGAAGATCCACAGGCCGATGAAGGTGGATTCGAGGAAGAAGGCGACGAGGGCCTCGATGGCCAGGGGGGCGCCGAAGATGTCGCCGACGAAGCGGGAGTAGTCGCTCCAGTTCATGCCGAACTGGAATTCCTGCACGATGCCGGTGACCACACCCATCGCGAAGTTGATCAGGAAGAGCTTGCCGTAGAACTTGGTGAGTTTGAGGTAGCGCTCGTTGCCGGTGCGGTGCCACAGGGTCTGCAGGATGGCGACGAGCACGGACAGGCCGATGGTCAGCGGCACGAACAGGAAGTGGTAGACGGTGGTGACACCGAACTGCCAACGGGCGACGTCCAACGCGTCCACCTGATAACCCCCAGCCTTTCATACTACGAGACGTAGTAGATACTACTGGGTGTCGTAGGGAAGTCGGCAGGGGCGGAGGTCCCGAGCCCGCCCGGGACCAATGACCTCGATCACCACTGCCGCTCGACCCGCCCCGGGGCGGCGGTTCCCCGGCTGTGGCGGCGGCATGCGACCATCGAGCGCTGATGGACACCCCGACCGGCCCCTGGCGGCCGCCCCTGCTCTGGCGCGGCGCCCAACTGTTCGCCCGCGCCCTCGTCGGCGCCCTGGCCCGCCTCGAAGTCACCGGCGACGTGCCCGACCGGCTACGCCGCGGCCCGCTGATCCTGGCCGCCAACCACCTCAGCCCGTTCGACCCGGTGGTCCTCGCCGCCGCCTGCCGCGCCCGCGGCGTCGCCCCCCGGATCATGGCCACCGGCGGCCTGTTCCGCACCCCGCTCGTCGGGGCCGCGATGCGCCGCGCCGGGCACCTGCGCGTGGACCGGGGCACCGACGCCGTGCACCGGGCCCTCGACGACGCGGCCAGGGCAGTGGCCGACGGGTCGGTGATCCTGGTCTACCCGGAGGGCCGCATCGGCCTGGACCCCGGCCTGTGGCCCGAACGCGGCAAGACCGGTACCGCCCGGCTCGCCTTCGCCTGCGGTGCCCCCGTGGTGCCCGTCGCGCAGTGGGGCTCCCACGAGGTGCTGCCCTACCGGGCTCCGAAGGGCATGCTGCGCGCCGTCGCCCGGGCGGTGGTTCGCCGCCCGGTGCTCAGGGTGCGCTTCGGGGCGCCCGTGGACCTGACCGGCATCGACCCCGCGGCCCCGGGCGCGGCGGCGCGGGCCACCGACCGGATCATCGACGCGATCACCGACAGCCTGGTCCCGTTGCGCCCCGACGAGCCCGACCGGCCCCGGCACGTCGACCCGGGCCGCCCCAGCGACACCAGCCGCTCCCACCGGCGTGGCCCGCGGCCCTGACGGGAAGAAGCGGCCGGCGAGGGGCCACGGCCGGAGGCGGCGGCGGGTCATTCCCGGCCGGGGGCCCCGCC
>NZ_JBEOWQ010000072.1:0-17333 GCF_040296145.1 Micromonospora sp. NPDC002296
GCCGGGGCGGGTGCCGCGCCGGCCCCGGCGCTCCGGCGGCACGGTCGCCCCCGCTCCCCCGCCGATCGTGGAGGACGAGATCGACGCGGAGGTACGCGACGATCTGGACCGGTGGGAGAAGGAGGGGATGCGGTTCGTCGGCCGAGACGGGCCGCGCCGCCACCCCGCCACGCACGCCGAGGCCGACGCCCGGCTGCGGCACTTCGTCCGGCACCGGCTGCCCGACCACGGCCGCTACCAGAAGGTGATGAGCGTCGGCGACCCGACGCTGGCGCACAGCGTGCTGTCGTCGTCGTTCAACCTGGGGTTGCTCGACCCGGCGGAGGCGATCCGGGCGGCCGAGGGCGCGTGGCGCGACGGGACCGCGTCGCTGTCGGCGGTGGAGCCGTTCGTCCGAGGGCTGCTCGGCTGGCGGGAGTTCCTCTGGCAGCTCTACTGGTACTTCGAGCCCGCGTTCCGGGGCGGCAACTGGCTGGCCGCGACCGAGCCGCTGCCGGGCTGGTTCGCCGACCTGGACGCCGACGCGGTCGAGGCCCGTTGCCTGGCCGACGTGCTGGCCGGGGTGCGGGACGGGGCCTGGGCGCACCACTCGCAGCGGCTGCTGGTGCTCAGCAACTACGCGTTGCAGCGCGGCTGGCGGCCGGCGGAGCTGGCCGACTGGTTCAAGGGGTGCTTCGTCGACGGCGCCGACTGGGTGATGAACGCGACGGTGGTCGGCATGAGCCGGTACGCCGACCTGGGCCGGGTGGACACCCGCCCGTACGCGGTCGACGGCCGGTACATCGACGAGCTCAGCGACTACTGCGGCGGCTGCCGGTACCGGCCGGACGCCGTGCTCGGCGACCTGGCCTGCCCGTACACCGGGGGGTTCGACGCCTTTCTGCACCGCAACCGGGGACGACTGGCCGGCGATCCGCGGCTCGCCGCGGAGCTGGCCGAGCGCGAGGACCCGCAGGTGCGGGAGGCGGTGCTGGCCCAGGAGGACAAGCGCGGCGGCAGCCCGCCCTGACCGCCCTCAGCCGGGCGCGGGGTGGTCGGCCCAGAAGTCGGTGACCAGCCGGTGGAACTCCTCGGCCCGCTCGACCTGCGGCAGGTGGCCGGTGTCGGCGAACAGGTGGGCGCGGGCCAGGGGCAGCCGGGCACGGGCGGCGGCGAGGTGCGCGGCGGGCAGGATCAGGTCGCGGTCGCCCCAGACCACCAGGATGGGCAGGTCCAGCCGGGCCACGGCGTCGAGCAGTTCGGCGCGCCACCCGGGGGCGACGCCGCGGAACGTGCCGAGGCTGCCGGCGAGGTCCAGCATCACCCGGGCGGCGTGCGGTCGGCGGGCCGCCGCGAGGGCCTCGGCGAGGCGCGCCTGCGTGACGTGTCGCCGGTCGTGGAACAGGGCCCGCTCGGTGCGCCGGATCACGGCCCGGCTCGGCCGCAGCAGCAGCCGGCCGAGCGGGCGCAGTGCCAGCAGGCGCAGCGCGATCGTCACCTCCGCGCCGAATCCGGCGCTGTTGACCAGGACCAGGCTGGCCGCGCGGGCCGGGTCGTCGACGGCCAGCCGCATCGCGACCGCCCCGCCGAGGGAGTTGCCGACCAGGTGGGCGGGACGGTCGACGCCGAGGGCGTCGAGGCAGTCGGCGGTGGCCCGGGCCAGCGCCGGCAGGGTGTGCGGCTCGTCCAGCGGTGCGGAGCCGCCGTGCCCGGCCAGGTCGAGGCTGACCACCCGGTGGTCGCGGGCGAGCAGGTCGTGCTGCTCGGCGAAGTCGGCGAGGGTGCGGCCGATGCCGTGCAGCAGCACCACCGGCGGGCCCTGCCCGGCCACCCGGCAGCGGACCGCCCGCCCCCGGACGGTGAGGGTCGTGTCGCCCCGCCCGGTCACGCCGACTGCCCTGTCCGGCTGTCCGGTCCGGTCACGCCGGGGCCGTCCGCCGGCACCGGGGAGGTGGGCGGCCCGGCCGGACGGCGGGACGCGGGCGGCCGGGGGGCGCGGTTGAGGGCGAGGGCGATGACCCGCCCGTACGAGGCGGGGGCGAGCCGGGCCAGCAGGTCCGGCAGCTTCGCCGACCAGCCGATCAGCACCCGGCCCCGACGGCGCTCGACGCCGCGCAGGATGACCTCGGCGGCGACGGCGGGGTCGATGGAGAGCAGCTTCTCGAACTGCCGACGGCCGGCCTCGAACTCCTCGGCGGGCACGCCGCTGCCGACCCGGGCGCTCTGCGCGATGCGGGTGCGGATGCCGCCCGGGTGCACGGAGGTCACCCCGATGCCGTCGTCGACCAGCTCGTGGCGCAGCGCCTCGGTGAAGCCGCGGACGGCGAACTTGCTCGCCGCGTACGCGGTCTGCCCGGCGGGGGCGATGAGCCCGAACAGGCTGGACACGTTGACCAGGTGCGCGCCGGGCTCGGCCTTCAGGGCGGGCAGCAGGGCGTGGGTCAGCCGCACCACGGCCCGGAAGTTGACGTCGACCACCCAGCCGAACTCGTCGAGGGTGATCTGGTCGAACCGGCCGCCGAGGGCGACGCCGGCGTTGTTGACCAGCAGCCGCACCCGGGGGTGGCGCCGGCGGATCTCCTCGGCCACCGCGGTGGTCGCGGCGGCGTCGGCGAGGTCCACGAGGTGGGTGGTGACCGGTCGGTCGGGGTGGTCGGCCCGGACCGCGGCCAGCACGGCGGCGAGCCGGTCGGCGTCCCGGTCGAGCAGGACCAGCTCGGCGCCGCGCCGGGCAAGGCCGTGGGCGAGGGCCTCGCCGATGCCGCTGGCCGCCCCGGTGACCACGGCCGTTCCGGCCGCGAAGTCGAACCTGCGCACGTCGGTCTCCTCTACTCGGTCGGCGGGGTGCCCGGTCAGCCGGCGGGGGTGCCGGCTGAATCCCGCCGGCCGGTGGTGACCGCCTCGCCCGCGCGGGAGAAGCGCACCCCGGCGTCGGTGAGCCGGCCGTGCCGCATCAGCAGCACGTCCCGGGCGTAGTTCTGGTGCAGCCGCCACGGCGCCGCCGCGCCCTGCTTGGGCAGCGCGTCGACGCTGCGCAGCACGTACCCGGACTTCAGGTCGATCAGCGGCTCCAGGTCGCCCGTGGCGGGGGCGAGCGGGGTGACGACCTGCTGGCCGGTGGCGTCGAGGTGGGTGAGCAGCCGGCAGACGTAGGTGGCGACCAGGTCGGCCTTGAGCGTCCAGGAGGCGTTGGTGTAGCCGATGGTCAACGCGAAGTTCGGCACGCCGGAGAGCATCATCCCCTTGTACGCCACCGTCCGCGCGAGGTCGACCCGCTCGCCGTCCACGGTGATCGTCATGCCGCCGAGGACGAGCAGGTTGAGGCCGGTGGCGGTGACCACGACGTCGGCGGTCAGCTCCGCGCCGGAGGCGAGCCGCAGGCCGGTGGCGGTGAGGGTCTCGATCCGGTCGGTGACCACCGAGGCCCGGCCCTGCCCGAGGGCGGTGAACAGGTCGCCGTCGGGGACCACGCACAGCCGCTGGTCCCACGGGTCGTAACGGGGCGAGAAGTGCCGGTCGACGTCGTAGCCGGCGGGCAGCCGCCCCCTCGCCGCCCGCCGCAGGAACCGCTTCACCAGCCTCGGCGCGCGGCGGCTGAGCTGGAAGGTGGCCGTGCCGAACAGCACGTTCTTCCACCGCACCACCGGGTACGCGGCCTTCGCGGGCAGGAAGCGGCGCAGCGCGTCGGCGAGGGCGTCGCGCGAGGGCAGCGCGATCACGTACGTCGGTGAGCGCTGAAGCATGGTGACGTGGGCGGCCCGCTCGGCCAGGGCCGGCACCAGGGTCACCGCGGTCGCGCCGCTGCCGATCACCACCACCCGCTTGCCGGTGTGGTCGAGGTCGGCGGGCCAGTGCTGCGGGTGCACCAGCCGCCCCGTGTACGCCCGCACGCCGGGAAGGTCCGGGGTGTAGCCGGCGTCGTAGCGGTAGTAGCCGGAGCAGGTGAACAGGAACGCGCAGGTGAGGGTGACGTCCTCGCCGGTGTCGTCGCGGTGGGCGCGCACCGTCCAGCAGGCGCTCGCGCTGTCCCACTCGGCGGCGAGCACCCGGTGGTGGAAGCGGATGTGCTCGTCGACGCCGTACTCGCGGGCCGTCTCGCGGACGTAGGCGCGGATCGAGTCGCCGTCGGCGATGGCCAACGGGTTCGTCCACGGCTTGAACGAGTAGCCGAGGGTGAACATGTCCGAGTCCGACCGGATGCCCGGGTAGCGGAACAGGTCCCAGGTGCCGCCGATCGCGCCGCGCGCCTCCAGCACCGCGTACGTCCTGCCGGGGCGGTTGCGGCGCAGGTGACAGGCGGCGCCGACGCCGGAGAGGCCGGCGCCGACGATCAACACGTCGACGTGGTCGGGGGCCATCGCGCGTCTCCCGTCGCAGGGGTGGTGGATCGGACCCTATCCAGCGCCGTCGACGTCGGTCAACGCACTGTCGAGTGGAATCGACACGGTGTCGAGGTAGTAGCATCTGCGCTCATGACCGCCACCGCCCGTACGCCCGGACGCGGTGCCGGGACGCGGGGCCGGCGGGCGGCCCGCTCGACCGGGGACGACCGGCAGTCGGCCATCCTGGCCACCGCCGAGCGCCTGCTCACCCAGCGGCCGTTCGGCGAGATCTCCGTCGACGACCTGGCCCGGGGCGCGGGCATCTCCCGGCCGACGTTCTACTTCTACTTCCCGTCGAAGGACGCGGTGCTGCTCACCCTGCTGGACCGGGTCACCGAGGAGGCCGACGCGGCGGCCGGTGACGTGCTGGTCCGGCTGGCCGAGGACCCGCGGGCCCGGTGGCGGGAGCTGATCCACCGGTTCCACGAGACGTTCGGCGCGCACCGCGCGGTGGTACGGGCCTGCGCCGAGGTGCGCGGCACCAACGCCGAGGTGCGCCGGCTGTGGGCCGCGGTGCTGGAGCGCTGGGTGCAGTCCGTCGAGGCCGCCGTGACGGCGGAGCGGCGGCGCGGCGCGGCCCCGGACGGCCTGCCGGCCCGGGACCTGGCGATCGCGCTGACCTCGATGAACGAGCGGGTCTGGTACGCCACCTTCGCCGCCGACGGGCCGGCCGTCGCGGAGCGGGACGTGGTGGACGTCCTGCTCGACGTCTGGCTCGCCGGCGTCTACCGGGGCGCGGTGCCCCCGGCCGGCTGAGGCGCCTTCCGGAGGCCCACGGCGGCTCGGTCGGGTTCGACGGCTGACCCGGGTACGACCGACCGGAGGGTGCCGCAGCCGCACCCGACCCGGCACGATTCGCACAAGGGCAGACGAGATCGTCGATGTCCCGAGGGCTTGACGGTTGAGCCGCCGCCGTACCGGACAGAACCGCTCATCGAGGCCAGGGGGCTGCAACATGGACTTCACGCTCGAACTCGTCGTGGTGCCGGTGTCCGACGTGGACCGGGCCAAGGAGTTCTACCTGGAGCGCGCCGGGTTCCGGCTGGACGTCGACATCCGCTCCGGCGAGGACTTCCGGGTCGTGCAGCTCACCCCGCCGGGGTCGGCGTGTTCGATCGCGCTGATGCGCGACCCGGACGGAGCGGGCGGCGTCGGCGGCCTGCACCTGGTGGTGACCGACCTCGACGTGGCGCGCGAGGAACTGCTGACGCGCGGGCTGCCGGCGAGCGAGATCTTCCACTTCGAGGAGGGCGGCGTGCGGGTTGCAGGCCCGGACCCGCAGCGACGCGACTACGCCTCCTACCTGTCGTTCAGCGACCCCGACGGCAACGGGTGGCTGGTGCAGGAGGTCCGACGGGCGACCACGACGGCCTGACGGGCGCACCCGGTTTCCCGGCGGCACCGCGCCGGGCCCGAGATGATCGGGGCATGGAACGAGGACCGGGGCGGGGCCACCGGGCCGTGCCGCACACCGCCGACGTGCGGATCGAGGCCTGGGCGCCGGACCGGGAGGGCTGCGTGGCCGAGGCGGTGTCGGCGATGGTGGAGACCTTCGCCGACACCGCCGGCGCGGGCGAGGGCGCCGAGGCGACGTTCGACGTCCCGGCCGGTGACGACGGGGACCTGCTGGTGGCCGTCCTCGACGAGGTGATCTTCCGGCTGGAGACCGAGGGGGTGCTGCCGGTCTCGACGGACGTGACCGCCTCTCCCGGCGCTGGCCTGCGGGTGCGGTGGCGGGTCGTGGCCGCCGACGCGGCGGAGCCGGGCGGCGCGGTGCCGAAGGCCGTGTCGCTGCACGGGCTGCGCTTCGGCCGGGACGAGGCGGGCTGGTCCTGCGCGGTGACCCTGGACGTGTGACCTGCCGGTCCGCGCGGGACCGGACCCGCGGCCCGGGCCGGGAATCAACCCTTGACCACGCCCAGCGGCACCAGCCGGGCCACCCGGCGGCACAGACCCGCCCGCTCGGCGACGTCCACCACGGCCGTGACGTCCTTGTACGCCTCCGGCGTCTCCTCGGCCAGCCCTCGCCAGGATGCCCCGCGCACCGCGATGCCCCGATCCTCCAGCTCCCGGCGCAGCTCCTGCCCCCGCACCGTCCTCATGGCCTGGCTGCGGCTGCGGACCCGGCCCGCGCCGTGGCAGGTGGACGCGAACGCCGGGCCGCCGGCCACCCCGGTGAGCACGTAGGAGGCGGTGCCCATCGAGCCGGGAATGAGCACCGGCTGACCGGCGGCGCGCAGGTCGGCGGGGAGATCGGAATGCCCGGGCGGCAGGGCGCGGGTGGCGCCCTTGCGGTGCACGCAGAGCCGCCGGTCGACGCCGTCCACCCCGTGCGTCTCGACCTTGGCGAGGTTGTGCGAGACGTCGTACACCAGGTCGAGCCCGCTGCCGGTGACCCGTCGGAACACCCGGCGGGCGGCGGAGGTGAGCAGCTGCCGGTTCGCCCGGGCGTAGTTCGCGGCGGCGGCCATCGCCCCGAGGTAGGCCCGCCCCTGCGCGGAGTCGACCGGGGCGCAGGCGAGCTGCCGGTCCGGCACCTCGATGCCGTGCCGGGGCATCGTCTGCTCCATCGCCCGGACGTGGTCGGTGCAGATCTGGTGGCCCAGCCCACGCGACCCGCAGTGGATCATTACGACGACCTGGCCGGCGCGCAGCCCGAACGCCGCCGCCACCGCCTCGTCGTGTATCGCGTCGACGGCCTGCACCTCCAGGAAGTGGTTGCCCGAGCCGAGGCTGCCGACCTGCCCCTGGCCGCGCTGCACGGCCCGCTCGCTGACCTGGGCCGGGTCGGCGTCGTCGACCACGCCGAAATCCTCGCACCGGTCCAGGTCACGTGGGACGCCGTGGCCGCGTTCCACGGCGTACCGGGAGCCGCCGCGCAGTACCGCGTCCAGCTCGGCCCGGTCGGTCAGGTGCCACACCGCGCCCCGGCCCATGCCGCGCGGGACCGCCGCGTCGAGGCCGTCCATCAGCGCGTCGCGCAGCCGGGGCAGGTCGGCCCGGTCCAGGTCGGCGGCGAGCAACCGCACCCCGCAGGAGATGTCGAAACCGACGCCGCCCGGGGACACCACCCCGCCTGCGGCGACGTCGGTGGCGGCGACGCCACCGATCGGGAAGCCGTACCCCCAGTGCACGTCGGGCATCGCGTACGAGGCGCCGACGATGCCGGGCAGGGTGGCGACGTTCGCCACCTGCTCGAGAGACCGGTCCGCGCCGACGTCGGGAAGCAGCGCACGGGAGGCGAAGACGACGCCGGGCACCCGCATCGGGTCGCGCCGGTCGATCCGGAACCGGAACGGCGACTCCTCGACCAGTTCCATGGGCGGCGGCTACCCGCCACGCGGCCGGCCACACCTGCCCCGGCGGCGGGGGCGGTCCGGGGCGGTGGGGCAGCCCGCCCCCGGATGACCGGGAAGGAGGACGTCGACCCGGCCCCCGTGACCGCCGGCACCCCCGGCCCGCGCGCACGGGGGCCGGCAGGACAATGGGGGAACCCGAGGGGCCGCCCCGGCGCCTCACCCCGTAGGAGACACCCACCGTGTCCGGAACGCCCCAGCCCACGCCGTCGCCGTCCACCGGGGGCGACCTGCGGGCGGACTGCTCCCGGTGCTTCGGGCTGTGCTGCGTGGCGCCCGCCTTCGCCGCGTCGGCGGACTTCGCCGTCGACAAGCCGGCCGGGCGGCCCTGCCCTAACCTGGGCGGCGACTTCCGCTGCGGCATCCACCGGGACCTGCGGGCCAGCGGCTTTCCCGGGTGCACCGTCTTCGACTGCTTCGGAGCGGGACAGCAGGTCGCCCAGGTCACCTTCGCCGGTCGGGACTGGCGTTCCGCCCCGGACACCGCGGCGCGGATGTTCGACACGTTCGCGGTCATGCGTCCGCTGCACGAGCTGCTGTGGTACCTGACCGAGGCAGTCGCGCTGACCCCGCCCGGCCCGCTACGCGAGGAGTTGGGCGTCGCGGTGGCGCAGACCCGGCGGCTCACGGCCGGCAGCCCGCAGGAGCTGCTCGGGCTGGACGTCGACGCGCACCGGGGGCGGGTGAACCCGCTGCTGTCCCGGGCCGGTGAGCTGGCCCGGGGCGACCGGGCCGGGCTCGACCGCCGGGGGTCCGTACTGGTCGCCGCCGACCTGCGGCGGGTCGACCTGGTCGGGGCGAACCTGCGCGGTGCCGTCCTGCTCGGCGCGGACCTGCGCGACGTGGACCTCTCCCTCGCCGACCTCACCGGGGCGGATTTGCGCGGCGCCGACCTGCGCGGCGCCGACCTGCGGCGTGCGCTGTTCCTGCACCAGTCGCAGGCCGACGCGGCCCGCGGCGACCACCGGACCGGGCTGCCGCCGGCACTGGCCCGGCCGGCGCACTGGTCCCTGCCGGTCACCCCGGTCCGCCGCCCCGCCGCGCCACGGCAGCCCCGCGGGACCCACCGCAACGGCGGCGGTCCGGCGGGCGGTGGCCGCCGCCGGTGACGAGCCGGGCCGAAGACCCGCCCGCAAGATCGCGCTCGATCCGGGAAATAGTGGCCTCCCGCCGCGACGGAGGCCAGTATTTCCGTGTTCGAGCGCGATCTTGCCCGGCGATCTGGGCGGTGCGGGCAGCCGGGGGACGTTTGCCGCCGGCCGGGGCGGGCAGGACTGCGGCATGACCAGTGAGGAACGCTTCGACCGAGCCAGCAGCGACGAGCCCGACGGCGCGACCGCCTACGAGGCGTCCCTGCGACCGCCGGGCGAGTCGCTGCGCACGACCGAGGACACCGGGGACGACTTCGCCGACCTGCCGGCCGAGAACGCCCGCCCCGCACGGGAGACCAGCCGCGCCGGTTACGACGTCGACGCCGTCTCCGGACCCACCGACCCCAGCCGCGAAACCTAAGCCCCCGGCGCCGCAGCGATCACCGGGGGTCAGGTGAGGCGGATGGCGCCGGCTGGGCAGAGGTCGGCGGCCCGGTGGATGCGATCGGCCGCCTCGGGGGGCGGGGCGGAGCGGAGCAGGAGCACCAAGCCGTCGGCTTCGTCCTGGTCGAAGACCTCGGGTGCGGCGAGCACGCAGTTGCCCGACCCGCAGCAGCGGTCCCGGTCCACCTCGATCCGCATCGTGCCGCCCCCGGTCACCACGTCACCGGCAGGCTGTTGAGGCCGAACACGACCGACGTCTCGCGGGTGGACAGCTGCTCCGGCGTCGCGGTGGTGCGCAGGCCGGGGAAGCGGCGGGCCAACTCGACCAGGGCGATCCGCAGCTCGGCCCTGGCCAGTGGCTGACCGATGCACTGGTGCACCCCGAACCCGAAGGCCAGGTGCTGGTGTGCCTGCTGGTAGGGATCGAACTCGTCGGCGACCCCGAAGACCTCCGGGTCGCGGTTGGCCAGTGACAGCACGGCGATCGCGCCCTCCCCCGCCCGGATCAGCCGGCCGCCGATCTCGACGTCCTCCAGGGCCAGCCTGGGCAGACCGGTGCGGATCACGCTGAGGTAGCGCAGCAGCTCCTCGACCAGCGCGGGGGCCTGGTCCGGATGCTTGCGCAGCGCGTCGAGGCCGCCCGGCTCGCGCAGCAGCAGCAGGGTGCTCAGGCCGATCATGTTGGCCGTGGTCTCGTGGCCGGCGACGAGCAGCAGCAGCGCCATGCCGACCAGTTCGTCGACGGAGAGCCGGCCGGTTGCCACCTGGTCGCGGACCAGCCGGCTGATCAGGTCGGTGGAAGCGTCCGCGTCGGCGTGCCGGGCGAGGACCAACTCGCGCAGGTAGGCCCGCAGCTCCCGGACCTCGGTGCGGACCCGCTCCACGGGCGTAGTGCGGTCGAGCAGGGTGCGGCTGCGGGCCTGGAAGAAGCCGTGGTCGGCGTACGGGACGCCGAGCAGGTGGCAGATCACCATCGAGGGCACCGGCAAAGCGAACGCCTCGACCAGGTCGGCGGGCGGGCCGGCGGCCTGGAGGTCGTCGAGGGCCTCGTCGACGGTCTGCTCGATCAGCGGCTCGATCCGCCGGACGTTCTTGATCATAAATTCGGCGGTGAGCATCCGGCGCAGCCGGGTGTGCGCGTCGCCGTCCATCCGGATGAAGCCGCCCTGACGGTCCAGGTCGGACTGGGGCGGCAACGGACGCAGCAGCGGGAAGCCCGGCTTCTCGAAATTGGCGCTGAAGGCGGGGTGGCGCAGCAGTTGACGCACGTCGGCGTGACGGGTGACGAGCCAGGCGGTGGTGCCGGTCGGCAGCCGGACCCGGGTCACGGGCTCGTCCAGGCGGCCCCGCTCCTCCTCGTCGAGCAGGGCGAACGGGCCGTGGTCGGGGTTGATCGGCGGCCAGAGGGGCAGGTCGGTAGCGGCGGTCGCGGTCACGCGGACACCTCCCGTGACAACTGTGAGTGACGCAATCGATCCGCAACGTTACCTATCGATGCAGATCGACACAAGGCCGCAGGACCTCACCGGGTCGCGGTCACCGACCGGGCCTCGGTCATCCCCCGGTTGGCCAGAGCGTCGGCCCGCTCGTTCTCGGGATGGCCGTTGTGCCCCTTCACCCACAGCCAGGTCATCCGGTGCCGGGCGCAGGCTGCCTCCAACCGCTGCCACAGGTCGGCGTTCTTGACCGGCTGCTTCGCCGCCGTCAACCAGCCGTTGCGCTTCCAACCCGCCAGCCAGCTGGTGATGCCGTTACGCACGTACGTGCTGTCGGTGTGCAACCGCACGGTGACCGGCCGGGTCAGGCTCTCCAACGCCTGGATCGCGGCCATCAGCTCCATCCGGTTGTTGGTCGTCGGCGTCGCCTCCCCGCCGCACAGCTCCCGCTCGTGGGTGCCGTAGCGCAACAGGGCGCCCCAGCCGCCCGGGCCCGGGTTGCCGCTGCACGCCCCGTCGGTCCAGATCTCCACGACCCTGTCGGCCGCCGCGTCCACCATGCCCGCAACCTACCGGGTACGCCCGGTGCCCCCGTGGACCGGACCGACGAAAACGGGCGACGCCGGACGCGGCCCTCTGGCAGGCTGCCTCACCATGACCGGACGCTTCGACGGCCTGCGGGCCGAAGTGCGCGACACCATCGACGGGCTCGTCTCCTCCGGACGGGAGGCGGGGGTGCAGGTGGCGGCGTACCTGCACGGCGAGCCGATCGTCGAGGAGCAGTGCGGCGTCGCCGACACCACCACCGGCCGGCCGATGACCGCCGACACCCCCGTGTACGGCGTATCCACCGGCAAGGGCCTGACCGCGACGGTCGTGCACGTCCTCGCCGAACAGGGGCAGCTCGACTACGACCTGCGCGTCGCCGACGTGTGGCCCGAGTTCGCCCGGCACGGCAAAGACCGGATCACGCTGCGTCACGCGCTGACCCACACGGCGGGCCTGCCGGCATTGCCGCCCGACACCATCCTCGACGACTTCGCCGACTGGGACCGGATGTGCGCGATCGTCGCGGACTCCGCGCCGCTGTGGGCCCCGGGCGAGCGGTTGGCGTACCACGCGTGGACGTTCGGCTGGATCGTCGGCGAGGTGGTCCGGCGGGTCACCGGCCGCCGGGTCGGCGAGGTCCTCGCCGAGGACGTGGCCGCGCCGCTCGGTGTGGCCGGGGAACTGCTCCTCGGCGTACCGCTGGCCGGGCAGGGCCGGCTGGCCCGGATGGAGGACGGCAACCTCTCGGCGATGCTGGAGGCGTTCGCCGGCCAGCTGCCGCACCTGGACCGGGTCGCCCCACCGGGGGTCCGCCCGGACGCCGGCCTCGCCGCCCGCCCGGACGTGCTCGCCGTTGACGTGCCCTCCGTCGGCACCCTCACCGCCCGGGCCGCCGCCCGGATGTACGCGGCGCTGATCGGCGAGGTGGACGGCGTACGGCTGGTCTCGCCGCAGCGGCTGCGGGCGGCCACCGCGGTGGCGGTCCGCGGCCCGGAGTGGGTCTTCGGCCAGGAAGCGGCCTGGGGGCTCGGCTACGCCGTGGACGTCGACGGGTCGTTCGGTGCCGCCGGCAGCGGGGGCAGTCTGGCGTTCGCGTACCCGGACCTGGGGCTCACCGTGGCGGCGACGCGCAACCGGCTCGCGGTCGGCGACGGCGACCCGCTGCAGCGGCTGCGCCTCACGATCCGCGACGCGGTCGCCGCGCGCCTCGGCTGACCCGACCCCGGCCCCGGAGACGGGTCAGCCGGCGGGGCGGCGCAGTCGGCCACGAAGCCGCCCGGCGGCGTCACCGACGACGGCGGAGGTCATCGGCAGCAGCGGGCTGGACCGCATCACCGCCAGGTCCTCCCCCGGCGAGGTGTCGCCGTCGAGGAAGCGCAGCACCCGCTCGGCGGGGTTGCGGTCGAACAGCCGGTCGAAGAACTCCGGGCCGCCGACCCGGCCGCTGTCCAGGGCCCGCAGCGCGACCGCGTCCATCCACAGGTGCCGCCGGGGGTACGCGGGCGCGGGCACCGGCGGCCGACCGGCGGCCAGCGCGCGGGCCACCTGGTCGGCCTGGCGCAGCATGGCGGAGAAGGTGAACCCGGTGGAGGGGCGGGTGGCGCCGCCGGCCGTGCCGAGGCGGACCACCCGGGGCGAGGGGCGGCGCGGGAACGGGGCGTCGGTCATCGGGATCACCCCGTCCTCCACCTCCCGCACCGTCAGCGCGGCCGGGTCCAGGCCGAGCCGGCCGAGGTAGCCGCGCAACGCCCGGTCGTACCCGTCGTCGGTGAGCCGGTCCGGGGAGAACTCGGTGTACTCGACCAACGCGTACCGGTCGCTGACCGGCAGCACGTAGCCGAAGGAGACGCCCCGCCCGGGCTGCGGGGTGCGGAAGTCCATCAGCACCGCCCGGGCGGGGTCGAACAGCGGCCCGCCGGACTCCACCCACCAGCCACGGAAGTGCTGCAACCAGGACGTGCGGCCGGGCCGGGCCGGCGGGCGGGGGCGGGAGTCGAGCACCCAGGACGCCCGGGCCAGCGGGACCCCGTCGGCGCCCCGGACGAGGACCCCGGTGCCGTCGTCGTCCAGGCCGGTCACCGCCGCGTCGATCCGCCTCGCCCCCAGGTGCCGCTCGGCCTCGGCGGCCCGGGCATAGACCGGGGCGGAGCGCAGCATGGCGTACCGCAGCGGGCTGAGGTCGAGCACCCGGCGGCGGGCCGGGGTGGTCACCTCGACCTGGTCCCAGCTCGCGCTGAGCAGTGGGTCCAGGTCCGCGCCGGGGCGGCCCCAGAACGCCCAGGTGCGGTCCTGGCCGCGCTTGCGCACCGGGTCGACGACCGCGACCCGCAGCCCCCGCACACCGCGCCGGTGCAGGGCGGCCAGCACGAGGGACCCGGCCCCGCCGCCGCCGACCAGGGCGAGGTCGACGGCGACCGGCGCGGAATCGTTCACCCCGACACGCTGTCACACCGTCCGGCCGGGTGCGGCACCGACGGGCGGCCATCGGTGCCGGACGGCCCGGGGCGTCACTCGCCGTGCTGGTGCACGGCCTCCAGCCGGGCCAGGTCCTCGGTGGTGAGCCGCAGCGCCCCGGCGGCGACGTTGGCGACCAGGTGCTCGGGGTTGCCGGTGCCGGGGATGGCCAGCATGTTCGGGCTGCGGTGCAACGCCCAGGCGATCCGCAGCTGGGCGGTGGACACCCCGTGGGCGGCGGCGACCGCGCGGACCTCCGGGTGCTCGTCGCCGCTCGCGCCGGCCTCCCGGCCCGTGGTGGCGATGGAGAAGAACGGCACGTACGCCACGTCCTGCGCGGCGCAGTCGCGGACGAACTGGTCGTGGCGGGGCCGGAAGCCGAGGCCGTACGCGTTCTGCACGCAGACCACGGGGGCGACGGCCTGCGCCTGCGGCAGGTGGTGCGGGCGGACGTTGGAGATGCCGAGGTGCCGGATCAGGCCGGCGTCGCGCAGCTCGGCGAGCGCGCCGAAGTGCTCGGCGACCGACTCCAGGCCGGCCTGGCGCAGGTTCACCAGGTCGAGGTGGTCGCGGCCGAGCTGACGCAGGTTCTCCTCGACCTGGCCGCGCAGCTCGTCCGGCCGGGCCAGCGGCAGCCACTGCCCGGACGGGTCCTTGCCCGGCCCGACCTTGGTGGCGATGACCAGGTCGTCGGGGTACGGCGCGAGGGCCGCGTTGATCAGCTCGTTCGCGGAGCGCAGCGACGAGAAGTAGAAGGCGGCCGTGTCGATGTGGTTGACGCCCAGCTCGACGGCCCGGCGCAGCACCGCTGTCGCCCTGTCCCGGTCGCTGGGCCGGCCGTCGGCGGTGCTGGTGAGCCGCATCGCGCCGAAGCCGATCCGGTTGACGGTGCGGTCGCCCAACGTCCAGGTGCCCGCGGCGTCCGCGGTGGTGATCCCCGTGTCCATGATCATGATTTTGGCACAGGCCGGAGGTCGTCACCGTCCCGTGAATCCCCGTTGAACCCGCAGCGGTGGGTGTGGGACCGTCGCGCCGTGACGGACTACCGCAACATCAACCGGGCCAGCTGGGACGAGCGGGCGCCCGCCCACGCCAAGTCGCCGGACTACGCCCTGGCCCGGTTCCTCGCCGACCCCGGGCACCTCAGCGAGGTGGTCCGCTTCGACCAGCCGCGCCTGGGCGACCTCACCGGCCTGCGCGGGGTGCACCTGCAGTGCCACATCGGCACCGACACCGTGTCGCTGCACCGGCTGGGGGCCCGGATGACCGGGCTGGACTTCTCCCCCACCGCCCTGGCCGAGGCCCGCCGCCTCGCCGCCGGCACCGGCGCGGCGGTCGACTTCGTCGAGGCCGACGTGTACGACGCGGCGACGGCGCTGGAGCCGGGCGGCTTCGACCTGGTCTACACGGGCATCGGGGCGCTGTGCTGGCTGCCGGACATCCGCCGCTGGGCGTCGGTGGTCGCCGCGCTCCTGCGCCCCGGCGGGCGGCTGTTCCTGCGTGAGGGCCACCCGATGCTGTGGGCGCTGGACGACGCCCGCCCCGACGGGCTGCTCACCGTCGAGTTCCCGTACTTCGAGCGGCCGGAGCCGACAGTGTTCCAGGCCACGGGGACGTACGTCACGACCGAGGAGACGTTCACGCACAACGTGACCCACGAATGGAACCGCGGGCTCGGCGAAATCGTCACCGCCCTGCTGGACGCGGGGTTCGAGCTGACCATGCTCGCCGAGCACGACAGCGCACCGTGGGACGCCCTGCCGGGGCGGACGGAACGCGCCGGGCCCGGCGAGTGGCGGCTCGCCGACCGGCCCTGGCGGCTGCCGCAGACGTACACGCTCCAGGCCCGCCTGCGCGGCTGACCCGGCCTGTGTGGTCAGGAGTCCGCGCGCAGGCGGTACAGCACGCTGCGGCGCAGCGGACCCGACTCGACCTCGGGGTCGTCGAAGTCCTCGGCCGGGTCGGTGGTCATGCCGAGGCGGCGCATCACCGCCTGGGAACGCACGTTGCCGACGGTGGTGATCGCCACGATCTCGGGCAGTCCGCAGGTGTCGAAGCCGTGGCGCAGCACGGCGCGGGCGGCCTCGGTGGCGTAGCCGTGGCCCCAGGCGGGGCGGGCCAGCCGCCAGCCGATCTCCACCCCGGTCAGCGGCATGCCCTCGTCGACGTCGTCGAGGCCGGCGAAGCCGACGAACCCGCCGGTGTCGCGGACCTCGACGGCCCAGAACCCGTAGCCCTTGGCGTCGAGGTCCGCCTGGAAGCGGCGGGCGGACGCGGCGGACTCCTCGGCGGTCAGCACCGGGCCGAGGAACTCGCGCACCTGCGGGTCGGCGTTCATCGCCGCCCACGGCTCCAGGTCGCTGTCCCGCCAGCCCCGCAGCACCAGCCGCTCGGTTCGAATTTCGATCATTGGCCCACCGTAGCGCCGGGGTCGAGGGGTTTACGTCGCCCGACGGCGTGGACTGCGGGGCGGGCGACGCGGCGGTAGCCTCCCGGAGGAACATCCATGTCCGACGATCCGATGGAGGTTGGGATGACGATTCGACGGCGTCTGCTGCGGTTCACGGCCGGCTGCGTCGCGACGACCGTGGCGGCGACGGCGCTGGCGGTCGCCGGGCCGGCCGGGGCCGCGCAGGCCGCCTGCACGACGAGCAGCTTCACCGTCGTGTGGGACTACGCGGGGATGTACACCGAGCCCAACGAGGCGACGTTGTACGGCACCCGCCGCTACGGGCAGGTCGTGACGGGTCCGACGGGCAACACCTCCAACGGCTGGACGTTGACCTACGACTGGTGGAACGGCCTGCCGCTGTGGGCGTACATGAAGGACGCCTCGTTGCAGTATCGCGGCTGCGCCTGAGCACCGTGCCGGTCACCGGGGGACACCGCCCACGGTGACCGGCCGTGGCCCAGACTCCCGGCCATGAGCCTGCTGCCGCCGGGGCCGTCGTCCGACGTGCCCGCCTTCTTCCTCACCTACCTCGACTTCTACCGGGAGGCCGTGGCCGAGTTGTCCGCGAGCTGATCGACGGCCGCACGGGCGAGTGACCGCCCGGCCGACGTGAGCGGGTCAGTTCCGGCCCGTGTCCAGCCAGAGCCGGATCAGGTCGCGGCACCGCTCCGGCTCAGGATGGTCCTCGTACGCGGTGCGCGCGTGCACCACGACACCGTTGTCGAGGAACTGCATGTCCCCGGCCCGCAGGTCCATGCCGAGCACGAACCGCGAGTCGGCGTGCAGCCGGTCCAGGACGTCCATCGCCTCCCGCTGCGCCGGGGTCAGCGGCGGCACGTGCGCGCCCCGCTGGGCCGAGCGGATGTAGTCCGGCCCGTAGTGGGCGGCGAGGCGGTCGCCGTCGCGGGTGTACACCGGCCGCTGGGCGAAGCTGTCCGGCCCGTCGCCGGTGCGCCGGTCGTACCACCACGGCTGGTAGAGCAGCCGGGCCAGGTCGGGGCGGGTGCGCACGACCTCGTTGTGCACCGCCACCGAGCTGACGACCGTGCTGAGCCCGCCGCTGCGGGCCGGCCGGACGCAGAGCAGGGCGACGACGTCGGTCGGGTCGGCGTGGTACCCGATGCCACGACGGTGCTCGTAGCTGCGGGTGGTCGGCCGGTCGGGGTCGGCCCCCCGGTCGCGGACGTGCC
>NZ_JBEOWQ010000073.1:0-17165 GCF_040296145.1 Micromonospora sp. NPDC002296
GCGTTGCGCCCCCGGCCCCCGCCCCCGCGCCCCCCGGCGCCGCCCCCCCTTCCGCCCCCCCGCCGCGGGGACCGGGGCCGGCGACAGGACCGGGGCCGGGGCCGGGGCCGCCGGGCGGGAAGCCGCCGGCCAGGAACCGTCGCCGCAGCTCCGCCCGCTGGAGCTTCCCCCCGGAGGTACGCGGGAACTCCTCCTCGGTCACGGCCAGCACCCGCGCCGGGACGACCTGCCATCGGCGGGCCACCGCCGCGGTGAGCGCCTCGGCCACCCGCTGGGCAGGCTCGGCCGCGTCGGGATCGGGGACGTGGAACAGCACCAGTGACTCGGTGCCGGTGCGGGCATCGGGTACGCCCACCGCGGCGACGAGGCCGGCGCGTACCCCGGCGACCCCGGCGGCCACCCGCTCGATCTCGTGGCAGGGGATGTTCTGCCCGTTGAGGATCAGCAGGTCCTTGGCGCGCCCGGTGACGGTGACCGCGCCGTCGCGCAGGTAGGCCAGGTCCCCGCTCTCCAGCCAGTCGCCGTCGGGGAAGGCCACGCGGTCGGCCTCGGGGTCGCCGAGGTAGCCGGGGGTGACCCGGGCCGAGCGGACCTGCAGCCGGCCGATTCGGCCCTCGGGCAGCAATGCGCCGTCGGCGTCGACGATGCGCAGCGTGACCCCGGGCGCGGGCCGGCCGACGGACAAAAACTCCGTGCGGTCGGCCGCCGCGTCGTCGTCGACCCACTCCAGGTCGCCGTCGAGGCTGGCCGTGCCGACCCACTGCCGGCAGCCGGGTGCGGTGAACGACGCGAAGGTGATCCCGGTGCAGGTCTCGGACATCCCCCAGGCCGGGGTCATGGCCGCCGCCGGCACCCCGGTCGCGGCGACGAACGCCTCGAACGTCTCCGGCAGGCACTGCTCGCCGCCGCTGACCATGCGCCGCACCCCGCCGAGGTCCCACCGTCGGCCCGGGGCGCGCGCCACCGCGTCGGCGACCAGCCGCAGGCCGAAGTTCGGCGCCCAGCTGTGCGTCACCCCGTACCGGTGCATGAGCTCCAGCCAGCGCGGCGGGTCCGCCAGCACCAGCGGTGTGGCGACGTGCACGGACGTGGCGCCGAGGAACACCCCGCCGAGGTGGTACAGGAGCAGGCCGGCGACGTGGTCCACCGGCAGCCAGTTGAGCAGCACGTCGCCCGGGCGGACGTCGAGCATCTCGCGGGCGCCGACGGCGTACTCGGACAGGCCCCGGTGGGTCAACGGAATGATCTTCGGGGTGCCGGTGCTGCCCGACGACAGTTGCAGCACGGCCACCCCGGCGGGGTCGGGGGCGACATCGGGCAGCTCCCCGGTGCTGTCCCCCGCCGCCAGCTCCGCCACGGCGAGCACCCGGCCGGCCGGCGGCAGAGCGGCCAGCCCCGCCACGTCCTCGACGCCGGCGAGGACGACCGGGGCGTCGAGGGCCCGCCAGGCGTGCAGCAGCGCCGCGAGGGCGGGGCTGTCCGCGTCGTAGCCGGCCGGGGCGCCGACGGTCAGCGGCACGACGCCACCGAGCACGCATCCCCAGAACGCCGGCCAGTACTGCGCGCCGGAGGTGATCCGCAGGATCGCCGACGAGCCGGCGGTGACCCCCCGCGCATGCAGGCCGGCCCGCACGGCACGGGCCCGGTCCAGCAGCGTCGGATGGTCGAGGAACACGCTGCGGCCGTCCTCGTCCACCACCCGGATGCCGGCGTCGGGGAACTCCCGCGCCGCCCGCCGCAGCGCGCCGCCCAGCGTCCGGGGGTGCTCCGGGTCGGCGGGCAGGTCGCCGCCGTGGCTGACGGCGGGGCGACGGGCGGGCGGTACGGCGGTCACGGCGTCACCTCATGGATCGCGGAGTCGACGGGCGGTTTCCGGCCGGCCGGTCGGAACGTCTGGACGAGGAGGAACGCCAGGGCCACGGCGAAGGCCGCCCCGTGGGCCACGGCGACGACCGTGAGCGGGGCCGCCCGGCCCAGCGCGGCGGCGCAGCCGACCATTCCGAGGCCGAAGCCGGCGTTCTGCGCCGCGCTGGCGAACCCGAACAGCCGGGCGCGGCGGGTCTCGTCGACCGCCTGGAGCCGGGTGGTGTAGCTGATCTCGGCGTAGCCGTCGGCGGCGCCCGCCGCCACGGTCAGCGGGACCAGCAGCCACAGGGGAGGGTCGGTGAAGGCGAGCACGAAGAAGACCGACATCAGGCAGGTCGCGACGCCGAAGGAGCGCGGGGAGTCCACCCCGCCGGTGCGGGCGGCCAGCCGGGCGCACCACCGGCCGGCGACGAGGCTGCCCACCGCCCAGCAGGTCAGGAAGACGGCGGCGTACCCGGCAGGCGAGTCGGGGCGGACCAGGCTGGCCTGCACCGGGATGCCCACGTTGTGCGACGCGGACCCGAACGCGTCGGCGGCGCGTACGCCGATCATCGCCACCACCACCGGCGCGACCGCCCGCAGTATCCCGAAGCCGGCCAGGGCGCGCGGCCCGGCGGGCGGCGCGGTCCCGGGCTCGGCGGTGGCCGGCGGGCGGGCCCGCACCCGGGCCAGCAGCCCGGCGGACAGCACGTACGTGCCGGCGTCGAGCAGGAACGCCACCTGGTAGCCGAGCTGGGCGACCAGGATTCCCGCCGAGGCGAACCCGAGCAGCATCGCCACCGACCGGGCCGCGACGAGCCGGGCGTTGGCGCGGGCCCGCCGATCGGGGCCGGCCAGCTCGGGCAGCTCGCTGCGCAGCGCGACCCCCCACAGGGTCTGCCCGCAGCCGAGCACCACGGCGAGCGCGTAGAGCATCCCGGGCCGCGCCCCGGCGGGGGCGGCGACCAGCAGCGCCAGGGTCACGGCGGACAGCACGTCGGCGCCGATCATCAGGCGGGTACGCCGGCACCGGCCGGCGAGCAGCCCGCTCACCGGGCCCATGAGGAAGCCGGCGGTCATGCGGACGGCCATGAACAGGCCGGTCTGCACGGCGGAGCCGGTGACCTCCAGCGTGAACAGGCCCAGCGCCACCAGATTCAGGTAGCTGCCGTACGTCGACGCCGCGTGCGCGCCCACGACCAGCCGCAGGTCACGCGCCGGACACCCCCCGTCGGCCCCATCCACCACTGAAGGTCCCCACCACTGTCGATGCCCCCGGACCGCCGATCCTGCCTGCCGGCCGGGCGACTTTCAATGGCGCTGTCGGGATTGCGGGGTGCCCCTACCGTCCCGGGGTGAGGTATCGGGCGGGGACGGCGTCGGTCAGCCACACCCCGTTGGCGCTGCGGTGGAAGACGTGCCCGTCGCGGGCCATCGCCGCCGCGTCCACGGTGAACACCACCACGGCCCCGCCCCGTCGCGCGCCGACCCGGCGGGCGGTCTCGACGTCCTCCGACAGGTGGACGTGGTGACGGCCGCCCCGGTGCAGCCCGGTGGCCCGGATCGGGTCGAGGGCGGCGGCGCCGGTGCCGTGGTACAGCCGGTCGGGCGGGGCCGCCGGTGGTAACCCCAGCTCGACCGGGATGGAGTGGCCCTGGTTGGCCCGGATACGTTCGACCCCGTCGGGGCCGCGTTCCACCGCGAAGCGCTGCTTGTCGTTCTCGGCGACCACCATGTCGAGCGTGTCCCGCCCCACCCGCAGGGCGGCCAGCAGGTCGTCGACCAGGACCCACCCGGCCCGGTCCGGCGTGAGGCCCAGGCGGTGCGGCTCGTGCCGCAACGCCCGGGACATCCGCTTGCTCAACTTGACCGTGGCGCGGTGATCCATCCCGGAATTGTGGCCGGTGTTGGCCCCGCCCTTCCACCCGTTTTCCACGCGGCGTCCGGGGCAACGACTGCAGGATTTGCGCTGTCGCGGGTACGGTCCCGGCGCAGCCGTCGCCGTCGCCGGTGCCGGCTGCTAGCCTCTCGCGTTGACGCGGAACCACCATCGGGAGGCCGGCCGTGCCCAGGGAGACCGGACGCACCCTCGTCGCGTCGAACAAGAAGGCCCGGCACGACTACGACATCCTCAAGACGTACGAGGCGGGGTTGGTGCTCGCCGGCACCGAGGTGAAGTCGCTGCGGGCCGGCCGGGTGTCGCTGGTCGACGCCTTCGCCCAGGAGCACGACGGCGAGCTGCTGCTGCACGGCCTGCACATCGCCGAGTACGGCTTCGGCAGCTGGACCAACCACCAGCCCCGCCGCATCCGCAAGCTGCTGCTGCGCCGCGTCGAGATCGACCGGATCCTCGACCGGACGCGCGAGGGCGGGCTCACCCTCGTGCCGTTGTCGCTGTACTTCTCCGACGGCTGGGCCAAGGTCGAGCTTGCCCTTGCCAAGGGCCGGAAGTCGTACGACAAGCGGCAGGCGATCGCCGAGCGGGACGCGAAACGGGAGATCGCCCGCGAGTTCGGCCGCCGGCTCAAGGGCGCCCGCGCCCGACGCGCCTGACCCGCCCGGCGTCGCCGGACGACGCCGCCCCCGCATGGGTGGTATCAAGGACCGGAGTCCGCGCAGGAGTGGCCGTGCAGAGCTTCACCGGTACGTTCGTCCGCAACCTCGTGATCTTCACCGTCTGTGGGGTGGCGGGGCCGGTCCTTCTCGTCGTGGGCGCCCTCGGCGTCAGCGAGGTCGGCTCGGGCGAGGAGGGCGTCCCGCTGGCCTTCCTCCTCACCGGCCTGGTGTTCACCCTCGCGATCCCGGTCGGCGCCTTCCTGTTCACCCGGGCGCACTTCCGGGTCATCACCCGCCGCAACCAGGTGCCCGACGCGCACCGGCGCGACGACGACAGCTTCGCCATGTGGACCCCCACCGCCCGGATCCCGATCCAGGACGGCCGGTTGGCCATGGCCGCGGTGCGCGAGGCGACGTTCGTGACGTACGGCCAGGACTGGGAGGCGACGTACCAGAGCTACGGCGGCGACCTCGACCCCGACGAGCCCAAGGCGCGCATAAGACTCAGGGTGTGGGTTCACCCCGAGGGCCGCGAGCCGTTCGAGTCGACGGCCACGTGGCGCGTGCCGTCCCTGTGCCTGGCGGCCGTCACCGCGGGGCGGCTCGTCGCCGTCACCCACCCGGGCGTCCCTGCGGAATTCGGCATCGACTGGCCACGCAGCGCCCTGCTGTCGGGCATCCGGACCTGCCGGCTGGTCGGGCTCGACGGCCGGCGCGTCGACCTGACCGGGCACCCGGATCTCCTCCTGGAGCAGATGGGAATTGCGAGGGCCACGGGCCGGGTCGCCCTGGACGGCGACACGATCGACCTGCGACGCGTCGACCCCGCCGTGGCGACGCGACTACAGAGCCTCGTCGAGCGGGCCGCAGCCGGCCGACCGACGCCCGAGCCGGTGCCGGACGGCAGGGCCAGGTGGGTGATCGACCGGCTGCCCGGCACGAGGGGGGCGTTCGGTGGCGTCGACCGCCGGTGGGCACGCCAGGGCGGGCAGCTCGTCCGGGGCCGGTTCCTGGAACTGCGGGGCACGGACACCTTCCAGTACGAGGGCCCGGTGCTGGAGACCGTCCTGCGGATATTCCCCGACGGCGGCGCCCCGTTCGACGTCGGGAAGAAGCTGACGGTGCCGATGAACTACCTCGCGCTGCTGCACCGGACGAAACAGCTCGTCATGCAGGTCGGCGGGGACCGCCGGTCGTACGAGATCGACTGGGCACGCACCAACCTCGCCGCCGGGGTCGGCCCCGCCGTCGTGATCGGCCCCGACGGCCGGCAGTTCGACCTGACCGGCCGGTTCGATCCCCTGCTGGCGATCATGCGGCTGCTCGTGGCCCACCGGGTGGGCGTTCCCGGCACCGTCCTGGACCTCCGCGACCGCCGTCCCTCCACCGCGGCGGCGCAGGTCATGGACGTGATCCGAAGCACCCCGCTGAGCCTTCCAGCAGGCTGACCTGAAGGCTCAGCCCTTCACGCAGACCACCTGCTTGAGGTGGGCGACCACCTCGACCAGGTCCTCCTGCTGGGCCATCACCTCCGTGATGTCCTTGTACGCGGCGGGTATCTCGTCGACCACCCCCGCGTCCTTGCGGCACTCCACCCCGGCGGTCTGCCGCGCCAGGTCGGCCGTGGTGTACGTCCGCTTCGCCTGCCCGCGCGACATCCGCCGCCCGGCCCCGTGCGAGGCGGAGCAGTACGCGTCCGGGTTCCCCTTCCCGCGCACGACGTACGACCCGGTGCCCATCGAGCCGGGGATGATGCCGAGGTCCCCGGCGCCGGCCCGGATCGCGCCCTTGCGGGTGACCAGCACGTCCACCCCGCCGTACGTCTCCTCGGCGACGTAGTTGTGGTGGCACGAGATGTGCTCGTCAAAGCCGACCTGCGGGAACCGGTCACGGACCACGTTGCAGAGCAGGGCCAGCATCACCGCGCGGTTGCGGCGGGCGTACTCCTGGGCCCACCACAGGTCCCGCCGGTACGCCGTCATCTCCGGCGTGCCGACGAGGAAGACCGCCAGATCCCGGTCGGGCAGCTCGGCGTTGTGCGGCAGCCGACGCGCGACACCGATGTGCCGCTCCGCCAGCTCCTTGCCGATGTTGCGCGACCCGGAGTGCAGCATCAACCAGACCCGGCCGGCGTCCGGGCCGCCCTGCTCCAGGCAGACCTCGATGAAGTGGTTGCCACCGCCGAGGGTGCCCATCTGCCGCTGGGCCCGGGTCTCGAGCTGGGCCACCCGCTTGTCGAGGGCGCCGAAGCGCCCCCAGAAGTCGGCCCAGCCGCCCTGCTCCAGCCCGCGTACCCGGCGCGGGTCGACCGCGTCGTCGCGCTTGGCGAAGCCGACCGGGATGGTCGCCTCGATCTCGGAGCGCAGCCCCGCGAGGTCGTCGGGCAGGTCGGCGGCGGTGAGCGAGGTCCGCACCGCCGACATGCCGCAGCCGATGTCCACGCCGACGGCGGCCGGGGAGAGCGCCTGCCGCATCGCGATCACCGAGCCGACGGTGGCGCCCTTGCCGAAGTGGACGTCGGGCATCACGGCGACGCCCTCGACCCAGGGCAGCGCGCCGATGTTGCGCAGCTGCCGGGCGGCCTGCTCCTCGATGGCGTACGGGTCGGTCCAGACCCGGACGGGCGCGCGGGTGCCCGGAAGCGGGGTGAATGCCATCGTGTTCTCCTCGTTCGTTCTCGTCCTTGGCGGAGCGGCTGGCCGGATTCGAACCGGCGGTCTTCACCGCAGCGGGGTGACGTGCTGCCGGGCTGCGCCACAGCCGCGAGGCCGGCCCACCAGGGGCGGGACGGGCGTTGGCGATATCGGTCCGACGGGCGGGGCCGGGGACGAAAAAGCCGCCCGGTCCCGAACTCGGGATGGGCGGCTGCGCGTGTCGCGCTGGCGCTATCCGCGCCACCACCCGGATTGCCGGCGCTGACACCGGCCGAGGGTCTGCCCGCCGGTGAGCAGCGGGGCACCGCCGCGCGGCGTGGGCCGCGAGGTTGTGGTGCGTTCGCGCTGCGACACGGCATGCTCCCTGGATCAGCTCGGGTTGGCCTTGCCCGATGACCGTAGGCGAGGGCCACGACGACCGCAATGGATATCCGGCTGCCCTCGGCGCCCACCGGCACGCCCGCCCGACGTTCGGCGGGTTGGTCGGGCGATCAGAGCCAGCCGCGTGCGGACGCCTCGACGCCGGCCTGGAACCGGGTGGTGGCGCCCAGCCGGTCGATGACGGACGCGATCCGGCGGGTGGCGGTGCGGGCGCTGACCCCGAGCTGGCGGGCGATGCCCTCGTCCTTGAGGCCGGCCTTGAGCATCTGGAGCAGCAGCAGATCCTCGTCGCTCGGCTTGTCGTCGGCCGGCGGGTGGGCGCCGGCGAGCGGTGTGGCCCGACCCCAGTACGCCTTGAACAGTTCGATCAGCGCGTCGAGCAGCCCCGAGGGGTGGATCAGCGCGATGTTGTCGTAGGCCCCGCCGGTGAGCGAGACCACCGCCACCCTCAGGTCCATGATCCGTAGCTTGAACGGCAGGCTGGGGAGGATCCGGGCCTGCTCACCCGCCTCGGCGAGCCTGACCAGCAACTCGAAGCGACCCGGCCGCCCCATGGACTCCGGGCAGTAGACCGTGCGGATGTCCACCCCTCTGGCAATCAGGTCCTGGGTCTCCGCGATCTCCGCCTCGTTGGTGTCCGGGGTGCCGTCCACGTGCTTCATGTAGGGCGGCCGGTCGAGCACCCACAGGTGGGTTCGCACGGACCGGGTGAGTTCGTCCACCCGGCGGTTGACCGTCTCCCGGCCCGACAGCACCTCCACCCAACGCCCGGGATCGCGGAGCCGGGCTTTCTGGAACAGTTGGGCGAAGTCCGCGACGGCAGCCTGTACGCCGTCCAGCGCCGCTTCCGCCTCCAGCCGGTGCCGGGCGACGAGTGCCGTCAGTGCCGCCTGCGGCCCCATGGCCTCGTATCTTCCGGGCGCTGTCCGTCTCAGCAGGCCGAGCCTGCCCAGCCGGGCGACGGCACCGCGTACCCGGGCGGTGGTTACGCCCAGGGCGTCGGCGCTCTCCGACAGTGGTTGGTCGGGCTCGATCAGCAGTAGCCGGTAGATCTGCTCGTCGAACTCGCTGATGCCCAGTGCGCCCAGCACCGGATCGTTGCGCACATCCCACCTGCCCGTGACCAGGTCACCGACGCGTGGCGCGATTCGCCACGTGACCGAAGACGTCATGAAGATATCTCGACTTATTTCGGCCTGAGACGTTCACTACTCACCATCCCACCTGGCGATCTTGCCGGCGTGGACAGGCTCTCTTCGTCTCCAAGCCCCCCAAAGAGGAGCAATGGCCCGTAGGATCCGACAAACCTCCCGCTATGGCGCGGCGGTAGCTGCAGTGGCCCTGGCGATCACGATCAGCCCGGTCCCGGCGTCCGCCCAGCCGGAGCCACCGGCGCTGCCGAGTGTCCTGCCCTCGAGTGCCGGGGGCAGCGAAACCTACATCGTGACCCTGGCCGACAAGCCGCTGGCGACCTACGAGGGCGGGGTCGCCGGCATCGCCGGCACCAAGCCCGGCAAGGGCAAGAAGGTGGACGTGGGCACCCCCGACGCCCAGCGCTACCGCAGCCACCTCACGGACAAGCACACCAGGGTGGCGCGCAGCGTGGGCGCCAAGGCGCTCAGGAGCAACTCCGTCGCCTCGAACAGCTTCGTCGCGGAACTGACCCGGGCGCAGGCAGTCAAGCTGCTGGTCACCGGCGGCGTGCTCTCCGTGGTGCCCGACCGGCTGCTCAAGACCACCGACGACCGCAACTCCGTCGACTTCCTCGGTCTCTCCGGTCGCCGGGGCGTGTGGTCCAAGCTCGGCGGCACGGCCAACGCCGGCAAGGGCGTCGTCGTCGGTGTGATCGACACCGGGGTCTGGCCGGAGAGCGCGTCGTTCACCGCGCCGGCGCTCGCCGCCACCGCGCCCACGGCGGCCGATCCGTACCGGCCGTACCGTCAGGGCGCGGCGACCGTCATGCACAAGTCCGACGGTGGCACGTTCACCGGCACCTGCCAGACCGGCGAGCAGTTCGCCGTGACCCTCTGCAACGAGAAGGTGATCAGCGCCCGGTACTTCGGCGACGGCTGGCTGAGGCGCGTGCCCGCGGAGAAGCGGAAGGACTACGTCTCTCCCCGGGACGCGCAGGGACACGGCACCCACACCGCGAGCACGGCGGCCGGCAACACCGCTGTCCCCGTCACCGAGCAGGGTGTCAACTTCGGGGAGATCTCCGGAGTCGCGCCGGGTGCGGCGATCGCGGTCTACAAGGCACTCTGGCAGGGCATCGACGACGACACGACCGGCGGGCAGACGTCGGACATCGTCGCCGCCATCGACCAGGCGGTGGCCGACGGCGTCGATGTGATCAACTACTCGGTGGGCGGCGGAACCGAATCGTGGCCCGACGACCCGATCCAACTCGCCTTCCTCAACGCGGCGGGGGCGGGCATCTTCGTCTCCGCGTCCGCCGGTAACTCCGGTCCGGACGCGTCGACGATGGACAACACCGTGCCGTGGGCGATGACGGTCGGCGCCAGCACGGTCGCGCCGTACCCGGCCAGCGTGGAGCTGGGCAACGGGGCCCGCTTCAACGGCACCAGCACGACCGTCGCGGCGGCGTTCGGACCCAAGCCCCTGATCGCCTCCCGGGCGGCGAAGGCCGCCTCCGCCGACGACACCGCGGCGGACAACTGCATGACCGGCAGCCTCGACCCGGCGAAGGTCGCCGGCAAGGTCGTCGTCTGTCTCCGTGGCGTCATCGCACGGCCGATCAAGTCCGCCGAGGTCAACCGGGCCGGCGGTGTCGGGATGGTGCTGGCCAACCCGAGTGACCAGGACCTCAGCGGCGACCTGCACAGCGTGCCGACCGTGCACATCAACTCGCCCGACACGCAGGCCGTGCTGGACTACGCGGCGACCCCGGGGGCGCAGGTGACCCTGCTGCCGACCGGCCCGACCATGCCGTACCCACAGGTGGCGGCGTTCTCCTCGCGTGGTCCCTCGGAGCGCCACCCGGACCTGCTGAAGCCGGACATCGCGGCTCCCGGCGTCGCGATCCTCGCGGCCGTGGCCCCGCCGGGTGCCGAGGGGAAGAACTTCGACTTCTACTCCGGCACCTCGATGGCCGCGCCGCACATCGCCGGCCTGGCCGCGCTCTACCTCGCCAAGTACCCGGACTGGTCGCCGGCGCGGGTCAAGTCCGCGATGATGACCACCACCTTCCCCACCAAGGCCGCCACCGGGAAGCGGAGCAGCGACGTCTTCGCCCAGGGCGCGGGCCACGTCGACCCGGCCAAGATGCTCAACCCCGGTCTGGTCTACGACGCGTCGGAGCAGGACTGGCTGGGCTACCTGGAAGGGCTGGGCGTCCGGACCGGTTCCGGGGTCAAGCCGATCCAGGGTAGCGACCTGAACTACCCGTCCATCGGCGTCGGCAAGCTCTTCGGCACCCGGACGGTCACCCGTCAGATCACCGCCGTCACCCCCGGCGTGTACCACGCCGCGGTCGACCTGCCCGGGTTGAAGGTCAAGGTGAGCCCGTCCACCCTGCGCTTCAAGAAGGCCGGGGAGACCAAGCAGTTCACCGTCACCATGGAGCTCAGGACGGCTCCCGCCGGCGTGCCGACCATCGGTTCGCTGACCTGGCACGGTGGCGGCACCGTCGTTCGCAGCCCGATCGTGGTGACCCCGCAGAGCGTGCTCGCACCGACCGAGGTCCGGGGCGCCGGCGCCGCCGGCTCGGTGTCCTTCGAGGTGACCCCGGCGCTCAAGAAGCTCCCGATCACCACCTACGGGATGGTGGCGGGGCCGCTGACGCCCGGCACGGTGAACGTCACCGACGTCTGGGGCAAGGACTTCCCGGTCACGGTGGCCAAGGGCACCAAGGCCGTTGAGTTCACCGCACGCGCGGACAACCCTCAGGCGGAGATCGCCCTTATCGTCTTCCGGGTGGTGAACGGCAATCTGGTCTTCCATGACTGGACCGTGTCGGGCAATGACATGCGCCTCACCTTTGCGAAGCCGGAACCCGGCCTGTACCAGATGACGATCATCACCCTGGCGGACCTGCCAGGAACCACGGAAACGCCCTTCAAGGTGCAGGCGAACCTGGTCACCGGCCAGGGTGGCGTCGGCAAGCTGACGGTGTCCCCCAAGAACCCCAAGGTCACCCCGGGCACTCCGCTGACGGTCACCGCGAAGTGGTCGGCAGTGCCCGCCGGGCGGCACACGGGCTACATCGAGTACCCCAACGGGGCCGGCACCATCATCAGCGTCAACTGACCTGATGCCGTACGGAAGGCGGGGCCGGACAGCATCGTCCGGCCCCGCCTTCGCAGGTCCGAGGCCCGCGGCGGCGGCCGAACGCGCGCCGGGGGGCGGGTGCCGGTCAGGCGAGCGCGATGCCCTCGCCGACCGGCTCGGTCACGTGGTCGAGGAAGGGGAAGCGGGCGCGCAGCTCGGCGAACCCCGCTCCGCCGCGCCAGGCGTCGGCGATCCGCACGACCTGGTCCAGGTCGGTGGTGTCGCCGTCGGCCCGGGACCCGTCCGAGCCGGAGATGTCGACCATGAAGTAGCGGGCCTGGGATCCCAGCCCCACGCAGATCGTCCCCCGCTCGGAGATCAGCTCGGCGCACGTGAACCGGCTCCGGCCCTGTTCGGGGGCGCTGATCCGGCCCACGTCCGCCTGACACCGGGTGGCGGTCAGGGCCAGCGCGGATGCGAGCCCGCCCAGCTCGACCAGGTCGGGGTAGAGGCGCACACCCAGGGCCGTCGACACGTCGCTCATCACTGACTCCCACTTCTCTGTGACAGGTCCAGCAGCGCGGACGTTACAGCCTGGTAAACCTTTGATCTAGCCTTCTGGCCGCCCCGGGCCAAAAACCTTCCTGCGTGGCCGGCCCCGCCCGGGACACCGCCGCGCCGACCGGCGACCGGGCGCAGCGGCGGTTCAGACGCCGACCGAGCCGTCGACGGCCTCGCGCAGGAGGTCGGCGTGGCCGTTGTGCCGGGCGTACTCGTGCATCATGTGCAGCATCACCAGGCGCAGCGACACGTCCTCGCCCCAGCGGGGGTTGTGGGCGACGACGTCCAGCGACCCGGACTCCCGCTCGATGCGCCGGGCGTGTTCGACCTCCCGCCGCCACGCCTCGAACGCCTCGGACGCGCCGGCGGTGCGGGCGTCGTACGCCTCCTGGTAGTCGCCGGTCTCCGACCAGACCAGCGGGACGTCCTCGCCGCCGATCACCCGGCGGAACCAGTTGCGCTCCACCTCGGCCATGTGCCGGACCAGGCCGAGCAGGCTCAGCGTGGACGGCGGGGACGGCTGCCGGCGCAGCTCCTCGTCGGTGAGGCCCTCGCACTTCATGGCGAGGGTGGCGCGGTGGAAGTCCAGGAACGCGCGCAGCATCTCGCGCTCATCGGCGATCAGGGGCGGTCCGATCCGCTCGGTGGTCATGTCCGGGTCCTCTCCGGTCGCCGACGGTCCGGTCCCACGGGGGTCGGCGGACCGGAGCCGCCGAGGGGCGATGCTCTCGCCGGGCGAGCCTAGCCGCCGGGCCGGTCGGCGCGGTCGGGGCCGGGCCCGCCGGGTCAGCGGGACGGGCGGGCCACAGGGAAATCGAAGTACGTCTCGGGGTACGGCTCGTCGTCGTACCGGTAGTGCCACCACTCACGCGGATAGTTGGTGAACCCGCCGTCGGCCATCAGCCGCTTCAGCAGGTCGCGGTTGTCCCGGGCGGCTCCGGTGACCCGACCGTCGGCGGTGTGGGCGCGCGGGTCGAAGCAGTCGAAGCCGGTGCCCATGTCGACGCTGTTGTCCGGGAAGCGGTCGTCCTTCGGTGCGGTGCAGGCGACCAGGGGATCGCCGGGAACGTAGGGGCGTTGGCCGGCCGACGGGTCGTCGACCAGGGTCAGGTCGACGGTGCTGCCCCGGCTGTGCGCGGTGGGCGCACCGAGGTAGCCCTCGTCGAACAGCCGCGACTTGGCCACCCCGGGGTAGAACTCGGCCTTCGTCCGCTCCTCGTCGGGGCGCTTCGCCCAGGCCACGAAGTCGTCCACGGCGGGCTGCGGGCGGTAGCAGTCGTACACCTTGAGGCTGTGGCCCGTCGCACGGGCGGCCTGCTGCACCCGGCGCAGCGCCTCGGCGGCTGGCCGGGTGAGCAGGCACAGGGGCTCCCGGTACCCGGCGATCGGCCGGCCGACGAAGTTGTGCGCGGTGGCATACCGAATGTCGGACCCGATGCTCGGATCCACATCGGACAGCACCACGAACTCCCCCGGCGCCCCCGCCTCGCCCCCGCCCGACGCGGACGCGCCGACCCCGGACGCCCCCACCCCGGACGGCCCCGACACGGAACACCCCGCCAGCAACACCACTCCCCCGACGACGACCCGTCCCAGCCCTCCGACCACCCACCGCCAGGCCCTCACCCGCCCGACGGCGGTGATCAAGAGGTCTACGTCAGGTCTGATCTCCGATTCCGACGTAAACCTCTTGATCGATCCGCGACGGAGGCCTGGGCGGGAGGAGGCGGGTCGGCCCTCGGGGGCGGGGAGGGGCGTACGGGCCGGCCGGCGTTGCTGTCCCATGCACACCGTTCTAGCAGCATCCGGCCTGTTTCATGGTGAACCGGTGGGATCCCGCTCCGGGGCAGGGTGGCCGACACTCACCGCCCGGTGGGGCGGTCGATGCTCACCGCCCACGGGCCGCCCGGCGGATCTCCACCGGCAGCGCGGGCGCGCCGTCGACCGGGGCCGGGTCCTCCGCCGTGGGGGCGATCCCGCCGGCGGCGATCCGGTCCAGGGTGGCCAGGCCGGCGGCGTCCACCTCGCCGAAAATGGTGTAATTGGGGCGCAGCGCCGAGTTGGCGTACACCAGGAAGAACTGGCTGCCGTTGGTGTCCGGGCCGGCGTTGGCCATGGCGAGCACACCCCGGGCGTACACCTTCCGCACGCCCGTCGGGTCCGTCGGCGCGGGCGGCAGGTCGGTGGGCAGCTCGTCGGCGTACCGGTAGCCGGGCCCGCCCGAGCCGGTGCCCGACGGGTCACCGCACTGGAGCACGCTGAGCGTCGGGTACGCGGTCAGCCGGTGGCACGAGGTGCGGTCGTAGAACCGGTGCCGGACCAGGTGCAGGAAGCTCTGCACCGTGCAGGGCGCCTGCTCGCGGTCCAGGGTCAGCCCGATCGGGCCCTGGTTCGTCCGCAGCGTGACCCGAACGGTGCCGTGACCCGGCGTCCGCCGGGGATCGGGCGGCAGCGGAACGGGCCGGGCGGCCGGCTCGTCCGGCGTCTCGGTGTACGCGCACGGGCCCGGGGTCGTCCGCGGCGGCGCGGCGGCGGCCGGGACCGCACCTCCCGGGGCGGCGGCCGGGGCGGCCACGGCGGCGACGCCGCTGCCGCCGATCAGGGCGGTGGCGAGCAACGCGACACCGGTGAGGCGGGACAGCGTGCGCGTCCTGCGGGGATGGGCCGGGAACGGCGGGACCGGCTGCCGACGGGATGACCTCGACACGGGGCGTCCTCCTGGGCTGGTGAATCCAGAAAGATCGCAGTCTATGGATTCGGCGGTCCTCCTGTCGACGGCGACACGCGAAACAGGGCGCGGCAGCCAGGGCGCGCCGGCGCCAGGGGCGTCACGCCGGGTCCCGGTGCTCGCCGAGCGGGCCCACGGCCCACCCCCGGCGGCGGCACTCGGCCAGCAGCCGGGGCAGGGCGGCGAGGCTCGCCCGCCAGGCCCCGGGGGCGGCGGCGCAGTCCGCGTCGTGCAGCAGGACGGTCCCGCCGCCGGCCAGCCCGGCGGTGACGGTGTCGAAGACCGATTCGGCGCTCGCCGTCGCCGTCCAGTCCCGGCCCCAGCAGGTCCACAGCACCGGCGTCAGCCCCAGCCGCGCGCTCGCCAGCAGCGCCGGGCCGGTCAGCACCCCGTACGGTGGGCGGAAGAAGCGGGGGGTCAGACCGCTGGTGGCCGCGACGAGCGCGCGGGCCCGGGCCAGGTCCCGGTAGGTGGCCAGCGGGCCCCTGCGCAGCAGGTTGCGATGGGCCCAGCCGTGGACGGCCACCTCGTGCCCCCCGGCGGCGATCTCCCCGGCGAGCCGGGGCGACCGGGCCAGCATCGTGCCCAGCAGGAAGAACGTGGCCCGAACCCGGTGCTCCGCGAGCACAGCGAGGAACCGGGGGGTGGACTCGGGGTCGGGCCCGTCGTCGAAGGTCAGGGCGATCCGCCCCGGCCCGCCCGTCCCGGCGAGCCGGGGGAACAGCCTGCGGCGCACCGCCGGCACCGCGGTGACCGACGGGGCGAGCTGGGCGGTGGCGAGCGCGACGGTGGCGACGCCGACCAGCGCGGTGGACCGCCTTCGCGGCGGACGTCCGGCAGGGGCGGTCACCGCCGGCCCGTCCAGCGGATCGACGGCAGGACCGTGGCCAGCACCGCGACCGCCTCACCCAGTGCGTCCAGCACCGACCTGCGGCGGTACGCCTCGGACGCGGCGACGGCCGGCGACCGGGCAGCCAGCTCGGCCACCAGGCCGGCGGGGTCGGCGCAGCGGGTCATCCCCCCGCCGGCGGACTCCGGGCCGGACGTGGACAGCGCGGCCAGCACCCGGCACAGGTGGTCGGCGGACGGTGCCAGCCGGGTCAGGCCGGCCTCGGCGAGGATCGCGGCATTCACCCGGCCGTGACCCGGTATGGGGCGGTAGGTGACCACGGGCAGTCCGCAGCTCAGCGCCTCCTGGCAGGTCAGCCCGCCCGCGTTCTCCACCAACACGTCGACCGCCCGCATCAGCGTGGGCATGTCGTCGACCCAGCCGAGGGTGTGCTGCGTGGAGCGCCGCAGCCGCCGGCGCAGGGTTTCGTTACGGCCGCAGACGACCACGGCCCGCACGCCGTCGACGGCAGCGAGGTCCGCGACCGTCGCCTGGATGTCACCCATCCCCCACGCCCCGGCGACGACGAGCGCCAACCGGCCCCGCTCCGGGAGGCCGAAACGCCGCCGCGCCTCGCTGCGGCTCGTCCCCGTGGCCGCCTGGAAGCCGACCGACACCAGCGGATCGACCGTCCGGACGTCCAGGTCGGGGGCGGCCGTGCGGGGGCGGGCGTGCGGCAGGGCGCAGTAGACGTCGACGCCCGGCGCGACCCAGGTGGGGTGGATGGCGAAGTCGGTCACGTAGGTGACCAGCGGGACGGCCAGCCCGCCGCTGCGGCGCAGCGGCCCGAACAGCTGGTTCGCGAACGGGTACGTGGTGACGACCGCCCGGGTGCGTGGTGGGACGGCCCGCCGGGCCCGTCCCCGCAGCGGCGTGAGCACCCCCCGCAGCACGGCGGCCACCAGCCGGGACCGGTTGGTGGCGGCGAACAGCGCGTCGTAGCCCCACGGAGCCCAGCGCAGGACGCCCCGGTACGCCTCCCGACAGATCCACCGCACCGGGGGCGGCAGCAGGTCGAGGAGGTTCACCCGGTCCACGACAAAGCCCTGGTCGGCGAGCCGGCGCGTCAGTTCGGCGGCGGCCGTGTCGTGGCCGGCGCCGACATCGGCCGACACCACGACGATCCGCCCCCGGTGCTCCGCGGTCACCGCCCGCGCTTACCCGCCCGACGCGGGTTGACTCCCCCGGCCCAGGCCGGGCGGACACCGTGCCGCGCCCAGCCTCCTGCTCCATGGGTGGGCGGCGACCGGCGGGGGTTCAGGCCCGACGGCGGCGGCGCAGGAGCGCCGTGGTGAGCAGCGCGGCCACGACGACGGCAGCGGCG
>NZ_JBEOWQ010000074.1:0-16889 GCF_040296145.1 Micromonospora sp. NPDC002296
GGGCCCGGAGAGGATCCTCTCCGGGCCCGCCGCTGTGTTGAGGAAGACCGCCGGGTTGTTCCGGCTGCTGGGGGGACCCGCCAACCCCGGCCCGGTCCGGGCGCCTGTGGTCGAGTCGGTCGCCCGCCCCGGCGATCCGCGGCATCATGGCCGACAGCTCCTATCGTCTGCCGGCCTGCCGGCCCGGCCTTACTTCAGGTGCCGGGCGAAGAACCGGTTCCCTTCGTCCCCCTCGAACTGCGGGACGCCGGTGTGCCCGCCCATATTGGCGTGCAGCGTCTTCTCCTTGGAGCCGAAGGCGTCGAACAGGTCCAGGGCCAGCTGCCGGTCGTTTCCTTCGTCGTCCCACTGCAGCAGGACCTGCAGCGGAATGGTGACCTGCCGGGCCTCCGCGAACATGGTGCGGGGCACGAAACTCCCGGCGAACAGAAGAGCGGCCGAGATGCGCGGCTCGACCACCGCCAGCCGGAGGCCGATGGCGATCACCCCTCCCGCGTACCCGACCGGGCCGCCGATCTCGGGCAGCGAAAGGAGGGCGTCCAGGGCCGCCCGCCATTCCGGGACCGCCTTTTCGACCAGTGGGAGGACGAGCCGGTCGACGATCTCGTCGTTGACGGGCTCGCCGGCCTCCAGCGCCCGGTGCAGGTCGGCGCGGGCCTCCTCGGCGGCGGCGAAACGGGGCCGGTCACCGCCCCCGGGGAGCTCGATGGTGGCCGCGGCGAAGCCCTCCGCCGCGGAGTGCCGGGCCCGGGCCACCAGTCGGGGGTACATCCTCTGCAGTCCGCCGGGGTGGCCGACCAGGACCAGCGGCACCGGGGCGGTCGCGGATGCGGATTCCGGCGTCCACAGGATGCCAGGGATCTCGCCGAGGGTGAACTCGCGCTCGAGGACGCCGTCGTCGAGGCGCTGTTCGGAAGTGAATCGCATGGTCGTGCCTTTCGGGAGTGCTCTTTGAACGGCGCTCCCGGACGACCTATCGCCCGACCGTGACCCCAGAGGGGAGCACCCATGTCGATACTGCGTTCACGGGTACCACCTCCTCGTTCTCTCGCACGGCCTCCGAAAAAATAGCAGGGGTCCTCGTGGTCCGCAAACGGATTTTGCGGAGGCTCCGTGGCCGGATGCCACGGAGCCACTCGCCCGGTCGTGCCGCCGGCGCGGCAGCACGACCAACGGTTGAGGACCGCGTTATGCAGAAGGCGATCAGAACACCATCGTGAGCAGGTCGGCGAACAGTTCCTGTTCGTCGATCTTGAGCCCGCGGCTCGTGAACCACGTGGCCATGTTGTGGCAGTCGCGCATCAGGAAGTCCATGCCCTTCGGGTTACCGACGATGTCGACGACCTGGGGCAGGTCGATCATCACGATCCGCTCGGCCTGCGCGAGGACGTTGTACGGCGAGAGGTCGCCGTGCGCGAGCCCTGCGCGGGCCAGTTCACGCATGCCGTTGCGGAGCTGCTCGAAGTACACACCGAGCAGTTCCTTCGACGGCCGGACCTGGGCGAGCCGGGGCGCGGCACCGTCCTTGCCGTCGTCGATGAACTCCATCAGCAGCTCGGTGCCGTCCACCTGCACGGGATACGGCACCGGGACGCCGGCCTTCCACAACCGGTTGAGGGCGTCCCATTCGGCGTACGCCCACTGACCGGCCGCGACACTGCGGCCGTGGGAGGTCTTCTTCGCCATCGCCCGGGTGTCGCGGCTGTTGCGGGTACGTCGGCCTTCGACGTAAGACGTACTGCGGTGGAAGGACCGGTGTTCCTCGGTGCGGTACCGTTTCGCGGCCAGCAGCGAGGACTTCGCCGGGTTGTCGCCGATGGCTTCGACGGCCCGTTCGAGCAGGAAGACGTCGGCTTCCTTGCCGGTTTTGAGGATGCCGAGCTCAGTATCGATCGCAGCCTGTTCCGTGACGACCCACGAGGGGCGTGGTTCCGGGCCGCGAGAGCCGCGCTCGACGTCCAGCCAGGTGGACCACCGCTGATCCGGGCCCAGCTCCTCGTTGACCGAATGGAACTTGAAGACGAAGCCGTCGGCCGGATCTGGTTGAGGCTCGCCACCGGTGAGATCGGACCTGCGGGAGTCGAGGTCGGGGTAGGTGTCAGAGTGTTCGTACTCGAAAGACAACGGGTGTGCTCCTGAACAAAGAGGTGGGACTGATGCGGACATGCCGCAGCGCAGTGATGGCCATCTGTCAGCCCTCCTTAGTCCAGGCAGCGTTCGCCGCCGCTCGATCAACCCAGCATGCCCGTCCGTTCCGGACCCCGCAACGCATTTACCGGAACTGGGAGCGCACGGTCGGGGGTGAACCCTCGACGTGCTTCCCGAGGCCTTGAGGCCATCGAGACGTGGGTTCCCGGGCTGCCGTGCCGTTGGCGCTGCCTCCGCAGGGCGCGAGTGTCGATACCGGCGAACACGCCTCTGCCGCCAGACGCTGTTGCCGGAACCGCCGCCATGGCTTCTTCGCCATGGGAATGACCCGTCCGCCACTGTCCGAGTAGAGCGCGGCTCCGCCGGCGTCCCGTGCACCTAGTGTCCTAGGACGCCATAGCGGCAGCGACCTACCTCACCGGGGACGAAAAACGTCAGCCCCGGCTCACGCCGGGGCTGACGAAGCGAACTGAGAAACCGAGGTCAGTCGTCGTGGTGCTCGCGCCACCACTGCTCACCGGAGGCGGGGAGCGTGTCGATCGGGTCGTAGTAGGCGTAGCGCTTGTTGAGCGCCTCCAGGTCGGCGGACTCGATGGAGGTGCGGTAGTTCTTCGTCCAGTACGAGATGCCGCGCTCGCGGTCGTACTCGGTCAGCATGTGCACCCAGCGCTTGCCGACGAACGGGACGTCGCAGACGATCCGCGGGGTGGCGTAGCCGGGCAGGTAGCCCATGATGTCGTGCTGGAGCTGCTGGGCGTGCCAGACGGGGACCCGCCAGTGCTCGGCGTTGGGGATCATGTCGCACATGTAGAAGTAGTACGGCAGGATGCCGGCCTCACCCTGGAGCGCGAAGCAGAGGTCGAGCAGGTCGGGGGCGGTGGCGTTGACGCCGCGCATCAGCACGCCCTGGTTGCGTACGTCCCGAACGCCGACGTCGAGGGCGGTCTGGGCGGCCCGGGCGACCAGCGGGGTGATCGACTGGGCGTGGTTGACGTGGGTGTGGATGGCCAGGTTGACCCCACGGCGGGCGGCGGTGCGGGCGACCCGTTCCAGGCCCTCGACGACGTCGGGCTGGAGCCAGTGCTGAGGCAGGCCCATGAGGGCCTTGGTGGCGAGCCGGATGTCGCGGACGGTGTCCAGTTCCAGCAGCCGCATCAGGTACGACTCGAGGTTGCGCCACGGCACGTTGGCCACGTCGCCGCCGGAGACGACGACGTCACGGACGCCGGTGTGGGCCTTGAGGTAGGCGATGTGGGCGTCGTACCGGTCGACGGGCTTGAGGGTGAGCTTGAGTTTGTCGACGGCGGGGGTGGAGTTGCCGACGAGGTCCATCCGGGTGCAGTGCCCGCAGTACTGGGGGCAGGTGGAGAGCAGTTCGGCGAGGACCTTCGTGGGGTAGCGGTGGGTGAGGCCCTCGGCGACCCACATGTCGTGTTCGTGCAGGGAGTCACGGCTGGCGTAGGGGTGGGACGGCCAGTCGGTGCGCCGGTCGGATGCCACGGGGAGCATGTAGCGCCGGATCGGGTCGGCGAGGAGCGCCTCGGTGGTCATCGGCGCGAACGGGACCATGGTGTTGATCATTTGTGGGGGCACCAGCATGGACATGGTGGCCAGGGCCTTCTGGTCGGCCTCGAGGTCCGCGTAGAAGGACTCGTCGACGATGTCGCCGAGGACGGTGCGGAGCTGCTTGATGTTCTTGACGCAGTTGACGCGCTGCCACTGTGCGTTCTCCCACTGTTCGCGGGTGACGTGGCGCCAGCCGGGGAAGCGGGTCCAGTCGGGTTCGACCAGGGGGCTGCGGCGGTATTCGTACGGCTGCCCGGCGGTCGGTACGGCGACCGGGGCGTGACGGGGTTGAGGGATGGTCTCAACCGGTTGGGTCTGGGTCACGGCCCCTCCTCGGTGCGTGGTGCGGATGATCAGCAGGCCGTAGGCTACTGGAAATTATCCGGTGAAGAAATTAGTCTGCCGTAAGTTTTCCCGCGACGCGAGTCCTGGTCGGGGCTTCGGGCGGTTGGAAGGGGAGGTCGGCGTGACGTCACCGGTGGGTCTGCACCGCGTTGTCGAACCGGCGGGGGTGCTGCCGCAGGCGGCATGGCGGCTGGACGCCAGTGCGACGATCGCGCCGAACGAGGTGCGCATCCGGGTGGAGCGGCTGAACCTGGACGCGGCGAGTTTCCGGCAGTTGTGGGAGAAGCACGGCGGGGACGGGGAGAAGGTCCGCGCCGAGGTCCTGGAGATCGTCTCTACCCGGGGCAAGATGCAGAACCCGGTGACCGGGTCGGGTGGGATGCTGATCGGCACCGTCGACGAGGCGGGGCGGCGTTCCCCGTTGGGGCTCAAGGCGGGCGACCGGGTGGCGACGCTGGTGTCGCTGACGCTGACCCCGTTGACGATCACCGACGGGCTGGCGCGCTGGGACGGCCGCAGCGAGCAGGTGCCGTGTGACGGGTACGCGATCCTGTTCGCCCGGTCGATCGCGGCGGTGCTGCCGGCGGATCTGCACCCGGAGTTGTCCCTTGCCGTGCTGGACGTGTGTGGGGCGCCGGCGCTGACCGCGCGGGTGGTCCACGAGCATGTGCGGCGGCGGGAGGGGGAGGGGGATCCGACGCCGGTGAGCGTGGCGGTGATCGGTGGGGCTGGCAAGAGTGGGTCGCTGTCGTTGGCGGCGGCGCGTCGGGCGGGCGCGGGTCGTACGGTCGGGGTGGTGCCGGTGGCGGCGGAGCGGGACGCCCTGGTGGCGGCGGGTCTGGCCACGGAGGTGGCGTTGGCCGACGCGCGGGATCCGGTGGCGTTGTCGACTGCGGTGACGACGGCGCTGGGGGTGCCGGCGGACGTGACGGTGGTGTGCGTGGACGTGCCGGGTTGTGAGCACGGTGCGGTGTTGGCCACGGCGGACGGCGGGACAGTGATCTTCTTCTCGATGGCGACGAGTTTCGCCGCCGCCGCGTTGGGTGCGGAGGGGTTGGCCGCGGACGTGACGATGCTGGTGGGCAACGGGTACGTGCCGGGGCACGCGGAGCTGGCGTTGGGGTTGTTGCGGTCCGAGCCGGGGGTGCGTGGTCTCTTCGAGGCGCGGTTGGCGGCAGACTGAGAGCCATGACGAACCCCTCGACGACGCGCCCGGTGACGTTGTACCGCGGTGGCGTGCTGCATTGTCCGGCGGATCCGGGTGCCACGGCGTTGCTGGTGCGGGACGGGCGGATCGCCTGGTTGGGGGTCGACGCGGATGCGCCGGCGGCGGACCGGGTGGTGGATCTGGGCGGGGCGTTGGTGACGCCGGCGTTCGTGGACGCGCACGTGCATGCCACGGACACGGGGTTGGCGTTGTCGGGGCTGGACCTGTCGGGGGTGCGGTCGGCGGGTGGGTTGTTGGACGCCGTGGCCGGGTTCGCGGCGGGTCTGCCGGCGGACGCGGTGGTGCTGGGGCACGGCTGGGACGAGTCGGGTTGGGTGGAGCAGACGCTGCCTGGTGCGGCCGGGTTGGGGCGGGCGGCCGGGGGGCGGCGGGTGTATCTGTCGCAGGCGTCGATCCATTCGGCGTTGGTGTCGGAGGCGATGTTGGCGGCGTGTCCGGAGGCGGCTGGGGCGTCGGGGTTCGACGCGTCGGGGTGGTTGCGGCGGGACGCGCACCATGTGGTGCGGGGGGCGGCGCTGGCGTCGGTGAGTCGGGAGCAGCGGGTGGCGACGCAGCGGGTGGCGTTGGCGCACGCGGCGTCGTTGGGGATCGCGGCGGTGCACGAGTGTGGTGGGCCGGAGATTTCCGGCGAGGGGGACTTCACGGGGTTGTTGGCGTTGTCGGGTGCGGGGTTGCCGGAGGTGTACGGGTACTGGGGTGAGTTGGGTGGTGCGGCGCGGGCGCGGGAGTTGGGTGCGGTGGGTGCGGGTGGGGATCTGTTCGCGGACGGGGCGTTGGGGTCGCGGACGGCGCACGTGTCGGGGGCTTACCTGGATGGTGAGCCGGGGGCGTGCGGGCACGGGTATGTGAGCGCGGAGCAGGCGCGTGATCATTTGTTGGACTGCGCGGCGCACGGCATGCAGGGCGGGTTCCACGCGATCGGGGATGCGGCTGTCTCGACGGTGTTGGAGGGGTTCGCGGGGGCGGCGGAGAGGTTGGGTGTGGATCGGGTGCGGGCGGCGCGGCACCGGGTGGAGCACGCGGAGATCATGAGTAGGCGGTTGATCGCGGGGTTTGTGGAGTTCGGGGTTGTGGCGAGTGTGCAGCCGGCGTTCGACCGGTTGTGGGGTGGCGCGGGTCGGATGTATGAGTCGCGGTTGGGGTTGGGTCGGTCGTTGGAGTCGAATCCGGTGGGTGCGATGCATTCGGTCGGGGTGGCGTTGGCGTTCGGGTCGGATTCGCCGGTGACGCCGCTGGATCCGTGGGGGTCGGTGCGGGCGGCGGTGGCGCATCACAACCCGGTGCAGCGGATGAGTGTGCGGGCGGCGTTCGCGGCGCATACCCGGGGTGGGTGGCGGGCGGTGCACCGCGATGGTGAGGGTGTGTTGGCGTTGGGGGCGGCGGCGACGTTCGCGGTGTGGGCGACGCCGGCGGGGGTGGATCGGGGTCTGCCGGTGTTGCAGGCGTCGGATCCGGAGGCGCGGGGGGCGGGGGATGTGACGCCGTTGCCGGTGTGTCGGCGCACGGTGCTGCGTGGCGAGGTGATCTATGAGGAAGGGTCTGCGTGAGCGAGCGTAGCGAGCGAACCGTTGATGTGGTGCAGGCGCGTGTCGCGTCGTCGTCGAGCGTATTGGGGGGCGGTGTGACGGGGAAGCTTGGCCTGGATCCGGTGTTGGTGGCGCGGGCGCGGGAGTTGGCGCGTCGTGCGGGGCGGCCGGTGGTGGATCTGGCGCGTAGCCATACGACGGTGTCGGTGGAGCGGGCGGTGCTGCGGTTGGCGGGGGTGACGGGTGCGGATCCGGACGGTATTCCGTGGGTGAATCGTCTGGTGGATGCGGTTGTCGCTGATGTGGGGTTGGGTCATGGGGTGGCGTTGCCGGTGTTCGACGCCCTGGTGCGGGAGCAGAGCACTGATGTGACGTTGTTGGCGCAGAAGGCGGCGGCGGGGTCGGTGCGGTTCGCGGTGCCGGCGGGGAGGGCGGCCACGGCGGCGCGGCGGGCCGCGCGGAGGGCGGTGGCTGCGGGGGTGCGGCAGATCGACCGGCGGCGGGCGGAACGGGATCGGTTGGTGAAGCGGTACGGGGATCCGGTGCGGCGGCCGTGGATCTATCTGATCGTGGCGACGGGTGATATTTACGAGGACATTCCGCAGGCGCAGGCGGCGGCGCGGGCGGGTGCGGATGTGATTGCGGTGATCCGGTCGACGGGGCAGTCGTTGTTGGACTATGTGCCGGAGGGTGCGACGCGGGAGGGGTTCGCGGGGACGTATGCGACGCAGGAGAACTTCCGGTTGATGCGGGCGGCTCTGGATGAGTCGTCGCGGGAGTTGGGGCGGTATGTGCGGTTGACGAACTACGCGTCGGGGTTGTGCATGCCGGAGATGGCGACCTTGGCGGGGTTGGAGCGTCTGGACATGATGCTCAACGATTCGATGTACGGGATTTTGTTCCGCGACATCAATCCGGTGCGGACGTTCGTGGACCAGCGGTTCTCGCGGCAGGTGCACGCGCGGGCGGGGATCATCATCAATACGGGTGAGGACAACTATCTGACCACTGCGGATGCGGTGGACGAGGCGCACACGGTGACGGTGTCGCAGTTGTTGAACGAGTATTTCGCGCATGAGGCGGGGTTGGCGGACTGGCAGTTGGGGTTGGGGCACGCGTTCGAGATCAACCCGGATGTGCCGGAGTCGTTCCGGTTGGAGTTGGCGCACGCGTTGTTGGCGCGGGAGTTGTTTCCGGATGCGCCGTTGAAGTGGATGCCGCCGACGAAGCACATGACGGGGGACGTGTTCCGGGGGAATCTGCTCGACGGGTTCTTCAACCTGGTGGGGGCGATGACGGGGCAGGGGATCCTGTTGGTGGGGATGATGACGGAGGCGGTGGTGACGCCGTGGTTGTCGGATCGGGACATCGCGTTGCAGAACGTGCGGTATGTGCTGGGTGCGGCGGGTGGGTTGCACGAGGATTTCGTGCCGGCTCCGGGCGGGTTCATTCAGCAGCGGGCGAATCGGGTGTTGGGCGAGGCATTGGATCTGTTGGATCGTATCGGTGAGCAGTCGTTGTTGACGGCGATCGCCGAGGGCACCTTCGGGATCATGAAGCGGCCGGCGGACCGGGGTAAGGGTCTGGCGGGGGTGGCGGCGCACGAGGGTGACTACTACAACCCGGCGACGGAGATCCTGGAGCAGTCGGCATGACGGAGAAGCAGGTCGTCCGGCCGTACGGGGACACCACCGGCGACGGGATGGTGCAGGTGTCGTTCACGTTGCCGGTGCCGCATGACAAGCGGGCCGAGGGCGCGGCGGTGCAGTTGGCGAACAGGATGGGCATCGATCCGGCGATGCTGGTGCACGCGAAGCCGATGAGTGACGGGTTCACGTTCTTCGTGGTGTACGGGCGGGTGAACCATCTGGTGGACCTGGCGGCGGTGCGGGTGGTGGAGCGGGACTTTCCACTGCTGTCGGCCAAGGAGGTCAACGCGGTGGTGAAGCAGCGGTTGCGGCGGAAGTTGTCGGTGGTGGGGGCGTGTATCGGCACGGATGCGCACACCGTGGGCATCGACGCGATCCTGAACGTGAAGGGCATCGCGGGGGAGAAGGGTCTGGAGTACTACCGGGAGTTGAAGGTGACGAACCTGGGGGCTCAGGTGAGCGTGCCGGAGTTGGTGGAGGCGGCGCGGGTGGAGCGGGCCGACGCGGTGCTGGTGTCGCAGGTGGTGACGCAGCGGGACGCGCATCTGCACAACACGCGGGAGATGTCGGCGGCGTTCCGGGAGGCGATGCCGGCGGGCCGGCGTCCGCTGTTGATCGTGGGTGGGCCACGGTTCGACGAGTCGATGACGGGCGAGTTGGGAGTTGATCGGATCTTCGGGCGGGGCACGACGCCGGGTGAGGTGGCTTCCTATCTGGTGCACGCGTTGGTGACGAGTAAGAAGGCGAAGGCATGAGTGATTCCCGGGTCGGTCTGACGGTGACGCATCGGCGGTATGTGCCGTATTCGCATGCGCATTACGCGGGGAGCCTGGTGGACGGGGCGTACGCGTTGGGGTTGTTCGGTGATGTGGCAACGGAGGTGTGTATCCGTACTGACGGTGACGAGGGGTTGTTCGCGTCGTATTCGGATGTGCAGTTCCGGGCGCCGATGCGGGCGGGGGACGTGTTGGAGGTGACGGCGACGGTGACCCGGGTGGGGACGCGTAGCCGCACGATCGACTTCGAGGCGCGGGTGGTGTGTCGGGGTCGTCCGGACCGGTCGGGGTCGGCGGCGGAGGTTCTGGATCCGGCGGTGGTGGCGGTCACGGCGACCGGCACGGTGGTCGTGCCGGCGGCGGCGTGAGGGTCGCGGTCTGCGCCGACGTCGGGTCGACGTACACGAAGGCCGCGGTGGTGGATCTGGACTCCGGTCGGTTGGTGGCGGCGGGGTCTGCGCCGACGACGGTGGGCAGTGATGTGCTGCGTGGCTTGGACGCGGCGGTGGCGTCGGCGACGGTGGGCGTCGCGGTGGGTGACGCGCCGTGGTATGTGTGTTCGTCGGCCGGTGGTGGGTTGCGGCTGGCGGTGGTCGGCTACGAGCCGCTGGTGACGGCGCAGGCGGGTCGGCGGGTGGGGTTGTCGGCGGGGGCGAACGTGGTTCATGTGGCCGCCGGCCGGTTGGGTGCGGCGGGGTTGTCGGCGTTGCGGGGGGCCCGTCCGGACGTGGTGTTGCTGGTCGGGGGCACCGACGGCGGTGACGCCGAGGTGTTGACGCACAACGCGACCCGGCTGGCGCGGGCGCGGTGGCGGGTGCCGGTGGTGTTGGCCGGCAATGTCGAGGTGCGGGACGGGTTGGGTGCGCTGCTGGTGGCGGCGGGGGTGCCGGTGACGGTGGCGGACAATGTGTTGCCGCGGATCGGGGTGTTGGCGCCGGCGTCGGCGCGGGCGGCGATCCGGGAGGTGTTCCTGCGGCACGTCATCGGTGGGAAGCGGTTGTCGCGGGGGCCGCGGTTTTCCCGGTTGGTGCGGGCGGCCACCCCGGATGCGGTGCTGACGGGGGTGGAGGTCCTCGCCGACGCGGTCGGTGGTGATCTGGTGGTGGTGGACGTGGGTGGGGCGACCACGGACGTGTATTCGGTGTTGACGCCGGACGAGCGGGCTGACGGTCCGGGTCGGGAGGTGGCGGGGACGCTGTGGCGGGCCCGGACGGTGGAGGGGGACCTGGGGATGCGCTGGAGCGCCCCGGGGGTGGTGCGGGCGGCGGTGGAGGAGCGGCTGGTCGGCGGCGGCGAGGAGGCCGGGTTGGCGGCGGCGGCGCAGGTGCGGGCGGCGGATCCGGGGTTCCTGCCGGCGGGTGACGCGGAGCGGGAGGTGGATGCGCGGTTCGCGGCGTTGGCGGCGACGGTGGCGGTGCGGCGGCACGCGCGGGGTGGTGCGACGGGGGAGCGTGGGGGGCGGGATCTTCGGGACGTGCGGCTGCTGGTGGGGTCGGGGGGTGTGCTGCGTCACGTCACGCCGGCGGTGTCGGGGGCGGTGCTGGGGGCGGTGTTGAGTGATCACGCGGGTGGGTGGCCGGTGCCGCGGGACGCCCGGCCGGTGGTGGACGTCGACTATGTGCTGGCCGCGGGTGGGCTGTTGGCGGGGGACCATCCGGTGGCTGCGGGGGCGTTGTTGCGCCGGCACCTCGGGGCGGATTGAGACACGCCGACGCGACACGCCGTGGTGAACGGCACGACTGGCCGGTGGTGGGTTGACAGGGCCTGGGGTGCAGCACGTACCGTCTTTGAGTCCTACTACGGGAAGCGGCTGTTGTTCGCTTCGTCCCTTCGTCCGCTGGCCGAGTGACCTTCGGGTCGCGGCGGCCAGGTCCAGCGGGCGGGGGTCGGCGGGGCGGCGCGAACCGGCCGCGGTTACCGGTGTACGGGCAGGGTGAGGTGCACGGCCAGTAGACAACGGCCAGGCGGGGGCAGCCAGTTTCCCGTCGGGTCGGTCCGAAGGTCGGCGTGCCTGATCCTCGCCCCACCGGCCGGGAAGGGCCTGGGAGCATCGGGGCGCGGCAGTTGCCGCGCCCCGATTTTCGTTTCCGCCCCGGGTGGGCGGTGCCGCGCCGAGGGTGGCGCTGGGGCGGGTAGCCTTCGGCGGTGTGATCGCAGGTGAGGTGCCGGTGACGGTCGTCGCGCAGAACCCGTCGGGTCCCGCGGCCGGGGTGCGGGCTGCTCCCGGGGGGCCGTTGCCGTTGCGGGTGGCGGTGCCGTTGGCGGTGGCCGCCGGGTTGGCGATGCTGGTGGCGTTCCCCCCGTACGGGTGGTGGCCGGCCGCGCCGGTGGGGGTGGCGTTGCTGGGTGCGGCGGTGCACCGGCGTCGGGTGCGCGCCGGTGCGGGGTTGGGTTTCGTGGCGGGCGTGGCGTTGTTCGGCCCGCTGCTGTCGTGGACGAACCTGCACACGGGTTACCTGCCGTGGCTGTTGTTGTCGCTGTTGCAGGCCGGGTACGTGGCGTTGCTGGGTGGGGCCGCGGCGTACGCGTCGCCGTTGGTGGACCGGTGGCGGTGGTCGTGGCCGGCGCTGACCGGGGTGCTGTGGGTGGGGCAGGAGGCGCTGCGGTCGCGGGCCCCGTTCGGGGGGTTCCCGTGGGGCCGGTTGGCGTTCAGTCAGGACGAGTCCCCGGCGCTGCGGCTGGCGGCGGTGGGTGGGGCGCCGTTGGTGACGTTCGCTGTGGCCGTGGCCGGTGGTCTGCTGGTGGCGGCGGTGTGGCGGCCCTGGCGCGGCGGTGCGGCGCGGTCATGGTGGACGGCGGGGGCTGCGGTGCTGGGTGCGGCCGGGGTGCTCGCGGTGGGGCTGCTGGTGCCGGTGGGGGTCGCGGGGGGCGGCGGCACGGTCACCGTGGCGGTGGTGCAGGGCAATGTGCCCCGGCTGGGCCTGGACTTCAACGCGCAGCGGCAGGCGGTGTTGAACAACCACGTGCAGGCCACCCTCGACCTGGCGGCGCAGGTCGCGGCGGGGCAGCGGCCTGCGCCGGACCTGGTGGTGTGGCCCGAGAACGCCAGCGACATCGATCCGCTGCGCAGCCCGGTGGCGGGGCAGCGGATCAGTGCGGCGGCGGACGCGGTGCGGGCGCCGATCCTGGTGGGGGCGGTGCTGGTGGGCCCCGGTGAGGGGCAGAGCCGCAACGCGGGGATCCTGTGGCGGCCCGGCAGCGGCCCGGACCTGGAGCAGCTGTACACGAAGCGGCATCCGGTGCCGTTCGCCGAGTACGTGCCGCTGCGGGACGTGGCGCGGATGGTCAGCAAGGAGGTCGACCGGGTGCGCAGCGACATGGTGCCCGGTGACCGCGCCGGGGTGGTCGATGCCGGCCCGGCGGTCCTGGGTGATGTGATCTGCTTCGAGGTGGCCTACGACGGGTTGGTCCGTGACACCGTCACCGGTGGTGCGCAGCTGCTGGTGGTGCAGACCAACAACGCCACGTTCGACGTGGCCGAGGCCCGCCAGCAGTTGGCGATGGTGCGGCTGCGGGCGGTGGAGCACGGCCGCGCGTCGTTGATGGCCTCCACGGTCGGGGTGTCCGGGTTCGTTGCCCCGGATGGGCGGGTATCCGACGCCACCGGGTTCAACACCCGCGCCGTGGTGCTGCGCCAGTTGCGCCTCGGTGACGGGCGCACCCTGGCCACCCGGGTCGGGGTGTGGCCGGAGGCGGCGCTGACCGCCGTGGCGGTGGCCGCCCTGGTCGGGGCGACGGTGTGGCGGCGCCGACGGTCGGCCGTCGCCCGGTAGCGACACGTCGGCGTCGCGTCGGCGGGGGCGGAGGAACGGTGAGCGGAGCGGTGGGTGTGCGGCCGCAGGTGCGGCGGCCGGGGTTGGGGCGGGTGTTGGTGGTCATCCCCACCTACAACGAGGCGGACAACGTGTCCCCGATCGTGGCGCGGGTCCGCGCCGCCGCTCCGGACGTGGACGTGCTGATCGCCGACGACAACAGCCCCGACGGTACGGGGGTGATCGCCGACGCGCTCGCCGCCACCGACGCTCGGGTGCGGGTGTTGCACCGGCCGGGTAAGCAGGGCCTCGGTGCCGCCTATCTGGCGGGGTTCGGGTGGGCCCGGGAGCGCGGCTACGACGCGGTGGTGGAGATGGACGCCGACGGTTCCCACGCCCCGGAGGACCTGCCGCGGCTGCTGGCTGCCGCCGGCGACGCCGACGTGGTGATCGGTTCCCGCTGGTGCCGGGGCGCGAAGGTGGTGGACTGGCCGCTGCGGCGGCTGCTGCTGTCGCGTTGCGGGAACCTGTATGCGCGGGTGGCGTTGGGGATGCCGGTGGCTGACGCGACCGGCGGGTACCGGGTGTACCGGTTGGCGGCGTTGGACGCGGTGGACCTGGGCTCCGTGTGCTCGCAGGGCTACTCGTTCCAGGTGGAGTTGTCGCGGCTGGCGCACCGGGCGGGGGCGCGGATCGTGGAGGTGCCGATCACGTTCGCCGAGCGGGAGCGGGGGGCGAGCAAGATGAGCCCGGCGATCGTCGCGGAGGCGTTGTGGCGGATCAGCGTGTGGGCGGTGCAGGACCGGCGGGCGGCGTGGCGGCGTGGGGTGCACGGCGCCCGCGGTGGTCAGGCGCGGTGGCCGTGACCGGCGGCGTGTCATGCTTGAACGGCGGGTTGTCGGAACGGCCGATGGGGTGAGATGCGCCGAGGACTGAGATTCGCGCCGGTGGCGGGGCTGCTGGCGGTGCTGCTGGAACTGGCGGTGTTCGTCGGGGTCGGCCGGCTTGTCGGGTTCGGGTCGGCGGTGCTGTTGGTGTTCGCGGCGTCGCTGCTGGGGCTGGTGCTGCTGCGGCGTGAGGGTATGCGGGCGTGGCGGGGTTTCCGGGCGGCGGCGCAGGCGGGTCAGCCGCCCGGCCCGCAGGTCACCGACGGGCTGGTGGGGCTGTTGGGGGCGTTGCTGCTGGCGGTGCCGGGCCTGGTCAGTGGTGTGGTGGGGGCGTTGCTGCTGGTGCCGCCGGTGCGGCGGCTCACCCGGGCCGGAGTGCGGCGGGCCGCGGAGCGGCGGGTGTCGTCGATGGTCGCCGGTGACCTGTTCGGGCCGCGGGTGGTGCGGGTGCGCCGTGGTGCGGCCCGGCCCGCCCCGTCCGACGAGGCGCCGGTCGAGCCGACGGTGGTCGACGGTGGCCGGGCCATCGAGGGGGAGATCGTCGAACCCGGCCGTTGACGTCGGCCCCGGACATGCGCGAACGCCCCCGGTGAGTGATCTCCCGGGGGCGTTCGCGCTGTTCGGTGCCGGCTGCTTTCAGGCGCGGCCGCGGCGGGTGCGGACCTCCTGCAGCCGCTCGGCGAGGATGTCCTCCAGCTCGGCGATGGAGCGGCGTTCCAGCAGCATGTCCCAGTGGGTGCGCGGCGGCTTGGCCTTCTTCTGCTCCGGCTCGTTGCCGTCGACCAGCCGGGCGACGCTGCCGTCGAACTTGCATTCCCAGGTGGTGGGGACCTCCGCGTCGACGGCGAACGGCACCTCGAACTGGTGGCCCTTGGCGCAGAGGTACTCGCGGGTCTGACGCGGCGCGAGCTCCGTGTTGCGGTCGGATTCGTAGCTGACCGCGCCCAGACGGCTTCCGCGCAGCATGCGCTCGCCCATGATCGACTTCCCCTCGCTCGTGGTGCTGGTCTTCTCGTGTAACGGTCCGTGCAGGCCGGGCCATTCCCCGCCCGCCCTTGGCGGCGGGTCGGAACCCGCCCAGCCGGTGGGGCGCGGCACGGCCGTCGCCCCGCAAGGGTAGCCGGACAGGACATGCACCCGGCGGGGTCGCCCCGGCCGGGTCGAGTCGGTGGGAGTGTTTCGGCGGTTTACGGGGATGTTATCGAACCCCAGCCGTGCGGAGGTGTCGATGTCCAGTGACGCGCCGGTCGCCCCGCGGACCTTCTTCGGCCATCCCCGCGCCCTGGCCACCCTCTTCCTCACCGAGATGTGGGAACGGTTCAGCTTCTACGGCATGCGGGCGATCCTGGTGCTGTACCTGACCGCCTCGGTCGCCGACGACGGCGGCGGCCTGCGTCAGTCCACCGCCACCGCCGTGTACGGCGCGTACAACGCGATGGTGTACCTGATGGCGCTGCCCGGCGGGTGGGTCGCCGACCGGCTCCTCGGCGCCCGCCGCAGCGTGCTGTGGGGCGGTGTGACCATCGCCTGCGGCCACTACGTGATGGCGATCCCGGTGGGCTGGAGCGTCTTCGCCGGCATGGCGCTGATCGTCGTCGGCACCGGTCTGCTCAAACCCAACATCTCCACCATGGTCGGCGACCTGTACGACCGGGACTCCCCGCGCCGCGACGCCGGGTTCTCCCTGTTCTACATGGGCATCAACCTGGGTGGCTTCGTCGCCCCGCTGATCACCGGTTTCCTCGGCGAGCGGATCAACTGGCACCTGGGGTTCGCCGTCGCCGCCGTCGGCATGACCTTCGGGGTGATCCAGTACGTGATCGGCGGGCGGCACCTCGGCGACGCCGGCGCCCGCCCCGCCGACCCGCTGCTCGGCGCCGACCGTCGTCGCGCGCTGACCCGCGTCGGGGTGGCCGCCGGCGCGCTGGCGGTGGTCCTGGCAGCCCTGGCCGCCGCCGGGCTGTTCACCGTCGACACCGTGGTCAACCTGCTCACCGCCACCACCGTGCTGGTCACCGTCGGGTACTTCACGCGGATCCTCACCGACCGGGAACTCAGCGGCACCGAACGCAGCCGGATGAAGGCGTACGTGTGGCTGTTCGTGTTCGCCGCCTCGTTCTGGCTCATCTACGACCAGGCCGGGTCGGTGCTGAACATCTTCGCCGCCGACCGCACCGACCGGGACGTGTTCGGGTTCACCTTCCCCGCGTCCTGGCTCCAGTCGGTCAACCCGATCCTGATCATCATCGGGGCGCCCCTGTTCGCGTGGTTGTGGCTGCGGCTGGGCCACCGGGTCTCCACCCCGGTGAAGTTCGCCGTCGGCCTGGTGCTCAACGGCCTGTCCTTCGTGCTGATGGCCGCCGCCGCGCAGGCCGCCGTGGGCGGTGACCTGGTCTCCCCGTGGTGGCTGGTGGCGGTCTTCGCCATCCAGGTCGCCGGGGAGTTGTCGCTGAGCCCGGTGGGCCTGTCGGCCACCTCGAAACTCGCCCCGGTGAAGTACGCCAGCCAGATGATGGGCCTGTGGTTCCTGGCCACCGCCGTCGGTGACGCCATCGGCGGTCAGGTGGCCCGGCTCGCCGAGGCGTGGCCGGAGCCGACGTACTTCCTCGTCTTCGGCGTGGCGTCGGTGCTGCTCGGCCTCGGCGCGGTGATGTTCTCCCGGCACATCCGTCGGCTGATGGCCGGCATCCACTGAGGGGCCGGGGACCGGTCAGCGTGGTGCGGCACCGAGCCGGGCCAGTGCGGCGGCCAGGTCGCTGACCTGGTCGACGAGCTGCACGGAGCGCCGCTGCGCGGCGTCCCGGTCGGCCTCGGCCGCGCCGAGGCGGGCCTCCAGCTCACCGAGGCGACCCTGCACGGCAGCCGTCGCCTCCCGGGCCGCGGCCAACTGGCCGGCGACGGCGTCGCGGGCCGCGTCGGCCTCGGCCAGCCGCGCCGACAGCGCCGCGGCCTCCTGCCGGTACGCCGTCGCCGCGGCGTGCGCCTGTTCGGCGGCGCGGCGTGCCTCGCCCG
>NZ_JBEOWQ010000075.1:0-16366 GCF_040296145.1 Micromonospora sp. NPDC002296
GGGCTTTTTGTTCCGCCTCCGGTGGGTGTTCTTTTGGGTGGCCCCCTTCGGGCCGACGCGGGGGGGGGGGGGGCCGCGCCCGCCGGGGGCCGCCCGTCGACGGGCACCGGCCGGTGCCCGTCCGAGGGGCGCTTCGTCCCAGCCTGCGGCCCTGCTCCTAGGGGCAGTGCTAGGGGCCCGCTAGGGGTTGGCAGCGCTGTACGGGGCCAAATACCTTCCTCCGGTAAGTAGGACCTGGTGTGCGCTGCAGCGCTGTCTGTCTGGCAATTCGTGGTCGGCTTTATGGGCTCTGGTCTTCGCGGCTTGAGGCGTCTGTGGACGGTATTGGGTCGCCTGGTTCTTCCGGCCCGAATAGGTGGCGGCAATGGCGAACGAAGATACGCTACGGGAATACCTGAAATGGGTGACGGCGGACCTTCACCAGACCAGGAGGAAGCTCGGCGAGCTTGAGGCTGCCAACCGTGAGCCGATCGCGATCGTCGGCATGTCCTGCCGCTTCCCCGGTGGGGTGCGCTCCCCGGAGGACCTGTGGGAGCTCGTCGCCTCGGGCGGGGACGCCATCTCCGGGTTCCCCGCCGACCGGGGCTGGGACCTGACCCGGCTGTTCCACCCCGACCCCGACCACCCCGGCACGTCGTACGCCTCCGAGGGCGGTTTTCTCGACTCGGCCACCGACTTCGACGCCGGCTTCTTCGGCATCTCCCCGCGCGAAGCCCTCGCCATGGACCCCCAGCAGCGGCTGCTGCTGGAGACGTCGTGGGAGGCGTTCGAGCACGCCGGCATCGACCCGTCCGCGCTGCGCGGCCACCAGGTCGGCGTCTTCGCCAGCACCACCGGCCAGGACTACGTGGGACTGCTCCAGCCGCCGCCGCCCGGCACCGAGGGATACGTCCTCACCGGCACGGCGGCGAGCGTGGTGTCCGGCCGGATCTCGTACGCCCTCGGCATCGAGGGCCCCGCCCTCACCGTCGACACCGCCTGCTCCTCGTCGCTGGTCGCCCTGCACCTCGCCTGCCAGGCCCTGCGCCAGGGGGAGTGCACCCTGGCGCTGGCCGGCGGCGCCACCATCATGTCCACCCCGTCCGCCTTCATCGGCTTCAGCCGGCAGCGCGGCCTCGCCGCCGACGGGCGGGTCAAGTCGTTCGCCGCCGCCGCCGACGGCACCGGGTGGGGCGAGGGCGTCGGCCTGCTGCTCGTCGAGCGGCTCTCCGACGCCCGCCGGCACGGGCACCCCGTGCTGGCCGTGGTCCGGGGCAGCGCCGTCAACCAGGACGGCGCGTCCAACGGTCTCACCGCCCCCAACGGCCCGTCCCAGCAGCGCGTCGTCCTCCAGGCCCTGGCCAGCGCCCGCCTCTCGCCCGAGCAGGTCGACGTGGTGGAGGCGCACGGCACCGGCACCACCCTCGGCGACCCGATCGAGGCGCAGGCGCTGCTGGCCACGTACGGGCAGGGTCGGCCGGCGGACCGTCCGCTGTGGCTCGGCTCGGTGAAGTCGAACATCGGCCACACCCAGGCCGCCGCCGGCGTCGCCGGGGTGATCAAGATGGTGATGGCGTTGCGGCACGAGACGGTGCCGGCGACGCTGCACGTCGACGAGCCGACCCCCAACGTGGACTGGACGGCCGGCGCGGTGTCGCTGGTGACCCGGGCCCAGCCGTGGGCCGCCGGGGAGCAGCCGCGCCGGGCCGGCGTGTCGTCGTTCGGGATGAGCGGCACCAACGCCCACGTGATCATCGAGGAGGCACCGGCCGAGGTCACCCCCGGGCCGGCGGAGCTCGGCGCGGACGGCGACGCCGGGCGCGACGCGGCCAGCACCGCCGCAGCCACCACCGCTGCGGCCGGCACGGCCGGGGCCACCACCGCCGGGGCCACCACGGCCGGGTCGGCCGGCGACGGGCCCGCGCCGGTCGTCGGGGCCGGACTCGTGCCGGTGCTGCTCTCCGCCCGCGACGCGGCGGCCCTCGCCGCGCAGGCCACCCGCTGGGCCGACCTGTTCGACGCCCGCCCCGAACTGCGGCTGCCCGACGTGGGCTGGTCGTCGGCCACCACCCGGGCCCGGCTGGAGCACCGGGCCGTGCTGTTCGCCGCCGACCGCGTCGAACTGCTCGCCGGGCTGCGCGCCCTCGCCGCCGGCCACGACACGCCCGGGCTGGTCACCGGGGCCGGGCCGCGCGGCGGCCAGCTCGCGTTCCTCTTCTCCGGGCAGGGCGCGCAGCGCTGCGGCATGGGCCGCGACCTGGCCGACGCCTTCCCGGTGTTCGCCCGCGCGCTGGCCGAGGTCTGCGCCGAGCTGGACCGTCACCTGCCCCGACCGCTGGCCCCGGTGATCTTCGCGCCCGAGGGCGGCGAGGCCGCCGCGCTGCTCAACCAGACCCTGTTCACCCAGGCCGGGCTCTTCGCCGTCGAGGTGGCGCTGTTCCGGCTCCTGGAGAGCTGGGGGGTCGTCCCGGACGTCCTGCTCGGCCACTCGATCGGCGAGCTGTCGGCGGCCCACGTCGCCGGCGTGCTGACCCTGCCGGACGCCGCCGCCGTCGTCGCCGCCCGGGGTCGGCTGATGCAGGCCCTGCCGGCCGGCGGCGCGATGCTGTCGGTCCAGCTCCCCGCCGAGGCGGTCCGGGCCGTCCTGACCGGCCTCGACGACCGGGTCGCCGTCGCCGCCGTGAACGGCCCCGCCTCGGTGGTGGTCTCCGGCGCCGCCGACGCCGTGGAGGAACTCGAACGCCGCTGGGCCGACCAGGGGGTGCGGACCAAGCCGCTGCGGGTCAGCCACGCCTTCCACAGCCCGCTGATGGAACCGATGCTCGACGAGTTCGCCGCCGTGCTGCGCGGGGTCGAGCTGCACCCGCCGACGCTGCCGATCGTGTCGAACCTGACCGGCGAGGTCGTCGACCCCGACGCCGTGCGCACCCCCGAGTACTGGGTGCGGCACGTGCGGGAGGCCGTCCGGTTCGCCGACGGCGTGGACCGGCTGTGTGCCATGGGCGTGCGCACCTTCCTGGAGGTGGGCCCGAGCGGGGTGCTCACCGCGCTCACCCGCGACATCCTCGCCGCCACCGGCCGGGACGAGGGCCGGGCCGCGACCGCCCTGCTGCGCCGAGACCGCGGCGAACCCGGCTCCGCGTTCGCCGCCCTCGCCGAGCTGCACGCCGGCGGGGTAGACGTGGACTGGGCCGCGCTGTTCGTGGGCGCCGACGTCGCGCGGGTGCCGCTGCCCGGGTACGCGTTCCACCGCCAGCGGTTCTGGCCCGAGCCGCCGCCCGCCGCCGTCGCGGCCACCGCCTCCGGCGACGACGACGGGTTCTGGGCGGCGCTGGAGGGCGCCGACGCCGAGACGCTGGGCGGCCAGCTGGGCGTCGACCCCGACGACGACTCCGTGCGTACCCTGCTGCCGGCCCTGCCGGTGCTCAGCTCCTGGCGTCGGTCCCGCCGGGAGCGGTCGCTGGCCGACGAGTGGTCGTACCAGGTGACCTGGAAGCCGGTGCCGGTCGCCGACCGGGACGCACCCACCGGCCGCTGGCTGGTCGTGCTGCCCGCCGCCGACGCCCCCGCCTGGGCCGACGGGCTGGCCGGCCTGCTGCCCGACGCCGAGCCGCTCACCGTCGGCGGGGCCGACCTGGACCGGGCGGCGCTGGCAACCCGGCTGCGGGAGGCCGCCGGCGAGCGGCCCGTGGACGGCGTGCTGCTCGTCGTCGCCGGCCAGGACCGGCTGCTGCCGGAACACCCGGGCGTCACGCTCGCCGCCGCCACCGCCCTCGCGCTGGTCCAGGCCCTGACCGACCTCGACCTGGTGGCACGCCTGTGGTGCGTCACCAGCGGCGCGGTCGCCGCCGCCCCCGCCGACCAGGTCGAGCACCCGCTGCAGAACCAGGTCTGGGGCCTCGGCCGCGCCGCCGCCGTCGAGCAGCCGCACCGCTGGGGCGGCCTGGTCGACCTGCCGTCCACCGTGGACGACGCCGTCGCCCGCCGGCTGGCCGCCGTGCTCGCCGACGGCGGCGAGGACCAGGTGGCCGTCCGCTCGGGCGGCGTCTGGGCCCGCCGGCTCGTGCCGGCCCCCACCGCCGTGGACGACGTGCCCGCCGTCGACTGGAGCGGTGGCACCGTCCTGGTCACCGGCGGCACCGGCGGGCTCGGCGGCCACGTCACCCGCTGGCTGCTGGACCGCGGCGCCCGGCAGGTGGTGCTGGCCAGCCGCCGGGGCGCCGCCGCCCCCGCCATGGCCGACCTGCTCGAACGGTACGGCGCCGACGGGCGGGTCACCGCCGCCACCTGCGACGTGACCGACCGGTCGTCGGTGGCCGCGCTGCTGGACTCGCTGCCCGGGCTGACCGCCGTCGTGCACGCCGCCGGCACCGACCAGCTCACCCCGCTGACCGACACCACCCTCGACGAGTTCTCCCACGTTGTCGCCGGCAAGGTGCTCGGCGCGCTGCACCTCGACGACTGCCTCGCCGACCGCCCCCTCGCCGCGTTCGTGCTCTTCTCCTCCATCTCCGGGGTGTGGGGCAGCGCCGGCCAGTGCGCGTACGGGGCCGGAAACTCGCTGCTGGACGCCCTCGCGGTCAACCGGCGCGGCCGGGGACTGCCGGCCACCGCCGTGTCCTGGACCGCCTGGGGCGGCGAGGGCGGCATGGCCGCCGAGAACGTGGCCACCGCACAGCTCAACCGGATGGGCCTGCCCCCGATCGACCCGGACCGGGCGCTCGTCGCGCTGGACCGGGCGACCCGCCGGCCCACCGGATGCGTCACCGTCGCCGACGTCGACTGGGCCCGGTTCCACCCGGCGTTCACCGTGGCCCGGCCCAGCCCGCTGCTCGGCGACCTGCCCCAGGTGCGGGCCCTGCTCGACGCCGAGGAGTCCGCCGCGCCCGCGCCGGGCGCCGTCGCCGAGCCGCTGCGCCACCTGGCCGGCCTGTCCGCCGCCGACCAGGAACGCGACCTGCTGCGGCTGGTCAACGAGCAGACCGCCGCCGTCCTCGGCCACGCCACCCCGGACGAGCTGCGCGGACGCCCGTTCAAGGATCTCGGCTTCGACTCGCTGACCGCCGTCGACTTCCGGGGCCGGATGAACACGGCCACCGGCCTGCGCCTGCCCACCACCCTCGTCTTCGACTACCCCACCCCCGCCGAGCTGGCCGCGCACCTGCGCGAGCTGGTCTTCGGGGGCGACGCGGCCGGCGCGGGGGAGACCCTCGTCGTGCACGCCGACGAGCCCGTGGCGATCGTCGGCATGGCCTGCCGGTACCCGGGCGGCGTCGGCGGGCCGGAGGAGTTCTGGCGGCTCGTCGCCGACGGCGTCGACGCCGTGTCGGCGTTCCCCACCGACCGGGGCTGGGAGATCCCCGAGGGCCTCGACGGCACCCAGGCCCCGGCCGGCGGCTTCCTCTACGACGTGCCCGACTTCGACCCCGCGTTCTTCGAGATCTCGCCCCGCGAGGCGCTGGCCATGGACCCGCAGCAGCGGCTCACCCTGGAGGCGTCCTGGGAGGCGCTGGAAGGGGCCGGGGTCGACCCCGCCGCGCTGCGCGGCACCCGCACCGGCGTCTTCGTCGGCGCCTCCACCTCCGGGTACGGCACCGGGCTGACCGAGGTCCCCGAGGGCGTCGAGGGGTACCTGATGACGGGGGCCGCGCACAGCGTGATCTCCGGCCGGGTCGCGTACACCCTCGGGCTGGAGGGGCCGGCCGTCACCGTCGACACCGCCTGCTCGTCGTCGCTGGTGGCGCTGCACCTGGCCGGGGCGGCGCTGCGCCGGGGCGAGTGCGACCTGGCGCTGGCCGGCGGCGTGGCCGTGATGGCCACCCCCACCGCGTTCCAGGAGTTCTCCCGGCAGGGCGGGCTGGCCGCCGACGGCCGGTGCAAGTCGTTCGCCGCGTCCGCCGACGGCACCGGCTGGTCCGAGGGCGTCGGCATGCTGCTGGTGCAGCGCCTCTCCGACGCCCGCCGCGAGGGCCGGCGCATCCTCGCCGTGGTCCGGGGCTCGGCGGTCAACTCCGACGGCGCGTCCAACGGGCTGACCGCCCCGAACGGGCCGTCCCAGCAGCGGGTGATCCGGCAGGCCCTGGCCAGCGCCCGGCTCACCACCGCCGACGTGGACGTCGTCGAGGCGCACGGCACCGGCACCGTCCTCGGCGACCCGATCGAGGCGCAGGCACTGCTGGCCACGTACGGCCAGGGCCGCGACGGCGGCGAGCCGCTGCTGCTGGGCTCGGTGAAGTCGAACATCGGGCACTCCCAGGCCGCCGCCGGGGTGGCCGGCGTGATCAAGATGGTGCTGGCGATGCGGGAGGGCCTCGTCCCGGCGTCCCTGCACGCCGACGAGCCGTCGCCGCACATCGACTGGTCGTCCGGGGCGGTGGAGCTGGTCACCCGGGCCCGCCCCTGGCCGGCCGTGGACCGGCCGCGCCGGGCCGCCGTGTCCTCGTTCGGGATCTCCGGCACCAACGCCCACGTGCTCGTCGAGCTGCCCGCCGCCGACGACGCCGACGCGGCCCCCGCGCCCGCCACCGACCCCGGACTGCTCGCCGCCGACACGGTGGCGTGGCCGCTGTCGGCGCGCTCCACGGCCGCCCTGGCCGCGCAGGCCGCCCGGCTGGCCCGGCACCTGCGGGAGCACCCCGGGCTCGACCCGGCGGCGGTGGCCTGGTCGTTGGCCACCACCCGGTCGGCGTTCGACCGGCGGGCGGCGGTGCTCGGCGCGGGCACCCCGGACCTGCTGGCCGGCCTGGACGCGCTGGCCGCCGGCACCCCGGCCGGCAACCTGCTCACCGGCGTCGTCACCGGCCACGGGCCGGGCCCCGTGTTCGTCCTCCCGGACGCCCGCGTCACCCTCGACGCGGTGGCCGGTCTGGTCGGCCGGTGCCCCGCCCTCGACGACGCGCTCGCCGACTGTGGCCCCGCCCTCGCCCCCTGGCTGGACGTCGACCCGGCCGCCCTGCTGACCGGCGCGGACCGGTCCTGGGTGGACCGCCCGGAGCTGGCCCAGCCCGTCGCCTTCGCCGTCGGCGTCGCCCTGGCCGCCGTGTGGCGGCACGCCGGGGTCACCCCCGCCGCCGTGCTCGGTCACGCCGACGGCGAGGTCACCGCCGCCTGCGTGGCCGGCGTGCTCTCCCTGCCCGACGCGGCCCGCGTGGTCGCCCTGCGGGCCCGGGCCGTCGCGGACCGGACCGACGCCGACCCGACCGACGCCGACGCCAACCCGGCCGCCGACGACGCCGACCCGACCGATGCCGCCGCCGACCGCCTCCGCGCCGAACTGACCGGCCTCGCCCCGCAGCCGGGCACCGCCCGCCTGCTGTCGGCCGTGACCGGGGACTGGGTCGACCCGGCGTCCCTGGACGCCGGCCACTGGGCCGACGGGGTCCGCCGGCCGGGTTCCCTCGACGCCGCACTGCGGACCGCCGTCGCCGCCGGCCACGTCACGTTCGTGGCGTTGTCGCCGGACCCGGCGTCGACCGCCGAGCTGACCGGGGCGCTCGCCTCGGCCGGCGTCCCCGGTCAGGTGCTGGACACCCTGCGCGGGGACGGCGACGCGCCGACCCGGCTGCTGGCCGCCCTCGCCGCCGCCCACACCGTCGGGCTGCCGGTCGACCACCGTCGGATCCTCGCCGGGGCCGACCCGGTCGGCCTGCCCACGTACGCGTTCGAGCGGCACCGGTTCTGGCTGGAGCGCACCGGCGCCCACCGGGCCGTTCTGCCCGCCGTCGGCCTCGACGTCGTCGACCACCCGCTGCTCAGCGCCGTCGCCGAGCTGCCCGGCGACGAGGGGCTGCTGTTCACCGGCCGGATCTCCCTGACCGCCCAGCCGTGGCTTGCCGACCACGCCGTGCTGGGCACCGTGCTCCTGCCCGGCACCGCGCTGGTCGAGCTGGCGTCCTGGACGGGCCGGCACGCCGACACCGCCTCGGTGGCCGAGCTGAACCTGGAAGCGCCCCTGGCGATTCCCGCCGAGGGCGGCGTCGACCTGCGGGTCCGGGTCGGCCCGGCCGACGACACCGGGCACCGGCCGGTCTCCGTGCACACCCGGCCCGACGACGCCACCGACGGGTCCCGGCAGTGGCAGCGGCACGCCTCCGGCCTGCTCGCCGCCACCGAGGACCCGGCCGCCGCCCCGGCGGCCGTGTGGCCGCCCGCCGACGCCGAGCCGATCGCCCTCGACGGGCTCTACACCCGCCTCGCCGAGCAGGGCTACCACTACGGGCCGGTGTTCCGGTCCCTGCGCGCCGCGTGGCGCTCCGGCACCGACATCCTCGCCGAGGTGGCCCTGGACGCCGACGCGGCGACCGACACCACCGCCTTCTCGGTGCACCCCGCGCTGCTGGACGCGGCGCTGCACGCCATCGGCGCCAGCGTCGCCGGAGCCGGCCCCGACGACGGTGCCGCCCCGCCGCCCGCGACGGGCGGCGCCGACATCCGGCCCGGCCTGCCGTTCGCCTGGACCGGCGTGACGATCCGGCCGACCCGAGCCCGGGAGCTGCGGATCCGGCTCACCGCCACCGGTTCCGGGGCGGTCGCGTTGACGGTCACCGACACCGGCGCGACGCCGGTCGCCTCCGTCACCGGCCTCGTCCTGCGGCCCATCTCCGGCGAGCAGCTCAGCGCGGCCCGCCGCGCCGCCACCCGGTCCCTGCACCGCCTCGACTGGGTCACCCCCGACGCGGCCCGCGCCGACGGCCCGTACCGGATTGTCGCCCTGGACGACGACTGGCCCGCCGCCGACCGGTCCCCGGACCTCGCCGCCCTGGTCGCCGGGGTACGCGCCGGCGCGGCCGTCCCCGACGCGGTGGTCGTCACCTGCGGCGGGCCGGACCCGGGCGAGCCGGACCCGGCCCGGCTGGCCCACCGGGTCAGCCACCGCACCCTCGCGCTCGCCCAGCAGTGGCTCGCCGAGGACACCCTCGCCACCGCCCGGCTGGTGGTGGTCACCCGCGGCGCCGTCCGGGTCGACGCGGGCGACCGGATCGCCGACCTGCCCGCCGCCACCGCGTGGGGGCTGCTGCGCAGCGCCCAGTCGGAGAACCCCGACCGGATCGTGCTGGTCGACGTCGACGTCGACGACGACCGGGCCGCCGCCGACCTGCTGCCGGCGGCGCTCGCCACCGGCGAGCCGCAGCTCGCGGTGCGCGCCGGCCAGCTCCGCGTCCCCCGGCTGACCCGGCTCGGCCCGCCGCCCGCCGACCGGCCCGACCCCGACCTGGCCGCCGGCACCGTCCTGGTGACCGGCGCGACCGGCGCGCTGGGCCGGCTGGTGGCCCGCCGGCTGGCCGACCGGCACGGGGTACGCCACCTGCTGCTGGTCAGCCGCACCGGCGGGGACGCCCCCGGCGTGGCGACGCTCGTCGACGAACTCGCCGCGCTGGGCACGACCGCCCGGGTGGCCGCCTGCGACGTCACCGACCGCGACGCGCTGGCCCTGCTGATCGACCAGCTCCCCGCAGACCGGCCGCTCAGCGGCGTGGTGCACGCGGCCGGAGTGCTCGACGACGGCATCCTCGGCGCACTCACCCCGGACCGGTTCGACGCCGTGCTCCGGCCCAAGGTCGACGCCGCCTGGCACCTGCACGAGCTGACCGAGAAGCTGGACCTGGCCGCGTTCGTGCTGTTCTCCTCCGCCGCCGGCCTGTTCGGTGGCCCCGGACAGGCCAACCACGCCGCCGCCAACTGCTTCCTCGACGCGCTCGCCCAGCACCGGCACGACCGGGGGCTGCCCGCCACCTCCATGGCCTGGGGGCCGTGGGCCAACGACACCGGCGACGGGCAGCCGGGGCACGTCGACGAGGACCGGATGAACCGGGGCGGCTTCGTCCCGCTCGCCGCCGAGGAGGGCATGGACCTGTTCAGCGAGGCGCTGCGGTTCGCCGACCCCGTCGTCGTACCGGTCAACCTCGACCTCGCCCTGATCGGCCGGCACGGGCCCGCCGCGGTGCCGCCGGTGCTGCGGTCGCTGGTCCGCCCGGCGACCACGGGCGCGGCCCGCGCCGCCGAGCGCGACCCGGCGGCGGCGCTGCGCGACACCCTCGCCGCCACCGCCGAGGCCGACCGCGACCAGGTGCTGTCCGACCTGGTCCGCACGCACGCCGCCGCCGTCCTCGGGTACGCCTCGATCCGGTCCATCGACGTCGAACGCGGCTTCGTCGAACTCGGCTTCGACTCGCTCACCGCCGTCGAGTTCCGCAACCGCCTCAACGCGGCCACCGGCCTGCGCCTGCCGTCCACGCTGATCTACGACCGGCCCACCACGGCGGCCCTCGTCGAGCACCTGCGGGGTGCGCTGCTGGCCGAGCGGAGCACGTCCGCGCTGACGGTGCTCGGCGAGCTGAACAAGCTGGAGCACGTCATGCGGACCGTGGCGGACGGCGACGCCGACCGGGTCGCCGTCGGCGACCGGCTGCGCGAACTGCTCTCCCTGTGGACCTACACCGGCTCCGGCGCCCAGGACGCCACCGGCGACGACGGGAACCTGTCCTCGGCATCCGCCGAGGAGATCTTCAGCTTCCTGGACGAAGAACTCGGCTCGGCCTGATCCGGCATGTTCCGCACCCCGATTCCCGATACGGAGTGGCCCGATGCCCACTGAGGCTGAGTTCCTCGACTACCTCCGGCGCGCGACCGCCGACCTGCGCGACGCCCGTCGGCGGGTGCGTGAGGTGGAGGCCAAGGACCGCGAGCCGATGGCCGTCATCGGGATGGCGTGCCGGTTCCCGGGCGGGGTGTCCAGCCCGGCGGAGCTGTGGGACCTGGTCGACTCCGGCGGCGACGGCGTCGGCGACTTCCCCACCGACCGGGGCTGGGATCTGGAGCGGCTGTTCCACGTCGACCCGGACAACCCGGGCACCTCGTACACCAGCCAGGGCGGGTTCCTCTACGACGCGGCGCAGTTCGACCCGGGCTTCTTCGGCATCAGCCCCCGCGAGGCGCTGGCCATGGACCCGCACCAGCGGCTGCTGCTGGAAACCTCCTGGGAGGCGATCGAGCACGCCGACCTCGACCCGCAGCGGCTGCGCGGCAGCCGCACCGGCGTCTTCGCCGGGGTGATGTACCACGACTACGCGTCCCGGGTGCTGGACCTGCCCGACGGCGTCGAGGGGTACATCGGCACCGGCAACTCCGGCAGCGTCGTCTCCGGCCGGGTGGCGTACACCTTCGGGTGGGAGGGGCCGGCCGTCACCGTCGACACCGCGTGCTCGTCGTCGCTGGTGGCGGTGCACCTCGCCGTGCAGGCGCTGCGCCAGCGTGACTGCGACTTCGCGCTGGCCGGCGGCGTGACCGTGATGTCCACCCCGGGCACCTTCGCCGACTTCTCCCGGCAGCGCGGCCTCGCCTCGGACGGGCGGTGCAAGTCGTTCGCCGCGTCCGCCGACGGGACCGGCTGGTCCGAGGGCGTCGGCGTGCTGCTGCTCCAGCGGCTCTCCGACGCCCGCCGCGACGGCCGCCGGATCCTCGCCGTCGTGCGCGGCAGCGCCGTGAACCAGGACGGCGCGTCCAGCGGCCTCACCGCCCCCAACGGCCCCTCCCAGGAGCGGGTGATCCGGCAGGCCCTGGCCAACGCCCGGCTCTCCCCGGCGGACGTGGACGTGGTCGAGGCGCACGGCACCGGCACCACCCTCGGCGACCCGATCGAGGCGCAGGCGCTGCTCGCCACGTACGGGCAGGACCGGGGCGAGGGCGGGCCGCTCTGGCTCGGCTCGATCAAGTCGAACCTCGGCCACACCCAGGCTGCGGCGGGCGCCGCCGGCCTGATCAAGATGATCGAGGCGATCCGGCACGGCTCGATGCCCCGCACCCTGCACGTCGACGAGCCGTCCCCGCACATCGACTGGACCGCCGGCCAGGTCTCGCTGCTGACCGAGGCCCGCCCGTGGCCGGCGTCCGACCGGCCGCGCCGGGCCGCCGTGTCGTCCTTCGGCATCAGCGGTACGAACGCCCACGTCATCCTGGAGCAGGCCCCGGTCGACGACGCCCCGCCCGCCGACGACGCCCCGGCCGGCGGGCCGGTGGCGCTGCCGCTGGCCCCGGTGCTGCTCTCCGCCCGCACCGCCGAGGCGCTCGCCGGGCAGGCCGCCCGGTGGGCCGACCACCTATCCGCCGCCGACGGCGTAGCCGGCATCGCCGCAGCCCGCGGCCGAGGTGTCGCCCCCCGACCGGTGGACGTCGCCGTCTCCTCGATCAGCCGCTCCGGCCTCGAACACCGGGCCGTCGTCCTGGCCGAGGGCCCCGACGACCTGATCGCCGGGCTGCGCGCCCTCGCAGACGGGGAGCCGGACGGCACCGTCACCACCGGGTCGGCGTCCCCGCGCGGCCGGGTGGCGTTCCTCTTCTCCGGCCAGGGCGCCCAGCGCCCCGGCATGGGTCGCGAGCTGGCCGCCGCGTTCCCGGTGTTCGCCGCCGCCCTGGACGAGGCGTGCGGGCACCTGGACCCGCTGCTGCCGCGCCCGCTGCGGGAGGTCATGTTCGCCTCGCCGGGCACGCCCGAGGCGGAGCTGCTGGACCAGACCGTGTTCACCCAGGCCGGCCTGTTCGCCGTCGAGGTGGCCCTGTTCCGCCTCGTCGAGTCGTTCGGCCTCACCCCGGACCTCGTCGCCGGGCACTCCATCGGGGAGATCGCCGCCGCGCACGTCGCCGGGGTGTTCTCCCTGGCCGACGCGTGCGCCCTGGTGGCGGCGCGGGGCCGGCTCATGCAGGCGCTGCCCGCCGGCGGCGGCATGCTCGCGATCGGCGCCGACGAGGCCGCCGTCGCCGCGAGCCTGGCCGGACTGGCCGACCGCCTCGACGTCGCCGCCGTGAACGGCCCCACCGCCGTCGTGGTCGCCGGGGACGTCGACGCCCTCGACGAACTCCAGCGGGTGTGGTCCGACCGGGGCACCCCGACCCGCCGACTGCGGGTCAGCCACGCCTTCCACAGCGTCCGGATGGACCCGATGCTGGCGGAGTTCGCGGCCGTCGCGGACACGCTGACCTACCACCCGCCGACGATCCCGGTGGTGTCCAACCTGACCGGCCGGATCGCCGAACCGGAGCAGCTCCGCGACCCCCGGTACTGGGTGCGGCACGTCCGGGGCGCCGTGCGTTTCGCCGACGCCGTCAACAGCCTGCACGCCGAGGAGGTCGGCACCTACCTGGAGCTGGGCCCGGGCGGCGTGCTCACCGCCATGGCGCAGGGCTGCCTCGCCGACCGGCCCGGCGACGAGCCCGCGTCCCTGCTGGTCGCGGTGTCCCGGCACGACCGGCCCGAGCCGCAGGCCGCCCTGGAGGCCCTCGCCCAGCTGCACGTCCACGGCCTGGCCGTCGACTGGACCCGCCTGCTCGCCGGCGGGGGCGAGCGGGTCGACCTGCCGACGTACGCCTTCCAGCACCAGCGGTACTGGCTGGAGCCCGCCGGCCGGTGGACGGACGTCTCCGGGGCCGGCCTCGGCGCGGCCGGGCACCCGCTGCTCGGCGCGGCCGTGTCGGTGGCCGGCGAGGACATGGTGGTGCTGACCGGTCGGTTGTCGGTGTCGACGCACGGGTGGTTGGCCGATCATGTGGTCGGTGGTGTGGTGGTGGTGCCGGGTACGGCGTTGGTGGAGCTGGCGGTGCGGGCCGGCGACGAGGTGGGCGCGTCGCGGGTGCGGGAGCTGACCGTGGCCGCGCCGTTGGTGTTGCCCGGCTCGGGTGGGGTGCGGGTGCAGGTGCGCGTCGGCGCGGCCGACGCCTCCGGCCTGCGGTCGGTGACCGTGCACTCCCAGCCGGAGGAGGACGCCGACCCCGAGTGGGTCCGGCATGCCGAGGGCGCGCTGGAGCCGGTGTCGGCCGACGAGCCGGTGCTGGCCGAGTGGCCGCCGGCCGGCGCGTCCGAGGTGGACCTCGCCGGCTGGTACCCGACCGTGGCGGAGCGGGGCCTGGCGTACGGGCCGGTGTTCCAGGGCCTGCGGCGGCTCTGGACGGCCGGGGGCGAGGTGTTCGCCGAGGTGGCCCTGCCGGAGCAGGGGGCCGGCGACGCGGCGGCGTTCGGGGTGCACCCGGCGCTGTCGGACGCCGCCCTGCACCCGATCGCGCTGCTGTTCGAGGAGTCGACCGCGCCCCGGGTGCCGTTCGCGTTCTCCGGCGTGCAGGTGCACGCCTCGGGGGCGTCGGTGTTGCGGGTGCGGTTGACCCGTGAGGGCTCCGGGGTGCGGTTGGTCGCGGTGGACTCCTCGGGGGCGGCCGTGGTGTCGGTGGACTCGCTGGTGCTGCGGGAGATGAGCGGGGTGGCCGCCCCGAACCCGGCGAGCCGGTCGCTGTTCGAGGTGGCGTGGCAGGCGGAGGAAGCGCTTTCCGCCGGCGACGCGGCCGGGTGGGCGCTGCTGGTAGCGCAGCCGGGGCAGCTCCACAGTGTCGGCGGCGAGGGCGCTGCCGGGCTGGCCGGCGGCGAGGGTGGTGCCGGGCTGGCCGGTGAGCTGGCGGCCCGGGGCGGGTTGGTTTCGTACCCGGATGTGGCTGCGGTGGTGGACGCGGTCGCGGCGGGTGCGGCGGTGCCGCCGGGGTTGGTGCTGCCGGTGCCCGTCGGTGCCCCCGGCGTGGCGGTCCCCGACGCGGTGCGGGCGGTGACGTCCGGTGTGCTGGCGACCGTGCGGTCCTGGCTGGCCGCCGACGCCCTCGCGGAGTCGAGGCTGGTCGTGGTGACCCGGGGCGCGGTAGCGGCTCGGGACGGTGACGAGGTGACGGACCTGGCGGGTGCGGCGGTGTGGGGCCTGCTGCGGTCGGCGCAGTCGGAGCATCCGGGCCGGATCGTCCTCGCGGATCTCGATGCCGACGCCGATGCGGCGGTGCTGGGCCTGCTCGCCCGGGTGGCGGACGAACCGCTCGCCACCGGCGGCCAGGTCGCGGTCCGGGCCGGCGAGGTCCGCGCTCCGCGCCTGGTACGCGCGTCCGTGCCGGACCCGTCACCCGTGGTGGGTGAGGGCACGGTGCTGGTGACCGGCGGCACCGGCTCGCTGGGCGCCCTCGTCGCGGAGCACCTGGTGGTGGCGCACGGGGTGCGGTCGCTGGTGCTGCTGTCGCGGCGGGGCCCTGACGCTGCGGGCGCGGCCGAGCTGGTGGAGCGGTTGGCCGGGTTGGGTGCCGCCGCCCGGGTGGTGGCGTGTGACGTGACGGACCGGGAGCAGGTGAGCGCACTGGTCGCCGAGGTCGCCTCGGCGGGCCGGTTGGCGGGCGTGGTGCACACGGCCGGCGTGCTGGACGACGGTGTGGTTTCGGGGATCAGCGCGGAGCGGTTGGCGGGTGTGCTGGCGCCGAAGGTGTCGGCGGGTTGGTTCCTGCACGAGGCGACGGCGGGGCTGGACCTGGACCTGTTCGTGTTGTTCTCGTCGGTGGCCGGGGTGCTGGGCTCGCCGGGTCAGGCGGCGTACGCGGCGGGGAATGCGTTCCTGGACGCCCTCGCGGTGCACCGGCGGCAGGCGGGCCTGCCGGCGGTGTCGCTGGCGTGGGGCATGTGGGACACCCCCGGGATGGCGGCGTCCCTCGGCGAGGCCGAGCGGACCCGGTCCACGACCAGGGGTGGCCTCGCCGCGATGAGCGCCGAGACCGGTCTGGCGCTGTTCGACGCGGCGGTCGCGGGGGACCGGGCGGCCCTCGTGCCGGCCGTGATCGACGTGGCCGCCCTGCGGGCCTCGGCCGGCACCGGCATGGTGCCGCCGATGCTGCGCACCCTGGTCGGGGCGACCACCACCCGCCGCCAGGCGGGACAGGGGGCCACCTGGGCCACCCGCATCGCCGGCCTGGCCCCCGAGGAGGCCCGCGCCCAGATCGACGTGCTGATCCGGGGTCTCGTCGCCCAGGTGCTCGGGCATGGTGGGGCGGAGTCGGTGCCGGCGGACCGGGCGTTCCGGGAACTCGGGTTCGACTCGTTGACGGCGGTGGACCTGCGCAACCGGGTGAACGCGGCCGGCGGCCTGCGGCTGCCCTCGACGCTGGTGTTCGACTACCCGACCCCGCAGGCGCTGGCCGCCCACGTACATGACGAACTGGCTGGGTCCGCCAGCGCCGTCGCCGCGTCGGGCGCGCGGACCACCACCGGCCTCGACGAGCCGATCGCGATCGTGGGCATGGCGTGCCGGTACCCGGGCGGGGTGGAGACGCCCGAGCAGCTGTGGGCGTTGCTGGCCGGTGGCGGGGACGGGATCGGGGAGTTCCCGGCGGACCGGGGCTGGGACCTGGAGACCCTGTTCGACCCGGACCCGGACCGGCCGGGCAGTTCCTACACGCGGCATGGCGGTTTCCTGTACGGGGCTGCGGAGTTCGATCCCGGCTTCTTCGGGATCTCGCCGCGTGAGGCGTTGGCGATGGATCCGCAGCAGCGGTTGCTGTTGGAGGCGTCGTGGGAGTCGTTGGAGTCGGCGGGGGTGGACCCGGT
>NZ_JBEOWQ010000076.1:0-15842 GCF_040296145.1 Micromonospora sp. NPDC002296
GTCGGGTGGCGTACGCGTTGGGGTTGGAGGGGCCGGCGGTGTCGGTTGACACGGCGTGTTCGTCGTCCCTCGTGGCGTTGCACCTGGCGGTGCAGGCCCTGCGGCGCGGCGAGTGCGACCTCGCCCTGGCCGGCGGCGTCACCGTGATGACCACCCCCGGCACGTTCGCCGAGTTCTCCCGCCAGCGGGCCCTCGCCGCCGACGGCCGCTGCAAGCCGTTCGCGGAGGCGGCCGACGGCACCGGCTGGGGCGAGGGCGTCGGCGTGCTGCTGGTCGAGCGGCTGTCCGATGCCCGCCGCAACGGGCATCACGTGCTGGCGATCGTGCGCGGCAGCGCGGTCAACTCCGACGGCGCGTCCAACGGCCTCACCGCGCCGAACGGTCCCTCGCAGCAGCGGGTGGTCCGGCAGGCCCTCGCGTCGGCGGGGCTGTCGACGGTGGACGTGGACGTGGTGGAGGCGCACGGCACGGGCACGACGCTGGGCGACCCGATCGAGGCGCAGGCGCTGCTGGCCACCTACGGCCAGGACCGGGGCGACGCCGCGCCGCTGCTGCTCGGGTCCATCAAGTCGAACATCGGCCACACCCAGGCAGCCGCCGGCGTCGCCGGAATCATCAAGATGGTGCAGGCGATGCGCCACGGGACCGTACCCGCGACGCTGCACGTCGACGCGCCGTCGTCGCACATCGACTGGACGGCCGGGGCGGTCGCCCTCGTCACCGAGGCAACGCCGTGGCCGGAGACGGGCCGGGCGCGGCGGGCGGCGGTGTCGTCGTTCGGCATGTCCGGCACCAACGCGCACATCATCATCGAGCAGGCCGACGAGCCCGCCGACCCGGACGTCGTCGCCGTGGCCCCGGGCCTGGTCGGCGCGGACGTGACGGTGTGGCCGGTGTCGGCCCGGTCCGGGGCCGCCCTCGCCGGTCAGGCCGCCCGCCTCGCCGCCCACCTTCAGGGACGCGGTGCCCTCGACGCCGATGCCGTGGCGTGGTCCCTCGCCACGACCCGGTCCACGTTCGACCGGCGGTCCTCGGTCGTCGGGTCGAGCGTCGAGGAGCTGCTGGCGGGCCTGGAAGCGCTCGCGGGCGGCCTGCCTGCCGCCGGCGTGGTGACGGGTGTGGCCGCGTCGCACGGCGCGGGTCCGGTGTTCGTGTTCCCGGGTCAGGGTGCGCAGTCGGCGCGGATGGCGGCCGGTCTGGTCGGTCGGACGCCGGTGTTCGACGCGCGGTTGGCGGAGTGTCAGCGTGCCCTGGCTCCGTTCCTGGACGTGGATCTCGTCGCGGTGCTCACCGGTGAGGACGAGTCGTGGTTGGAGCGGGTCGAGGTGGTGCAGCCGGTGCTGTGGGCCGTCGGCATCGCGTTGGCGGCGGTGTGGCGGCACGCGGGCGTCTCCCCGCAGGCGGTGATCGGTCACTCGCAGGGTGAGATCGGTGCCGCGTGTGTGGCGGGGATCCTGTCGCTGGACGACGCGGCGAGGACGGTTGCTTTGCGTTCGCGTGCCCTGGCGGTGTTGCGGGGCACGGGGGCGATGGCGTCGGTGGACCTGTCCGCGCAGGCGGTCGCCGAGCGGCTGCCGGGATTCCCGGGTGTGGGGGTGGCGGCGGTGAACGGTCCGGGCACGGTGGTCGTGTCGGGTCCGCCGCAGCCGGTGGCGGACCTCGTGGAGGCGTGCCAGGCCGAGGGGATCCGGGCCCGGTTGATTCCGGTGGACTACGCGTCGCACTCGGCGTCGGTGCAGGACGTCGCGGAGCAGTTGCGGGCGGACCTGGCCGGCGTGGCCCCGCAGGCCGGCGATGTGCGGTTGGTGTCGACGTTGACCGGGGACTGGGTGGACCCGACCTCCATGGGCGCGCAGTACTGGTACGACAACCTGCGCCGGACGGTGCAGTTCGACGCCGCCGTCCGGGTGGCGATCGCGGCCGGCCACAGCACGTTCGTGGAGATCAGCCCGCATCCGGTGTTGACGATGCCGGTGACGGCGATCCTGGACGACGCCGGAACCACCGGGCACACCCTGGGCAGCCTGCGTCGGGGTGACGACGACCCGACCCGGCTGTTGACGAACCTGGCCACCGCGCACGCCATCGGCCTGCCCGTCGACCTCACGAAGGTCCTGGCCGCCACGGCGACCGTCGAGCTGCCCACGTACGCCTTCGACCGGGCCCGGTACTGGCTGGACCCGCCCGCCCACCGGGTTCGGGACGTCGGCTCCGCCGGCCTCCAGGACGCCGGCCACCCGCTGCTCAGCGCGGCGATCCCCGTCGCCGAGGACCAGACGGTGGTGCTCACCGGACGACTGTCGGTGCGTACCCACCCGTGGCTGGCCGACCATGCCGTCGGCGGGGCGGTGATCGTCCCCGGCACCGGCGTCGTCGACATGGTGGTCCGGGCCGGCGACGAGGTCGACGCCGGGCACGTGGGCGACCTGACGCTGATCAGCCCCCTCGTCCTCCCACCGGGCGGCGCCGTTCAGGTGCAGGTGCGCGTCGGCGCGCCGAGCGACGCCGGCGAGCGGGTCGTCACCGTGCACTCCCGGCCCGAGGACGACGGCTCCGGCGAGTGGACCCGGCACGCCGAGGGCCTGCTGCTCCCGCAGCTTCCCGCCCCGGTGGTCGTCGCGGGGCAGTGGCCTCCGGCCGACGCGGTCGAGGTCGACGCCGACCTCGACGCCTGGTACGCACGGATGGCCGAGGGAGGTCTCGGTTACGGCCCCGCCTTCCGGGGCCTGCGCCGGGTGTGGCGCGGCGCCGACGAGGTCTACGCCGAGGTGGCGCTGCCCGACTCGGCCGCCGCCGAGGCGTCCCGGTTCGGGCTGCACCCGGCCCTGTTCGACGCGGCTCTCCAGGCCAGCGGGCTCACCGACCTGCTGGGCGAGGACGCCGCTCCCGGCACCGGCTGGATGCCGTTCGCCTTCCGGGCGGTCGGCCTGCACGCCCACGGCGCGACCCGGCTGCGGGTGCGGATGCGGTCGCTGGGCCCGGACACCGTCGCGGTGACCCTCGCCGACACCGCCGGCCAGCCGGTCGCCACCGTCGAGTCGCTGACCTTCCGCCCGGTCGCCGCCGGCCGCGCCGACGAGGCAGCCGCGCTGCGCCGCAGCGCCCTGTTCCACCTGGACTGGACGCCGCTGCCGGCGGGCGACGCGGCGGCGGGGACGACCCGCTGGGCGCTGCTCGGCGACGACACCCCCGGCCTCGGCGACGCGCTGGCCGCCGCCGGGCACCCCGTCGACGGCCACCCCGACCTGGCGGCGCTGGTCGCCGCAATCGAGCGCTCCGGGGACGTACCCGAGGTGGTGGTCGGCCTGAGGGCCGGCTCGGACCCGGCGCGGGCGGCCGAGGCCGCGCACGACGCCGCCCGGGACGCCCTCGCGCTGGTGCAGGCGTGGCTCGGCGAGCCCCGGCTGGAGCAGTCCCGGCTGGTCCTGCACACCGCCGGCGCGGTCGGCGCGGCCCCCGGCGAGGCCCCCCGCGACCTGGCCGGCGCCGCCGTGTGGGGGCTGGTCCGGTCGGCCCAGTCCGAGCACCCGGGCCGGTTCACGCTGCTCGACACCGACGGCGCCGCCGCCTCCCTCGCGGCCGTCCCGGCGGCCGTCGCCTCCGGCGCGCCGCAGCTCGCGGTCCGCGACGGCGCGCCGCTGACGCCCCGGCTGGCCCGGGCCCGCGACGCCGGGGCGCTGCCGCTGCCGGCCGACGGCACGCCGTGGCGGCTCGACGTCACCGAGAAGGGGACGCTGGAGAACCTGGCCCTGCTGCCCGCCCCGGCGCAGGGTGACCTGCCGGCCGGCCACGTCCTCGTCGCGATGCGTGCCTCCGGCCTGAACTTCCGCGACGTGGTGCTGGCGCTGGGCATGGTGCCCGACCAGGAGGTGCTGGGCAACGAGGGGGCCGGCGTGGTGCTCGACGTCGGGCCGGGGGTCACCGACCTCGCCCCGGGCGACCGGGTGATGGGCATCTTCTCCGGGTCGTTCTCCTCCGTCGCGGCCACCGACCGCCGCCTGCTCACCCGCATCCCCGACGACTGGTCGTACGCCGAGGCCGCCGCCGTGCCGGTGGTGTTCCTGACCGCCTGGTACGGCCTGGCCGAGCTGGCCCGGCTGGCGGCGGGGGAGTCCGTGCTGGTGCACGCCGCGGCCGGCGGCGTCGGGATGGCCGCCGTGCAGATCGCCCGCCACCTCGGCGCGGAGGTCTACGGCACGGCCAGCCCCGGCAAGTGGCCGGCGCTGCGCGCCACCGGCCTCGACGACGCGCACCTCGCCTCCTCCCGCACCCTCGACTTCGCCGAGGAGTTCCGCGACCGCACCGGCGGGCGGGGCGTCGACGTGGTGCTCAACGCGCTCAGCGGCGAGTTCGTCGACGCGTCCCTGCGGCTGCTCGCCCCCGGCGGCCGGTTCGTCGAGATGGGCAAGACCGACAAGCGGGACCCGCAGCGGGTCGCTGAGGCCCACCCCGGCGTCGACTACCAGGTGTTCGACCTCATCGAGGCCGGGCCGGACGCCATCGGCCGGATATTCGGCGAGCTGATGGCTCTCTTCGCCACCGGCGCGCTGCGCCCGCTGCCCCGGCGCACCTGGGACGTGCGGCGGGCCCCGGAGGCGTTCCGCTTCCTGAGCCAGGCCCGGCAGGTCGGCAAGCTCGCCCTGAGCATCCCGCAGCCGCCCCGGCTCGACGGCACCGTCCTGGTCTCCGGCGCCACCGGCACCCTCGGCGCGCTGCTCTGCCGGCACCTGGTCACCGCGCACGATGCCCGGCAGCTCCTCCTGGTCAGCCGGCGCGGCCCCGACGCCGAGGGCGCCGACGAGCTGCTGGCCGACCTCAAGGCGCTCGGCGCGGACGTGTCGATCGTCGCCGCCGACCTGGCCGACCCGGACGCCGTCGCCGACGTGCTGTCCATGGTGGACGCCCGGCAGCCGCTGCGGGCCGTCGTGCACGCCGCCGGGGTCCTCGACGATGCCACCGTCTCCTCGCTCACCCCCGACCGGCTCGACGCGGTGCTGCGGCCCAAGGTCGACGCCGCCTGGAACCTGCACCGGGCCACCCTCGGCCACGAGCTGACCGCGTTCGTGCTGTTCTCCGCCGCCGCAGGCGTGTTCGGCGGCCCGGGGCAGGGCAACTACGCCGCCGGCAACGCGTTCCTCGACGCCCTCGCCGAGCACCGTCGGGCCCTCGGCCTGCCGGCCGTCGCCCTGGCCTGGGGCCGGTGGGCGCAGGCCAGCGGCATGACCGGGCACCTCGACGCCACCGACATCCGCCGGCTCGACCGGGGCGGCATGGCCGCCCTGTCCAACGACGAGGCCCTCGCCCTGTTCGACGCCGGCTGGCGGTCCGAACGCCCCGTCCTCATGCCGGCGAAGATCAGCACCGGGTTGGCGGCGCCGGGCGCGCCCGTCCACCCGCTGCTGGCCGGCCTGGTCCGAACCGCCGGCCGCCGGGCCGCCGCCGGTGAGGCCGCCGACGGGCAGGCGTTCGCTGCTACCCTGGCCGGCCTCTCCGACGACAAGCGGGTACGCGCCCTGCGCGACCTGGTGCTGTCGCACGTGGCCGTCGTCCTCGGCCACGGGGACCCGGCCGGCATCGAACCGACCCGCGCGTTCCGGGAACTCGGCTTCGACTCGCTCACCGCGGTCGAGCTGCGCAACCGGCTCGGGGCGGCCACCGGGCTGCGGCTGCCCGCGACGCTGGTCTTCGACAACCCGACGCCGGCGGCGCTCGCCGCGCACCTCGCCGGGCAGTTCGCCCCGGCCGGAGCGGCGGACACCTCGGCGGCGGCCGGGCGGGAGCTCGACCGCCTCGAGGCGGCGCTCGCCGGCCTCGACCCGACCGACGACGAGTTCCGCCGGATCACCGACCGGCTGCACGGTCTGCTGGACCGGCTGGCCGAGCGGCAGTCGGAGGCGGACGGCGACGACGACCTGGAGTCGGCCACCGCCGAGAACATCTTCGACCTGATCGACCGCGAGCTGGAGACGTCGTGACCAGCCGCAACGACCACGGCATGCCGAGTGAGGTGGGTCCACGGTGAGCAACGAGGACGAGAAGTACGTCGAGTACCTGAAGCGTACGACCTCGGAGCTGCGGCGCACCCGGCGGCGGCTGCGCGAGCTGGAGGACCGGGCGCAGGAGCCCATCGCCATCGTGGCGATGAGCTGCCGCTACCCGGGCGGCGTCTCCTCGCCGGAGCAGCTCTGGGACCTCGTCCGCGACGGCGGGGACGGCATCGGCCCGTTCCCCGCCGACCGGGGCTGGGACCTCGACCGGCTGTTCCACCCCGACCCCGACAACCCGGGCACCAGCTACGTGTCCGAGGGCGGCTTCGTCTACGACGCCGCCGACTTCGACGCCGACGTGTTCGGCATCTCGCCCCGCGAGGCCGTCGCCATGGACCCGCAGCAGCGGCTGCTGCTGGAGACGTCCTGGGAGGCGTTCGAGCGGGCCGGGCTGCCGCTGCCGGCGGTGCGGGGCAGCCGAACCGGCGTGTTCGTCGGGGCCGCGTCGCACGGCTACGACGGGATGATGGCCCAGGCCCAGGCCGAGAACGGCGAGGGGCACCTGCTCACCGGCAACGCCACCAGTGTCATCTCCGGCCGGGTCGCGTACACCCTCGGCCTCGAAGGGCCGGCGGTCACCGTCGACACCGCCTGCTCGTCGTCGCTGGTCGCCGTGCACCTCGCCGCGCAGGCACTGCGCAACGGCGACTGCGAGCTGGCGCTGGCCGGCGGCGTGACGGTCATGCCCACCCCGGCGGTCTTCGTCGGCTTCTCCCGGCAGCGCGGCCTCGCCGCCGACGGCCGGTGCAAGGCGTTCGCCGACGGCGCGGACGGCACCTCCTGGTCCGAGGGCATCGGCATGCTGCTGCTCGCCCGCCTCTCCGACGCCCAGCGCCACGGGTACCCGGTCCTCGCCGTGGTCCGGGGCAGCGCCGTCAACCAGGACGGCGCGTCCAACGGCCTGAGCGCCCCGCACGGCCCCTCCCAGGTGCGGGTCATCCGGCAGGCCCTGGCCAACGCCCGGCTCACCGGAGAGCAGGTCGACGTGGTCGAGGCGCACGGCACCGGCACCCGGCTCGGCGACCCGATCGAGGCGCAGGCGCTGCTGGCCACGTACGGGCAGGACCGGGGCGACGCCGCGCCGCTGCTGCTCGGCTCGGTCAAGTCGAACATCGGCCACACCCAGGCCGCCGCCGGCGTCGCCGGGCTGATCAAGATGGTGCTGGCCATCCGGCACGGGATCGTCCCGCCCACCCTGCACGTCGACCAGCCGTCCCCGCACATCGACTGGACCGCCGGGGCCGTCAGTCTCGCCACCGAGGCGACCCCGTGGCCGGCCGTGGACCGGCCCCGTCGGGCTGCCGTGTCGTCGTTCGGGGTGTCCGGCACCAACGCGCACACCATCGTCGAGCAGGCCCCCGCTACCGAGCCGGGCGAGGACTCCCCGGCCCCGACGGCCGGCCGTCCGGTCGTACCGGTGCTGCTGTCGGCCCGGTCGGAGGCCGCGCTCGCGGCCCAGGCCGGCCGCTGGGCGGCGTGGCTGGACGCCGACGCCGACCTGCGTCCCCTCGACGTCGCCCACTCGTCGGTCGTCTCCCGGTCGCCCCTGGACACCCGCGCCGTCGTCGCCGCCACCGGCCGGGACGACCTGCTCGCCGGGCTGCGGGCCCTCGCCGCCGGCTCGCCGGCCGGCGCCGTGCTCACCGGTACGGGCTCGACCCGCGGTCAGCTCGCGGTCCTCTTCTCCGGCCAGGGCGCGCAGCGCGCCGGCATGGGCCGGGAGCTGTACGAGACCTTCCCCGTCTTCGCCGCCGCCCTCGACGAGGCGTGCGGGCACCTGGACCGGGCCCTGCCGCGCCCCCTGCGGGAGGTGCTGTTCGCCGCCGACGGCACCGCCGAGGCGGGCCTGCTGGACCAGACCGTGTTCACCCAGGCCGGCCTGTTCGCCGTCGAGGTTGCCCTGTTCCGGCTCGTGGAGTCGTTCGGGATCGCGCCGGACCTCGTGGGCGGCCACTCGATCGGCGAGGTCACGGCCGCCCACGTGGCCGGGGTGCTCTCCCTCGAACACGCCTGCGCGCTGGTCGCCGCCCGGGGCCGGCTGATGCAGGCCCTGCCGGCCGGCGGCGGGATGCTCGCCGTGGCCGCGCCGGAGGCCGACGTCGTGGCGACGCTGGACGGGCTGACCGACCGGGTCGGGATCGCCGCCGTCAACGGGCCGGACTCGGTCGTGGTGTCCGGCGACGTCGACGCCCTCGACAGGGTCGAGCGGACCTGGCGGGACCGGGGTGCCCGCACCCGCCGGCTCGCCGTCAGCCACGCCTTCCATAGCCCGCTCATGGAGCCGATGCTGGCCCGGTTCCGGGCGGTGCTCGACAAGCTGACGTTCGCCGCCCCGCTGCTGCCGGTGGTGTCGAACCTGACCGGAGCGCTCGCCGACCCCGACGAGATCCGCACGGCCGAGCACTGGGTGCGGCACGTCCGGGAGGCCGTCCGGTACGCCGACGGGGTGACCGCGCTGCGCGCCGCCGGGGTCGACACGTTCCTGGAGGTCGGGCCGCGCAGCGTGCTCACCGCGATGACCGCCGACGCGCTGTCCGGCGACACCGGCGTCCTCGCCGTCGCCGCCCAGCGCGCCGACCGGCCCGAGCCCGCCGCCCTGCTCGCCGCCCTCGGCGAGCTGCACGTCCACGGTGTGCCCGTCACCTGGCAGCCGTGGTTCGCCGACACCGGCGCGATCCGGGTCGACCTGCCCACGTACGCGTTCCAGCACCAGCGCTACTGGCCCGAGTTCGCCCCCGCCGCCGACCAGTCCGGGCCCGCCGACGGCGCGGAGGGCGACTTCTGGGCGGCCGTGGAACGCGGCGACCTGCCCGCCGTGGCGTCCCACCTCGCCGTGCAGGACGACCCGTCCGCCGTCGAGGCCCTCGCCCCGGCCGTGCCGGTCCTGTCGTCCTGGCGCAGGGCCCGCCTCCGCGACGCCACCCTGAACGCCTGGTCGTACCGCGTCGACTGGGAACCCGTCCGCCCCGCCCCCACCCCGGCCCTGACAACCCGCTGGCTGGTCGTCACCCCCACCCCCGCCGATCTTGCAGTTGCGGCCCCCGACACGGGCGTTACGCGGCCTTCGTCGGGGCCCGAAGTGCAAGATCGCGTGGAGCGGGCGGGGATCGCGGGCGTGCTGGGGGGTGCGGGGGCGCGCATTGATCGGCTCGTTGTGCCCGTTGGGGTGGGCCGTGGGGAGTTGGGCGAGGCGCTGCGGGAGTTCGGCGGGTCGGGGTGGGCCGGGGTGGTGTGCGTGCTGCCCGAGGGGGACCCGGGCCTGCCGGACGTTCCCGCCGTGCCGGCCGGCACCGCGCTGCTGCTCGCCCTCGTCCAGGCCCTCGCCGACACCGGCCTGCCCGGCCGGCTCTGGTGCGTCACCCGGGGCGCGGTGTCCGTCGGCGGCGGCGAGACCGTCGCCGACCCGGCGTCGGCGGCGGCCTGGGGACTCGGCCGGGTCGTCGCCCTGGAACAGCCCGACCGCTGGGGCGGCCTGATCGACCTGCCCGCCCGCCCCGCCCGGCCCGCCGACGACACCCGGCCCGGCGACGGCACCCGGCCCGCCGACGACACCCGGCCCGGCGGGGCCGACCCGACGGGTGGGGCCGCCGATCGCCTCGACCGGGCCACCGGGGACGCGCTGCTCGCCGTCCTCGCCGACGCCGGCCACGACCAGGTGGCGATCCGACCGCAGGGCACCTTCGGCCGCCGGCTCGTCCCGGCCGCCCCGCCCGTCGGGGCGGGCTGGCAGCCGTCGGGCACGGTGCTGGTCACCGGCGGCACCGGTGCGCTGGGCCGGCACACCGCCCGGTGGCTGTTGGCCAACGGGGCCGCCGAGGTGGTGCTCGCCTCCCGGCGGGGCCCCGACGCCCCCGGCGCCGCCGAGCTGACCGGGGAGCTGGCCGAGCTGGGCGCCGCCCGGATCGTGGCCTGCGACGTCACCGACGCCGACGCCGTCGCCGCGCTGGTCGCCGGTCTGCCGGACCTGACCGCCGTCGTGCACACCGCCGGGGTCGTCGACGACGGCGTCCTCGACGGCCTCGACCCGGCCCGGATGCAGACCGTCCTCGACGGCAAGGTCCGCGCCGCCCGGGTGCTGCACGAGGCCACCGCCGGCCGGGACCTCGACGCGTTCGTGCTCTTCTCCTCCCTCGCCGGGGTCGTCGGCAGCGCCGGCCAGGGCAACTACGCGGCGGCCAACGCGTACCTCGACGCGTTCGCGGCCTGGCGGCGCGGCCAGGGGCTGCCCGCCACCGCGCTCGCCTGGGGCGCCTGGGCCTCCGACGGGATGGCCGCGGCCACCGCCGCGCTGACCGCCCGGCTCACCCGGGGCGGCGTCAACCCGCTGCCCGCCGCCGAGGCGGTCACCGCACTCGGCCGCCTCGTCAACGCCGCCGAGCCGGCCCTCACCGTCGCCGACGTCGACTGGGGACGCCTCGCCGCCGCCTGGGGCCGACCCACCCCGCTGATCGCCGCCCTGCCCGGGGTGCCCGCCGCACCCGCCGGCCCCGTCCGCGCCGTGGTCGTCGGCCGGTCCCTGCCGCAGCTCACCGAGCTGGTCCGCACCCAGGCCGCCGTGGTGCTCGGCTACCCGGCCGGCCAGCCCCTGCCCGACCGCACCTTCCGCGACCTCGGCTTCGACTCGCTCACCGCCGTCGAGCTGCGCAACCGGCTCACCGCCGAGACGGGCACGGCCCTGCCCGCCACCCTCGTCTTCGACCACCCCACCGTCGCCGAGCTGGCCGCCCACCTGCACGACCGCACCGCCGGCCACGCGCCCGGCGAGGTGGTCGCCGACGGCACCGACCTGCACCGCGAGCCGATCGCCATCGTCGCGATGAGCTGCCGCTTCCCCGGCGGGGTGTCCTCGCCCGAGCAGCTGTGGGACCTGGTCTCCGGCGGCACCGACGCGATGACCCTGATGCCCGGCGAACGCGGCTGGAACGTCGCCGAGCTGTACCACCCCGACCCCGAACACCTCGGCACCAGCTACGTCCGCGAGGGCGGCTTCGTCGCCGGGGCCGGCGAGTTCGACCCCGCCTTCTTCGGCATCAGCCCCCGCGAGGCCCTGGCCATGGACCCGCAGCAGCGGCTGCTGCTGGAGACCACCTGGGAGGCGTTCGAGCGGGCCCGGATCGACCCGACCGCGCTGCGCGGCAGCCGCACCGGCGTGTACGTCGGCACCAACGGCCAGGACTACGGCTCGCTGCTGATGGCCGCCGGGGGCGTCGACGAGAACTACCTCGCCACCGGCACCTCCGCCAGCGTCATCTCCGGCCGGCTGGCGTACTCCTTCGGGCTGCACGGCCCCGCCGTCACCGTCGACACCGCCTGCTCGTCGTCGCTGGTCGCCATGCACCTCGCCGCGCAGGCCCTTCAGGCGGGGGAGTGCGACCTGGCCCTGGCCGGCGGCGCCACCGTGATGGCCACCCCCGGCATCTTCGTCGGCTTCTCCCGGCAGCGCGGGCTGGCCGCCGACGGCCGGTGCAAGCCGTTCGCCGGAGCCGCCGACGGCACCGGCTGGGGCGAGGGCGTCGGCCTGCTGGTCCTGCAGCGGCTCTCCGACGCCCGCCGCGACGGCAACCCGGTCCTCGCCGTCGTGCGGGGCAGCGCCGTCAACCAGGACGGCGCGTCCAACGGGCTCACCGCCCCCAACGGCCCAGCCCAGCAGCGGGTCATCCGGCAGGCCCTGGCCAACGCCCGGCTCACCGCCGACCAGGTCGACGCCGTCGAGGCGCACGGCACCGGCACCACCCTCGGCGACCCGATCGAGGCGCAGGCGCTCATCGCCACGTACGGCCACGACCGCCCCGCCGACCGCCCGCTGTGGCTCGGCTCGATCAAGTCGAACATCGGCCACACCCAGGCAGCCGCCGGCGTCGCCGGGGTGATCAAGATGGTCCTCGCCATGCGGCACGGGGTGCTGCCCCCCACCCTGCACGTCGACGAGCCCACCCCGCACGTCGACTGGTCCGCCGGCAGCGTCGAGCTGCTCACCGCCGCCCGTCCCTGGGAGCCGGCCGACGGCGTCCGCCGCGCCGGGATCTCCTCGTTCGGCATCAGCGGCACCAACGTGCACACCATCCTCGAACAGGCCCCCGCCGACGAGCCCGCCCCGACCGCCGGCGGGCCGACCGGGGAGCTGCCCTGGGTGCTGTCCGGGCGCACCGCCGCCGCCCTCACCGCCCGCGCCCGCGACCTGACCGCCCACCTCGACACTGTCGACGACGCCGCGCTCGTCGACGTCGGCTGGTCGCTGGCGACCACCCGGGCGGCCCAGGACCACCGGGCCGTCGTCCTCGCCGCCGACCGGGACGCCCTGACCACCGCGCTGGGCGCGCTCGCCGACGGCCGGCCCACCTCGGACACCGTCACCCGGGGAGCCGGTACGCCGGGCGAGGTCGCCTTCGTCTTCCCCGGCCAGGGCTCCCAGTGGGTCGGCATGGCCGCCGAACTGCTCGACACCGCCGGAGTCTTCGCCGAGAAGTTCGCTGCCTGCGCCGAGGCGCTGCGCCCGTACGTCGACTGGTCGCCGGTCGACGTGGTGCGCGGCGCGCCCGGCGCGCCCTCCCTGGACCGGGTCGACGTCGTCCAGCCCACCCTGTTCGCGGTCGGCGTCTCCCTCGCCGCGCTCTGGGAGTCGTACGGGGTCCGCCCGACCGCCGTGGTCGGGCACTCGCAGGGCGAGATCGCCGCCGCGCACGTCGCCGGCGCCCTCACCCTCGACGACGCGGCGGCCGTGGTCGCCCTGCGCAGCCGGATCATCGCCGGCATCGCCGGGGACGGCGGGATGGTCTCCGTCGCCACCACCGCCGACGAGGCCACCGGCACCATCACCCGCTGGGACGGCCGGGTCGCCCTCGCCGCCGTCAACGGGCCCACCTCCGTCGTCGTCTCCGGCGACAGCGCCGCCCTCGACGAGTTGGTCGCCCACTACGAGGCCCGCGAGGTGCGGGTCCGCCGGATCCCCGTCGACTACGCCTCGCACTCCGCCCACGTCGAGCCGCTGCGCGACCAGCTCCTGGAACTGCTCGCCGGGCTGACCCCGCGCACCAGCGAGATCCGGTTCCGTTCCACCGTCACCGGCGACTGGCTCGACACCGCCGGCCTCGACGCCGACTACTGGTACCGCAACCTGCGGCAGACCGTCCGCTTCGACGACGCCGTGCGCAGCCTCGTCGCCGCCGGCTACCAGACCTTCGTCGAGGTCAGCGCCCACCCGGTGCTCACCATGGCCGTGCAGGAGAGCGTCGAGCTGGCCGCCGCCGACCCGGGCGCGGTCACCGTCACCGGCACGCTGCGCCGCAACGAGGGCGGGCTCGGCCGGTTCCTCCGCGCCGCGGCCGAGGTCTACGTCGGGGGTACGACCGTCGACTGGCGGCCCGCGTTCGCCGGGCTCGCCGCGCACCGGCGCGACCTGCCCACGTACCCCTTCCAGCGGCAGCTCTACTGGCCGCAGCCGGCCCCGGCGTCCGCCCCGGCCGCCGGCCCGGCCGAGGTCGACGAGGTCGACGCCCGGTTCTGGGCCGCCGTCGAGGCCGAGGACCTGAGCGCCCTCACCGCCGAACTCGCCGCCGACGCGACCGACGCCGTGCCCGAATCGGCCGTCGCCGACGTGCTGCCCGCCCTCGCCGCCTGGCGTCGCCGGCACCGCGACCAGGCCATGGTGGACTCCTGGCGGTACCGCGACGCCTGGCTGCCCGTCGCCGCCGACGGGCCCGACGAGCCCACCGCCACCGGCACCTGGTGGCTGGTCACCGGGCCCGACGACGCCGACGCGGCGCAGGCCGCGTTCTGCCGGGAGGCCCTCGACCGGCGCGGCGGGACCGTCGTACCCCTGACCCTGGACGCCGAGCGGACGGACCGCGCCGCCCTCGCCGACCGGCTGCGCGACCTCGCCGCGGCGGGACCGGTCGCCGGGATCGTGTCGCTGCTCGCGCTCGACGAGACGCCCGCCCCGGCGCACCCGTCCGCGCCGGTCGGCTTCGCCGGCACGGTCACCCTGACCCAGGCCCTCGGTGACGCCGGCGTCCGCGCCCCACTGTGGACGGTGACCTCCGGGGCCGTCTCCACCGATTCCGCCGACCCGCTGCCGCACCCCGTGCAGCAGCTCGCCTGGGGCTTCGGCCGGGTCGCCGCCCTGGAACACCCCGACCGCTGGGGCGGCCTCGTCGACCTCCCCGCCGAGCTGGACGACGCCGCCGGCCGGCGGCTGGTCCGCGTCCTCACCGGTGCCGACGGCGAGGACCAGGTGGCCCTGCGTCGGGCCGGCGCGTTCGGCCGACGGCTGCTGCGCGCCCCGCTCGGCGACGCCCCCGCCACCCGGACCTGGCGGCCCTCCGGCACCGCCCTGGTCACCGGCGGCACCGGCGCCCTGGGCGGGCACATGGCCCGTTGGCTCGCCGCCAACGGCGCGTCCCACCTGGTGCTGCTCAGCCGGCGCGGCCGGCAGGCCGAGGGGATCGCCGAGCTGGAGGCCGAGCTGGTCGGCCTGGGTGCCCGGGTCACCGTGGCCGCCTGCGACGCCGCCGACCGCGCCGCGCTCGCCGCCGTCATCGCCGACGTGCCCGCCGAGCACCCGCTGACCACCGTCGTGCACACCGCCGCCGTCCTCGACGACTCCGTGATCAACTCGCTCACTCTGGAACAGGTCGACTACGCGCTGAGCGCCAAGGTCAACGCCGCGCTGAACCTGCACGAGCTGACCCGCGACCTCGACCTCGACGCGTTCATCCTGTTCTCCTCGATGGCCGGGACCGTCGGCAGCTCCGGCGTCGGAAACTACGCCCCCGGCAACGCGTTCCTCAACGCCCTCGCCGAGCACCGGCGCGGCCTCGGCCTGCCCGCCACCTCCATCGGCTGGGGGGCGTGGGGCGGCGGCGGCATGGCCGAGGGCGACTTCGGCCGGATGCTGCACCGCCACGGCGCGCCCGAGATGCACCCCCGGCTCGCCGTCGCCGCGCTGCACCAGGCCGTCGAGCACGACGAGACCTTCCTGACCATCTCCAACATCGCCTGGGACCGGTTCTACGTCGCGTTCACCGCCACCCGGCCCGGGCCGCTGATCGCCGAGATCCCCGAGGCGCAGCAGCTCCAGGCCACCAAGGGCCTCGTCGAGGCGAAGGAGGCGGAGGAGACCGGCCCGGCCGGGTCGTTCACCCGGATGAGTGCCGCCGAGCGCCAGCAGGCGCTGCTCGACCTGGTCCGCGACCAGGCCGCCACCGTCCTCAAGTACGACGGTGGCCAGGCCGTCGACCCGCACCACGCGTTCCGGGACCTCGGCTTCGACTCGGTGACCGCCGTGGAGCTGCGTAACCGGCTCGCCACCGCCACCGGGCTGCGCCTGCCGGTGACCCTGGTCTTCGACTACCCCACCGCCACCGCGCTCGCCCGGCACCTGCACGAGGAACTGGGCGGCGAGGCCGAGGCTCCGGCGGAGACCGCCCCCGTGACGCTCAGCGACGACGAGCCGGTGGCGATCGTCGCCATGTCCTGCCGGTTCCCCGGCGGCGCCACCGACCCGGAGCGGTTCTGGCAGATGCTGCACGCCGGCCGGGACGCCGTGTCCGACCTGCCCGGCGACCGGGGCTGGGACGTCGAGCGCCTGTACGACCCCGACCCCTATTCCACCGGCACCTCCTACGTCCGCAGCGGCGCCTTCCTGTACGAGGTGGCGGACTTCGATGCGGGCTTCTTCGGGATCTCGCCTCGTGAGGCGTTGGCGATGGATCCGCAGCAGCGGTTGTTGTTGGAGGCGTCGTGGGAGGTGGTGGAGCGGGCAGGGGTTGATCCGGCGGGGTTGCGGGGTTCGCGAAC
>NZ_JBEOWQ010000077.1:0-15765 GCF_040296145.1 Micromonospora sp. NPDC002296
GCCGCGACGAGCGCGACGGCCACGGCGACGGCCCAGCCGACGTGCAGGGACGGCATGGCCGCGTACTGGTTGCTCAGCTCGTCGGCGCCGGGTGCGCCGTAGACGGCGGGCCCGTACCGGCTGCCGGTGTCGACCATGCCGGTCAGCGGGGTCAGCCGGGGCGGGGCCAGCGGCACGAGCAGGTGCAGGGCCAGCGCGGCGGCGGTGAGCCCGGCCAGCGCCCGGCGCGTCCAGCGGTAGTGCGCGGGGCGGCGCAGGTACAGCCACACCAGGCACGCCGCCGTGGCCGGGAAGTGCACGTAGGCGTAGTAGCTGTTGGCCAGGCGCACCGGCAGGTCGCCCGCGAGCAGCGGGAGTTGGACGGCGGCCTCGCTGGGCAGCCGGAGCAGGCGCTCCAGGCGCCAGACGAACTCCCCGTTCTCCAACGCGGTCGCCACCCGGCCGACCACGGCGACGCGAGCCATCTTGTACGCCAGGAACAGCACGGCCACGAGCGTCAGCTCGCGCGCCGCCCGGTGCAGCGGACCGCGCCGCCGGCCGGGCACCGCGAGCGGAGCCGGTGCGGCCTCGGCAGTTTCCACGGGTCCCTCGACTCGGTCACGGCCGTGGGTGACGGCCCTCGCTAAGCGGATCGGCAGCGTACGCCCGCCCCGGCGCTCCACACAGGCCGGGGCCGCCACCGTCGTTGAACGGTGGCGGCCCCGGGTTCGTACGTCAGGCGCCGGGTCGTACGTCAGGCGCCGGCGGAGGGCGGACGCCTCGTCCCGCCGGAGCCGACGCTCACCTGGTCGAAGGCGGGTGCCCCGTCGACGGCGTCGGCGCCGACGGCCGCCGACTTCGCCGGGTCGGGCAGGTCGAGGCTCGTGCGCAGGTTGACCGGCTTGAGCAGGAGCGCCGCGATGATGCCGACGACGGCGATGGCTGCCGAGATGAGGAAGATGTGCCCGGTGGCGTCGCCGTACGCCGCGCGGATGATGTTCGCCACGGGCTCGGGCAGGACCTCGAGGTTGAGGCTGCCGCCCCCACTGCCGGATGCGGGGATCCCCGCGGCGGTGAGGTCGTGGGTGACCTGGTCGCTGACCCGGCGGGCGAGGACGGCGCCGAGCACGGAGACGCCGATGGTGCCGCCGAGGGAACGGAAGAACGCGACGGTGGAGCTGGCCGCGCCGATGTCCTTGAGCGGCACGGTGTTCTGCACGGCGAGGACGAGATTCTGCATGGTCATGCCGACGCCGGTGCCGACGATGAACATGGCCACGCCGACCAGGACGAGCGACGTCTCGTGGTCGATGGTGCCGAGCATGCCGAACCCGATGACGAGGACGACCGCCCCGAAGACGATGTACGGCTTGAGCTTGCCGGAGTTGGTGATCATGCGGCCGGCGATGATGGATGATCCGAGGACGCCGGCCATCATCGGGATGGTGAGCAGGCCCGCCTCCGTGGGGCTGTAGCCGCGCCCGATCTGGAAGTACTGGCCGAGGAAGACGGCGCCGCCGAACATGGCCATGCCGACCGCGAGGCTGCCGAGGATGGCGAGGGCCGTGGTGCGTTGCCGGACGATGCTGAGCGGGACGACCGGCTCGGCCGCCCGCGACTCGACCCAGGTCGCCAGGGCCAGCAGGAGAATGCTGCCGCCGACCATCGCGCCGGACTGCCAGGACACCCACGCGAACGAGCTGTCGACGAACGAGATCCAGATCAGCAGCACGCTGACGCCGGCGGCGATCAGGCTCGCCCCCAGGTAGTCGATCTTGACGTTCTCGCGCCGGACGGTGGGCAGCCGCAGGGTCATCTGGAGCAGGACCAGCGCGATCGCGGCGACGGGCACGCCGACGAAGAAGCACCAGCGCCAGCCGAGCCAGGACGTGTCGACGATGAGGCCGCCGAGCAGCGGTCCGCCGACCGTCGCGACGGCCATCACGCCACCGAGGTAGCCGTTGTACCGGCCGCGCTCGCGGGGCGGGATCATCGCCGCGATGGCGACCTGGACGAGGGCCTGCAGGCCGCCGACGCCGATGCCCTGGAACGCGCGGGCGGCGATGAGCTGGCCGGCGCTCTGCGAGAAGCCGGCTACCACCGAGCCGACCAGGAAGACGACGATGGCCACCTGCACCAGGGTCTTCTTGTTGAACAGGTCGGCCAGCTTGCCCCAGATCGGGGTGGTGGCCGTCGCGGTGAGCAGGGTGGCCGTGACCACCCAGGTGTACTGGATCTGCGAGCCGTCCAACGCCCCGATGATCTTCGGCAGCGCCGTCGAGACGACGGTGCCGCTCAGCATGGCGACGAAGAGCACCAGCAGCAGGCCGCTGAGTGCCTCCAGCGTCTGCCGATGGGTCATCGGCGCGTCTGCCGCCGTGGTGGTGGGTGCGCTCATCGCGCGTCCTCCAGGTTGTTGTTGGTTCCGAGAGCGACATCGAGGTCGCGGGTGAACCGGTCGAGTGCGGCGCACAGCGCCGCCACCTCGCCGGGAGTCCAGTCGGCGAGCGCCCGTTCGAGCAGTTCGCCGTACCAGCCGTGGGCGTCGGCGAGGGCGCTCCGCCCCTTCGGGGTGATGGCCAGCCAGCTGGCCCGCCGGTCGGCCGGGTCGGCGCGCCGCTCGACCAGGCCGTGCGAGACGAGCGAGGCGACGGCGCGGCTGACGGTCGACGGGTCGAGCCCGGTGCGGGAGGCCAACTCCCTGGCATGGCAGCCGGTGGCGCGCTGCTCGATCTGGATGAGCATGCCGACCATGCCGATCGGCACGGACGGCCGGTCGTCGGCCCGCCGCTGCTTGATCACCCGCACGCTCTTGAGCAGGTCGAACAATCGAATTCCGAGTTCACGGGCGGTGGTTTCCACGCTTACCCTCCCGGTGTCGATGGTTGCCGCATGCAACTATCCAACAATCTTGCGCAGCGGGCAAACTTGCGCGTTGAGAACTAGGTCACCATCGCGTAGCCTGACGGCATGCACGAGGCCGGGCTACGGGAACGCAAGAAGGCGGCCACCCGCCTCGCCCTGCACGAGGCGGCCCTGCGCCTCGCCGCCGAGGAGGGCCTCGACCGGGTGACCGTCGAGGCGATCGCCGACGCCGCCGACGTCTCCCGGCGGACGTTCTCCAACTACTTCTCCAGCAAGGAAGAGGCGATCTTCCACGGCGACACCGTGCGGCTGCGCCGGATGCTGGAACTGATCCGGGACCAGCCGGCCGACGAACAGCCGTGGACGGTGCTCAGCCGCGCGGCGGAGCGCCTCACCACCGAGATGTACGGCGACCTGGCGCCGACCTGGCTGGCTCAACGCCGACGGGTGCGCGGGCACCCGGGCCTGCTCGCCCACCAGGTGGCGGCGTACACGACAATCGAACGGGAGCTGGCCGCCGAGCTGACGCACCGGCTGACCGGACCGGAGGTGGCCCTGCGGTCGCGGGTCCTGGCGGCGACCTGCCTGGCCACCCTGCGCGTCGCAATCCAGCAGTGGATCGAGCACCCGGACGGTCCGCTGCTCGACACGATCCGGATCGCGCTCGACGAGGCGGCGCCCGCAGCGGGCACCCCGGGCCGGGCAGCCGGCCCCGACTGACGGTCAGGCCGGTGTGGGCCCGGTCCCCGACCGGCCGGCGGCCCCGACGTTCAGCGGGTCCGCCAGCAGCTCGGCGAAGGCCAGCTCGGCGGCGCCGATCAGGGCGGCGTCGCGGCCGAGCGTCGCCGCCCGCAGCCGCAGATGCTCGCGGAAGGCGGGCAGCACCATGGCGTCCAGGCGACGGCGGACGGTTTCCGCCCCGACGGCGTAGATGTCGCGCAACGATCCGCCGAACACCACTATGCCCGGGTTGACCACGTTGGCGAGGTTGGCCACGCCGAAGCCGAGCCAGTCGGCGACCTGCCGCACCGCCGCCTGAGCGGCGCGGTCGCCACCGGCCGCCGCGCGCAGGACCTCCACGACCGCCGGCGGCCCGCCCGGCTCCCGGCCGGCATGCCGCAGCAGCGCCGCCTGACCGATCTCCGTCTCCCAGCAGCCGCGCGAGCCGCAGCCGCAGGGCAGGCCGTACGGGTTGACCACCATGTGGCCGACCTTGCCGCCATGCCCCCGGTGGCCGGCCACCAGCCGGCCGCCGACGATGATCCCGGCGCTGACCCCGAGATCGCCGTGCAGGTAGACGAGGTCGTCGGTGCCCACCGCCACGCCCCGGACGTGTTCGGCCACGCCGGCGATGTCGGCCAGGTCCCCGGCGACCAGACCCGGGCCCGCGGCGAGTCCGGCCTCGAACGCGGCGCGCAGCGCCTCGTCGGGTCCGCCGATCCGGATCCTCCCGTCGCGGTCACGGGTCGTGTCGGTCACCGCGACCGCGCCACCCACCAGCAGCGCGTCGCCGGTGACGGCACGCTGCATGTCGCGGACCAGGCCGGCCAGCGGGCCGATCGCGTCGAAGGTCGACATCCCGCCGGGCCTGTCGACCTCGCGCAGGTCGAGAATGCGCCCGCCGAGGCCGATGCGGGCGGCGCGCAGCCGGTCCGCCTCGACGCTCAACGCGTGCGTGTACACCTGCTCCGAGCGAGGGCGCACCACCAGCGACGGCCGCCCTGCTCGGCGGACGGTGGTCGGCGCCTCGGTGACCAGCCCGGCGGCGGCGAGGTCGGCCGCGAGCGCCCCGATGGTGCTGCGGTTGAGGCCGAGCCGGCTGGTCAGCTCGGCGCGGGACGTCGGGCCGTGCACGTGGACGTGACGCAGCACGGCGCCGAGGTTCCGCCGGCGGGTCTCCTCCTGGGTCACGCCGGGCGCCCCGGGCGCGGCAAGGTCCGGGTCGCGGCCGAGCCGCGCCTGCCCGGACCCGGTGGGTGTCGCCACGGTCGGGCCTCCTCCCCCGGGTCGGCTCGGCGTCGCTGGTGGACGCTGCCACGGCGAAGGGCCCCGGACGTGGACTCCGGGACCCTTCGCCGTTGGCTACCTCGCGGTGCTCACTTGGTGAGCGGCGCGAGCTTCGGGTCGTTCGCGTAGGCCTCGGCCGCGTTGGCCTTGGTGACGGCGACCGGCGGGAGCAGGTACGTGTCGACGACCTTGCTGCCGTTGTTGTAGGACTTGGTGTCGTTCACCTCGGGCGTCTCGCCGGCCTGCAGGGACTTCACCATGGTGATGGTCTGCTTGACCAGGTTCCGGGTGTCCTTGTTGATCGTCATGTACTGCTCGCCGGCCATGATGGACTTGACCGACTCCACCTCGGAGTCCTGGCCGGTGACGACCGGGATCGGCTTGTTGGCGCCCTTGATCGAGGTGATGATCGCGCGGCCGAGCGTGTCGTTCGGGGACAGGACGCCGTCCAGCTCCTTGCTGCCGTACGTCGAGGTCAGCAGCTGGTCCATGCGGGCCTGCGCACCCTCGGCCTTCCAGCCCTGGATGGCGGTCTGCTTGACGTCGACCTGCTTCGAGCCGACGACGACGTTGCCCTTGTCGATCTCCGGCTTGAGCACGTCCATCGCGCCGTTGAAGAAGACACCGGCGTTGTTGTCGTCCGGCGAGCCGGAGAAGAGCTCGATGTTGTACGGGCCGTTCGGCTTCTTGGCCTTCATGCCGTCCAGCAGGGCCTGGCCCTGGAGCTGGCCGACCTTGAAGTTGTCGAACGCGACGTAGTAGTCGAGGTCCGGGCTGTTGGTGATGAGCCGGTCGTAGGCGATGACCTTCACGCCCGCCTGGTGCGCGGCGGCGACCTGGGTCGACAGCTGCGCGGCGTCGGTCGCGCCGATGACGATGACCTTGGCGCCCTTGGTGACCATGGCGGTGATCTGCGCCTGCTGGTCGGCGACCGTGGTCGACGCGCCCGCGTACTGCACGTCGCTGGTGAACCCGGCCTCCTTGAGGCCGTTGGTGAACAGGTCACCGGCGAGGACCCAGTTCTCCGAGGTCTTGGCCGGAAGGGCCACGCCGATCAGGGAGTTGGCCGCGAAGCCCTTGGCGTCGCCGCCGGAGCTGCCGGACTCCTCGTCGCGGCCGGAGCCGCAGGCGGTGAGGGCCAGCGCTGCGATGGCACCGATGGCCACCGACTTGCCGAGGAAGTTGCGCATGAGCAGTAATGCCCTTCTACGGAGGTGATACGGGAAGAGAAGGTCGGTGGGCGTCAGCCGGGCACCTTGGTGCGGCCGGGCTCGCGGTCCACCTTGGGTGACGCGGTGGGGGGGCCGGAACCGTCACGGCGGAACGAGCGCGTGAGGCTGCCGATGACGGAGAACCGTCCCTGACTCTTGTTGTAGACGTCGATCGCGACGGCCAGCAGCAGGACCAGGCCCTTGATGATCTGGACGCGGTCGGTGCCGACGCCCATCAGTTGCAGACCGTTGTTGAGCACGGCCATGACCAGACCACCGACGATCGAGCCGCTGATGGTCCCGATGCCGCCGGCGACGGCCGCGCCACCGATGAACACCGCGGCGATCGCGTCCAGTTCCCAGCCGTTGCCGTCCTGCGGACCGGAGGCCGCCGAACGGGCCACGAAGATCATGCCGGCCAGGGCGGCCAGCACGGACATGTTCATCATGACGAAGAAGTTGACCCGCTTGAGCTTGACGCCGGACAGCTCGGCGGCCCGGGAGTTGCCGCCCACCGCGTAGATGTGCCGGCCGCCCGCCGTGTTGCGGGTGTAGAAGGAGTACGCGAGCACCAGGGCCACCAGGATGATGCCGGAGACCGGGAAGCTGGTGCCGACGCGACCGCTGGCGAAGCGCAGCGAGGCGAAGACGATCACGCCGATCATCACGGCCATCCGCAGGATCGAGATCCACATCGGGGCCGCGTCGGCGTCCATCTCGCGGCGCGTCCGGCGCGACTGGAGCTCCCGCCACACCACGGCCGCGCACGCGACCAGGCCCAGCAGCAGCGTCAGGTTGTTGTAGCCGGTGTTCGGGCCGACCTCGGGCAGGAACCCGGAGCCGATCACCCGGAAGCCCTCGGGCACCGGGATGGTGTTCGCGTTGCCGATGAACTGGTTGCCGCCCCGGAAGAGCAGCATGCCCGCCAGGGTGACGATGAACGCCGGCACCCCGATGTAGGCCACCCAGAAGCCCTGCCAGGCGCCGATCACCGCACCGATCACCAGGCCGAACGCGATGGCGGCGGGCCAGGGCAGGGACCAGTCGGCCATCGACTTGGCCACCAGGATGCCGGCGATCGCGGCGACCGAGCCGACCGACAGGTCGATGTGCCCGGCGACGATCACCATCAGCATGCCGATGGCGAGGATGAGGATGTACGAGTTCTGCTGGAACAGCGCGATCAGGTTGTCCGATCGCAGGGTCAGGCCGTCGGTCAGGATCTGGAAAAGGACGACGATCGCGACCAGTGTGAAGATCATCCCGAACTGACGGGCGTTGGAGGTCGTGCCTCCGAACAGGTTCTTCTGAAGGTCCTTGATCCGGCTCATCGTGTCTGCATCTTCTTCGTCGAGGTCATCTGCTTCATGAGGGTCTCCGGGTCCGCGTCGGCCCGGGCGATCTCGCCCGTGATGGCGCCCTCGAACACGGTGTAGATGCGGTCGCAGAGCCCGATCAGCTCAGGCAGTTCCGAGGAGATGACGACGACGCCCTTCCCCTGGTCGGCGAGCCGCTGGATGATGCCGTAGATCTCGTACTTGGCGCCCACGTCGATGCCGCGGGTCGGTTCGTCGAGGATCAGCAGGTCCGGATCGGTGAACATCCACTTCGCCAGGACGACCTTCTGCTGGTTGCCGCCGGAGAGCTTGGAGACGCCCTCGTCGACCGTCGGGGCCTTGGTCCGCAACTCCTTGCGGTACGCCTCGGCGGACCGGTACTCCTCGACCTCGTCGAGCACGCCGTGGCGCGAGATCTTGGACAGCTTGGCGGCCACCGTCGAGGTCTTGATGTCGTCGAGCAGGTTCAGCCCGATCGCCTTTCGGTCCTCGCTGACGTACGCGAGCCCGTGGGCGATCGCGTCCGCCACCGACTTGAGCACGATCTCCTTGCCGTCCTTGATGATCGTGCCCGACTCGTACACCCCGTAGGAGCGGCCGAAGACGCTCATGGCCAGCTCGGTGCGGCCCGCGCCCATCAGTCCGGCGAAGCCGACGATCTCGCCGCGTCGCACGACGAAGCTCTCGTTCTTGCAGACCTGGCGGTCGGCGGAGATCGGGTGCCGGACGTTCCAGTTCCGGACCTCGAAGAAGACCTCGCCGATCTTCGGCGTGTGATCCGGGAACCGGCTGCTGAGCTCGCGGCCGACCATGCCGCGCACGATCCGGTCCTCGTCGACGCCGTCGGCCTTGACGTCGAGGGTCTCGACGGTCCGACCGTCTCGCAGGATGGTGATCTGGTCCGCGATCGCCTCGATCTCGTTCAGCTTGTGCGAGATCATGATCGAGGTGACGCCTCGCGAGCGGAAGCCGCGCAGCAGGTCCAGCAGGTGCCGGGAGTCCGCCTCGTTCAGCGCGGCGGTGGGCTCGTCGAGGATGAGCAGCTTCACGTCCTTGGCGAACGCCTTGGCGATCTCCACGAGCTGCTGCTTGCCGACCCCGATGTCCTTGATCAGGGTGTCCGGGTTCTCCGTCAGGCCGACCCGGGCCATCAGGTCCAGCGCCATCCGGTTCGCGGACTTCCAGTCGATCGCGCCCCGCCTGCGCGGCTCGTTGCCGAGGAAGATGTTCTCGGTGATCGACATGTCCGGGATGAGCGCGAGCTCCTGGTGGATGATCACGATCCCCGCGCTCTCGCTCGCGCGGATGTCGGAGAAGCGGGTCTCCGCGCCCTGGTAGACGATCTGGCCCTCGTAGGTGCCGTACGGGTAGACCCCGCTGAGCACCTTCATCAGCGTGGACTTGCCGGCGCCGTTCTCGCCACAGATGGCGTGGATCTCGCCGGCGCGCACCACCAGGTTGACGTCGGCGAGGGCCTTGACTCCGGGGAACTCCTTGGTGATGGAGCGCATCTCCAGGAGGATGGGTACGTCGCTCATCGTTCGCACCACCTCGCCAACATCATCGATACCTCCGGAAGGGGAAGAATCTTCACCTGGTTTTGTTGTTGGAGGCAACGTATTCCGGCGGAGGGTCAACCGCAAGGCTCGGCAGACCCTGAGATGTAACAATCCGGCAATGTGGGGGGCGGTTCGGCGTCATCCGCACCACTCGCCACGCCGACACCACGCACGACCGGCGAACAGCCCACCGCCGACGCGCCCGCGCGGAGCGCGGGCGCACGACGACGCGCCGCACGCCCGAATCGCACGGGACCGCGGACCGAAGAACAACGGTAGACGGCCGACGCGCCCACCGCCCGGCGAGCGCTCCACCGGCACCGTGGTAGTTGCACGGCAAGGTATGGACAGTCGGCTATGCGTGTGGAACAGTTGACGCGCTGCTGTCAGACAGTCACCGACGGTTTCGAATTCCAGCGGTGCCGCAGTCGGCCCCCGCCCTCCGCGGTCACGTCACCACCAGACCTCGCCGGGCGGTTCAAGCCGCCCAGTCACCCCGCACCGGGTGTTCCCGGGGCCCTTCCGAGCGAGGGCGCGCCGGGACCCGCCACCGGGCGGGACCAACCCCGTGCGCCACGGCCAGGAGCGTGCCTTGTGAAACCCGTGATCCACGAGCTCGTGGAAGATGATTTCACGCACCGAGAGGTGCCCGAGTTCGGCCTGGCCGAGGACGACTACGCACGAGCACTGGACAACCTGGTGCAGGCCAACGTCGATGTCATACCGCACACCGCGGACGGCCGGGTGCTGCTCGGTCACCGGGAGGACCTGCCACTGCGGAACATGTTCTGGGTTTTCGGCGGCCGGATGAAGGTGGGCGAGACGCTCACCGACAGCGCGGTCCGGGCGCTGCGGCGGGAACTTCACCTCGACGCCGATCGTTCCCGGCTGGTCCTGAACCACACCTACAACGTCAGGTGGGGCACCAGGAGCGTCCCTGCCGAGGAGCGTGGCTTCCAGACCATCCTGACCCTGATGACGTACCAGTGCACCGACGAGGAGGCCCGCTCGCTGACCCCCGCCGACCGGACCCACGGCTGGGTCCGCTGGCACTCCCGGGCGGACCTGCGGCAGCTGGAGGAGTCCGGGTCCGGCCTGCTGCACCCGTTCCTTCCCGTCGTGCTGCGCAACGCGCACCTGCTCTGAGGCCGGCCCGGCGGCGGGCGGCCCGCCGCAGGTGCGCGGCCGTCCCGTGCGGGTGGCCGCCCGCACGCCCGGCACCCGACGAACCAGGCCGTTGGAGGCACCTGTGATCTGTCGATCCTGTCACGCCGCCGGGCTCACCGAAGTCCTCGACCTCGGCGACCAGTACCTCAGCGACTTCCGTGACGACGACCTCCGTCCGCCCCGGTGGCCGCTGGTGCTGGTGCTGTGCGAGCACTGCGGACTGGCGCAACTGCGGGACACCACCCCCCGCGAGCTGATGTACCACGATCGCTACGGCTTCCGGTCCGGCACCAACGAGGCGATCCGCGAGGACCTGCGGACCGTGGTGGACCACGCGCTGGACAGCCGGCCGGACGCGCGGCGGTGGCTGGACATCGCCTGCAACGACGGCACGCTGCTGTCATTCGTGCCCGAGCGGGTGCACCGGGTCGGCGTGGACCCGGTGCGCACCTTCGCCCGGGAGTCCGGCCGGCACGCCGACCGCGTCGTCACGGACTTCTTCGACTCCCGGCACTTCCGCGCCGCGCACCCCGCCGGGGCGTACGAGAGGTTCGACGTCGTCACCAGCGTCTCCATGTTCTACGACCTGGACGACCCGAACCACTTCGTGGCCGACGTCGCCAGGGTCCTCGCCGACGACGGCGTCTGGCTGATCCAGCAGAACTACGCCCTGACCATGGTCGAGCTCGGCGCGGTCGACAACGTGTGCCACGAGCACCTCACCTACTGGTCGCTGACGGCGCTGGAGAGCCTGCTGCACCGGCACGGCCTGGAGGTCAACGACGTACGGCTGTCCACGGTGAACGGCGGGTCGTTCCGCACCCTGGTCTCCCGCCGGGGCAGCCGGCCGGTCGAGGACTCCGTGGCACGGCAGCGGCGCCGCGAGGAGGAAGCCGCGCTGCACCGGCCCGAGGTCTGGCTCGGGTTCGCGGCGCGGGCGAGGAAGGCGTTCGAGGGCCTGCGTCGGCTGGTCGACGACATCAACGCCGCCGGGCAGCGCTGCTACATCTACGGCGCCAGCACCCGGGGCGGCACCATCTGGCAGGCGGCCGACCTGGACGTGACGGACCTGCCCTTCGCCGTCGAACGCCAGGCCGCCAAGATCGGCCGCAGGATCGCCTCCATCGGCGTCCCGATCATCTCGGAGGAACAGGCCCGCTCGGACCACCCGGAGTACATGTTGGTCGCGCCGTGGTTCTTCCGGGAGGTGTTCGTCGAGCGCGAACGCGCATACCTGGAGAAGGGCGGGAAGCTGATATTCCCGTTGCCGGACCTGGAGATCGTCGGTCAGGACGGGGCCTAGGTGGCCCGCCGGGGCCGACGAGGAGTTCACGTGCCACGCGCGCTCATCACGGGAGTCACCGGTCAGGACGGCCTCTATCTGGCCGAGCTGCTGATCGCAAAGGGCTACGAGGTGTTCGGCCTGGTCCGGGGACAGAACAATCCCCGGGTCCCCCGGGTGAAGCAGATCGTCCCATCGGTGCGGCTGCTGGACGGCGACCTCCGCGACCTGCCGAGCCTGATCAGCGCCCTGGACGTCGCCCAGCCCGACGAGGTCTACAACCTGGGCGCGGTCAGCTTCGTGGGCATGTCCTGGCAACAGGCCGAGCTCACGAGCGAGATCACCGGGATCGGGGTGCTGCGGATGCTTGAGGCGATCCAGATCCACACCCACAACGAGATGGGCCGCGTCCGCTTCTACCAGGCGTCCAGCTCGGAGATGTTCGGCAAGGTCCGCGAGGTTCCGCAGACCGAGACGACCCCCTTCCACCCCCGCTCGCCGTACGGGGTCGCGAAGGTCTTCGGCCACTTCATGACCGTCAACTACCGCGAGTCGTACGGTGCCCACGCCTGCTCGGGGATCCTGTTCAACCACGAGAGCCCTCGGCGCGGCCACGAGTTCGTCACCCGGAAGGTCACCCGCGGCGTGGCCCGCATCGCCCTCGGCCTGCAGGACAGGATCACGCTGGGAAACCTGGAGGCGCGCCGGGACTGGGGCTTCGCCGGCGACTACGTCGAGGCCATGTGGCTGATGCTCCAGCAGGCTGAGCCGGACGACTACGTGATCGCCACCGGCGTCACCCACTCCGTGCGCGACCTGCTCGACGTCGCCTTCCACCGCGTCGGGATCGGGGACTGGGGCGGGCACGTCGCGCAGGATCCGCGCCTGTTCCGCCCAGCCGAGGTCGACCTGCTCGTCGGTGACGCGTCGAAGGCCCGGTCCCGGCTCGGGTGGAAGCCCCGCAGCGAATTCCGATCTCTCGTGGAGACGATGGTCGACGCCGACCTCGCCGACGCGAGGCGGGAGGGGCACGGCCCGGCCGAGCGGTCGCCGGACGACGTGGTGCGTCAGGCGGGCGGTCCCGGTTGACGTACCGACGGACCCGCCGACCGGACGACCCGGGTGGCGCGCCCGCCGGCCGGCGCGCCCGACGCGGGCCGGGCCGTACGACGGGACGAGGGGCCGCCCTCCGACGATGCGGAGGACGGCCCCTCGTCTGCGAACGGGCGGGCCCTGTCAGGCGACGGATGCGGGGAACCGTTCCCACACCCGGTGCGTGGCCAGCAACTGCCCCACGGTGGTGAAGACCTCGGTTCCGGAGTCACCCGTGACCACGCCCGGCGTGCCCGTCACCCCCGCCTGATCCAGCACCGTGACGCCGCCGCCCCACGCGCCGACGGCCTTGGCGTGCCGCCAGCACTCCTGCACCAGGAGCAGCACACGCGGGTCCACGGACGCGGAGTCCGCCGCTCCCGCCTTGGCGTCGCGCGCGGGGAGCGCGTCCGGCGCCGGCGCCGGCGCCGCGGCCAGCAGCAGCGCGTCGAACTCGACCGACCGGCCGGTGGCAAAGGTCCGCTGCACGGGCAGGTCCCCGACCTTGCCGCCGTGCGGGGCGATCAGCAGCGGCACCATGCCGGCGGCGAGCACCTCGCGGCGCACCTGGCCGACGCCGTCGAGGTCGCTGTCGGGGCCGACGACGATCCCGATCGTGCGGCCGTCGGTCGGCCACAGCCGGCCGACCTGGGACAGCGCGGGGCTCGGCGCGACGTCGGCGAGCGGCATGGTCGGCTCCGGCGCGGGAAGGCCCAGGCCGGTGGCCACCTGCTCGCAGAGCACCGGGTCGATGTTGGCGAGGCTCTGGAGCTGACGCTCCTTGATCGCCTGGTGGTAGCACTTGCCCAGCTCGAAGGTGTAGGCGCGGATGATGTGCTCCTTCTCGACCGGCGACATGCTCAGCCAGAACAGGCGGACCTGGCTGTGGTGGTCGTCGAACGAGGCCGGGTTCGCGCGCACCTTGGGCGCCTCCGCCACCGTCACCGGCACGTCGACGAACGCGTGCTCGGCGTCGCCGGCCGGGAAGGGGTTGCCGCCGTCGAGCGAGTTCGGCCGGTACGGCGCCACCCCGGCGTGGACGGCGTGCTGGTGGAAGCCGTCGCGCAGCATGTCGTTGACCGCGGCGTGCGGACGGTTGATCGGGATCTGCGAGAAGTTCGGGCCGCCCAGCCGGGTGAGCTGCGTGTCGACGTACGAGAACAGCCGGCCCTGCAGCAGCGGGTCGTTGGTGACGTCGATCCCCGGCGGCAGGTGGCCGACGTGGAAGGCGACCTGCTCGGTCTCGGCGAAGAAGTTCGTCGGCGTGCGGTTGAGCGTCAGCTTCCCGACCGGCTGCACCGGGGCGAGCTCCTCCGGCACGATCTTGGTCGGGTCGAGCAGGTCGATCCCGGCGAACGTCTCCTCCGGCGTGTCGGGGAAGACCTGGATGCCCAGCTCCCACTCCGGGTACGCGCCGGCCTCGATCGCGTCGTAGAGGTCCCGGCGGTGGAAGTCCGGGTCGATGCCGCCGAGCAGCTGCGCCTCCTCCCAGACCAGGGAGTGCACGCCCAGCTTGGGCTTCCAGTGGAACTTGGCCAGCACGGTCTCCCCGGCGGAGTTGACCAGCCGGAAGGAGTGCACGCCGAAGCCCTCCATCGTCCGGAACGAGCGCGGGATGCCCCGGTCGGACATGTTCCACATCGTGTGGTGCTGCGCCTCGGTGTGCAGGGAGACGAAGTCCCAGAACGTGTCGTGCGCGCTCTGGGCCTGCGGGATCTCCCGGTCGGGGTGCGGCTTGCCGGCGTGGATGACGTCGGGGAACTTGATGGCGTCCTGGATGAAGAAGACCGGCATGTTGTTGCCGACCAGGTCGAACGTGCCCTCGTCGGTGTAGAACTTCGTCGCGAAGCCACGCGTGTCGCGGACCGTGTCGGCCGAGCCGCGCGAGCCGAGGACGGTGGAGAACCGGACGAAGACGTCGGTCTCCCGCCCCTTCTTGAGGAAGCCGGCCCTCGTGACCGCCTCGGCGGTGCCGTAGGCGTTGAACACGCCGTGCGCCCCGGCCCCCCGGGCGTGCACGACGCGCTCGGGGATGCGCTCGTGGTCGAAGTGGGTGATCTTCTCGCGCAAATGGTGGTCCTGGAGCAGCACCGGGCCGCGCGGCCCGGCCTTCAGGGAGTGGTCCGTGTCGCGCAGCCGCGCCCCCTGCGAGGTGGTGAGGTAGGCGCCCTGCTGTCCGTTCGCGGTCGACGGCGCGCCGGTTCTCGCGCCGGTCGGGGTGCGCGTCTCCGGGGCCCCCTGCTCCTTCTTCGGTGGCAGTGGGTCATGTGGCGTCGTCGGCTCCGCGGCGGTCGGTGGGGCGCTGCCCGGCGCGCCGGGCACGTCCGGGGTCAGGATGTCGGCCACCTTTCCCGTAGCTGCCCCCACGACACCTTTAACCGCCTTGGCGGGATTGCTGCTCATTTAGTCTGTTACCTCCGTGGAGCGGCTGTTTTGCAGGCTCCTGCGCGGTACCCCCGTTCGCGCGAGCAAAACGGACCGGGCGTGTTCCGGCACGGACAGGCCACCGGGCCGGCGCTCACCGGTGATGCAGCCCACCACACCTACGCCACGGGTCTCGCCGAGTGACTGTTGCCCGGCGGGTCCGACGGGCCGCACGATGGGCGCGTGGACATCGAGCGGGTCGATCCCGCACCCGATCGAACGTTCCGCCGGCGGGTCCTGCGACAGCGCTGGGAGGACCTCACCTTCCTGCACTGGGCGGTCGAACCGGAACTCGTCGCACCGCTGCTGCCCGCCGGTACCCGCCCGGACACCCTCGACGGGGTCGCCCACGTCGGGTTGATCGGCTTCCGGATGGTCGGGGCTGGGCCTCGGCCGGGGACCGGGGGTGCCGTACCTCGGCACCTTCCGGGAGACGAACGTGCGGCTCTACTCGGTCGACGACGCCGGCCGCCGGGCCGTGGTGTTCCGCTCGCTCGACGCCTCTCGGCTCGTCCCGGTGCTGGTCGCCCGAGCCGCCCTGCGGCTGCCGTACCTATGGTCGTCGATGCAGCTGGAACGCGACGGTGACCTCCTCACCTACCGGTGCCGGCGCCGCTGGCCCGGCCCGGCCGGCACGACGAGCCGGATGGTCGTCCGGACGGGCGAGCGGATCACCGATCCGACCCCGCTGGAACACTTCGTCACCGCCCGCTGGGCGCTGCACACCCGGGCCTACGGCCGCACTCTGCACCTGCCGAACTGGCATCCACGCTGGCCGCTGCACCGGGCCGAGCTGCTGCACCTGGACGACGAGCTGGTCACCGCCGCCGGGCTGCCGGCGC
>NZ_JBEOWQ010000078.1:0-14816 GCF_040296145.1 Micromonospora sp. NPDC002296
TGGTCCGAGAGCCGGAGCTGCTGCTGCTGGACGAGCCCTTCGCCGCCCTCGACGCGCTGACCCGGCTGCGCATGCAGGACCTCGTCGGCGAGCTGTGCGCGGCGCACCGCCCGGCCGTCCTGCTGGTCACCCACGACGTCGACGAGGCGATCCGGCTCGCCGACCGGGTCGCGGTGCTGCGCGGCGGCGTGCTGGTCCGCGACGAGCGGGTCACCGTGCCCCGGCCCCGCGACGCCACCGATCCGGCCTTCCGCGCCCTGCGCGACCGGCTCCTCGTCGACCTGGGCGTCCGCCGCCCCGGAGCGGGGGCCGACCCGACCATTCGAGAAGGAGAACTGACATGAGCATCACCATCGGAGTGCACCGCAGCAACCCGTCGCTGTACCACCTGGCCCGGCTCGGCCTGGCCGAGCGGGCGCTCGCGCCGCTGGGCGAGACAGTCGCCTGGCACTACTACACCGACGGCACGAACACCGCCCGGCTGCTCGCCGAGGGCGTCATCGACCTCGGCGGCACCGGCTCCACCCCGCCGCTGACCGGGCAGGCACAGGGCCACGACATCGTGTACGTCGCGGTGTCCGCCCCGCGCCCCGAGCATGGCGCGCTGCTGGTCGCCGCCGACGGTCCGGTCCGGACGGTGGCCGACCTCGCCGGCGGGACCGTGGTGTTCGGGGTCGGGTCGTGGCAGACGCACCTGCTGGCAAAGGCGCTGCACGACGCCGGGCTGTCCTACGCCGACATCGTGGCGCGGCGGCCCGCCGACGACCCGACCCCGCCGGCGGAGCGCCTGGCGGCCGGGGAGATCGCCGGCTGGGTCGCCCAGGAGGCCGAGCTGGCCGCGGCCCGCCGCGCCGGCGGCGTACGCGTCCTGGTGGAGACCGGGTCGGTGATCTCGGACCGGTCGGTCTTCTTCACCCGGCGGGATCTCGCGCACCAGCGGCCGGAGGTGGTCGCGGCGCTCGTCGGCGCGCTCCAGCGGGCCGACGACTGGGTGGCCGCCCACCTGGACGAGGCCGCCGCCCACGCCGCCGCCGAGCTGGGCGGCGAGGCGGCCGACTGGCACACCGCGCTGGCCGGGCTGCCCTGGCGGCTGGAGAGCGTCCCCGACACCTTCGTCGCCGAGCAGCAGGAGGCGGCGGACATCTTCGTCGCGGCCGGCTACCTCGACCGGCCGATCAGCGTGGCCGACGCCCTGGTGCCGGCGCTCACCCCGCTGGTCGACGCGGCACTCGCCGCGGCGGCCCCGGCGGGCGCGCGGTGAGCGGCGTGGGCACCGAGGTCCTGTGGTACATCATCCCCCGGGAGGGGCGCTACCCGTGGGAGCCGGCCGGGCGGCGGCCGGTCGACCTGGGCTACCTGCAACACCTGGCCGCCGCCCTGGACCGGCTCGGCTTCACCGGGGCGCTGCTGGCCACCGACCAGTACGACGTGTGGCCGCTGGGCAGCGCCCTGGCCGCGGCGACCAGCCCGGCGTTCAAGCCGCTGCTGGCGGTGCACCCCGGGCTGATCTCCCCGACCCTGCTGGCGAAGTCCGCGCTCACCTTCGACCACCTGTTCGGCCCGCGCCTGCGGTTCAACGTGGTCAACGGCTCCACCGACACGCTGCGCCGCTACGGCCTGCACCTGGAGCACGACGAGCGCTACCGGCTCAGCGCCGAGTACTGGCAGGTGGTCCGGCGACTCACCTCCGGGGAGGTCTTCGACCACAAGGGCGAGTTCTACGACCTGCCGGGCGCCGGGGCGGACCTGCGGGACCTGCCGCCGGTGCAGAAGGGCGGCATCCCGCTGTGGTTCGGCGGCTCCTCGCCGGCCGGCATCGAGATGGCCGCCGAGCACGTCGACGTGTACCTGACCTGGGGCGAGCCGCCCGCCCAGCTCGCCGAGAAGCTGGACCGGGTGCGCGAGCGGGCCTCCGCCCACGGGCGCACCCTGCGGCTCGGGCTGCGGCTGCACCTGATCGTCCGGGACACCGCGGACGAGGCATGGGCCGCCGCCGACCACCTGCTCGACGTCACCAGCCACGAGACGTACGCCCGGCAGCTCGCCGCACACGGCGAGGACGCCGGGGTGGGCTGGCAGCGGCAGTTCCGCCAGCACGGCGGGCGGGTGCCGGCGAAGGCCCGGGAGCTGGAGACGTACCCCAACCTGTGGCCGGGGATGGGGCTGTTCCGGCCCGGCCCGGGCACCGCCGTGGTGGGCAGCACCCGTCAGGTCGTCGAGCGGCTGGAGGAGTTCCGGTCCCTCGGCGTGGACACCTTCATCCTCTCCGGCAACCCGCTGCTGGAGGAGGCGTACCGGGTGGCGGAGACCGTGCTGCCCGCGCTGGGGATCCGACCCGACCGGTCGTGACCCGGGCGTCACCCGCCCGGCCGGACGGTCACCCCGTCGGCCGGGCGGGGGCGCTCACGACGGCCACCCCGGGGGGCGTGCGGCGGGGTTGGCGGGGCGGGTCAGGCACGCCTGCGCCGGTGTCCGGCCCGTCGCCGTCGCCACGCTCTGCTCGTCGTGCCCCATCCCGTTCCCGATCCGCTGGTGACGTCGCCATCGCCCACGGTATCCACCGCGCTGGTGCGGATTCACACGCCTTCGAAGCGCTGGCCGGGCCCGTTCCTTACGGTGGCCCGACACACCACAGCCCCCGGCCTCCCTGGTGGAGGTCGGGGCCGCTTCGTGCTGTTCAGGGGCTACCAGGGGCCGTCGCCGAACTTCGCCCCGCACGCGGTCGCGAGGGCGATCCGCGCCCGGTCGAGCGCGAGGTTCGTCTCCACGCTCGACTCGGCGACCACGCCGTTGGCCGCTTTGACCAGGCCGATGCCAGCCTTCTTGATGCCCGGATCGGCGGCCCCGGCGGCGAGCGCGCCAGCATCTCGGTGCGCTATGGGGTGGGCCTTGGCGTTGGTGGCGGAGAGTGCGTGGCAGCCGCGCCGGTCGTCGGGGCCGGTCGTAGCCGGCGCTGCCGTGGCGGGAGCGCTGGCAAACGGCGGGGCGGCTGCGGGCTCGCTGTCGCTGGAGCAGCCGGCCAGCGCGGCGGCCAGGGCGACGAGGACGACGGGGGCGGGGAGGGCGCGGATCATCGGGGCACCCTAGCGGCAGTGCCCGCCCGGGAGTGTCCGGGAGACGACAGCGGCCCGACCTGCGAGAGCACCACCGACGCGGAAAGGGATCCCGTTTCCAGACCAATCCACCGTCGCCGCCAGATTCTCGTCCTCGTCGGCGTTGCGGGCCGACAGCGTGTCATCCGGCTACCTCTCGACGAGGTGCACCGGAACACCGAACCCGTCGCGGCGCGCGAGTAGGCTGCTGATCGCCTCACGCTCCGACTTCGATCCGTAGGTCACCTGGATCAGCGCACGGTCCTGGCCCTTGGGGCACGGCGAGCCCACCTCGACCGAGATTCCCCTGCCCAGCGCCGCGATGTCGGTGGCGAGGGACTCGCTTCTGGTCAACGCCGCGCTGGCCTCGGCGGCGGTCGGCAGTTCCTCGCAGGGCGGGTGGGTGTCGGTCGACGTTGGGAACACGCCGCCGAGAGCCACGGCCGCGCCGATGGCAACCACCGCTACGGCGCCAATCGCGATCTTGGATAGCAGTGACATGGCAGGTCCTTCCGCCCTAGTAGGACTGATCGACGGATAGCGCAACAGTTCGTCCGCTCCCGATTTCGTGGCGTGAGGCGCAGGCCTCGATCATCTCGGAATCGTGCGTGGACACGACGACCGTGCGGCCGGCGGCGGCGAGCTCCGCAAACAGCGCGATGACCTTCCGCCGGTTGGCGGCGTCGAGTGACGCGGTGGGCTCGTCGACGAACACGATCGCGGCTCGCTTGTAGATGGCGCGGGCCAGCGCGAGCCGCTGCTTCTCACCGCCACTGAGGTGACTGGCCGGCTCATCCTGCCGGCCCGCGAGCCCGGTCTGATCGAGAACCTGCGCCAGCCGCTTCCCGTCGCCGGTGGCCCGCTTGCCCAGCAGGCTGGACTGCATCGTGACGTTGAAGGCAACCGACTCCTCGTCCATGATCCCGTAGTCCTGCAGGACGAATGCAGCGTGGTCACGCCAGAAGCGGCGCCGGGCCGCCGAGCCGTACCCGGTGACGTTCCTCCCGTCGATCAGGATGCGGCCCCGGTCGACCGGGAGCAGCAGCCCGAGGCAGTGCAGCAGCGTGGTCTTCCCTGATCCGCTCGGGCCCACGAGGGCGGTCATCGTCCCGGGATCGCAACGTACGGACTCGCCGTCGAGCACCGGCCGCCCACCGATCGCCACGGAAACGGCCTCGGCCTCAATCAGCATTGGACCTCCCATCAGATTCGACGCCTGCTGACGCCGGAGAAACACCGGTTCGCGGCCCACAGGTGGCTCAGCGGGACGACGAGCATCCCGAACAACGCGGCCACCAGCAGGGCCCCCATGGAGTCGGGTCTCTGGACCAGCGCCAGGAGGGACGCGAGCGCCGCGCCAGCCAGCAACTCCTTGGACACCCGGCTCTGCAGGATCCGCGCCCACGGCCGGCCGGACAGCCGCAACGGAAAGTCGCGCTTCGCGTGCAGCAGGGCGGTGATCAGCGCGCTGATCGCGGTCGCGACCGTGAAGGCGACGACCAGGGCGGTGAGCGCGAGATTCATCAGCCAGACCACGTACGCCATGAACTGCGCCCGAAGGATCCCTTCCTCCGCGACGTAGACCACACTCAGGTCGCCCCTGATCCCCCGGCCGCTCAGGGTCCCGGCGGAGAGGCCTTCGCGCTCGATCAACGCCTGGGTGGCCGCCACGCCGGTGAACAGGATGTTCCTCGTCGAGACCATCGATGTCAGATTCGAATCGTCGAACGTCTGATGCAGGGAGGGCATGACGGCGACGAGGACATCGTCGAGGAAGCTCAGACTCCCGCCGCCACCCTGGGCGACGGGCATCCGGAACCCGCCGGCGGGCCGCAGGTATCCGAACCCCGACAGGATCTCTCCCCCGGCACCTCGGCTTCTCGACCACAGCGAGAACGTCTCGCCGAACTCCCGGGAAAGCATGCCGCTCACACGCTCGTACGGCACCGGCGTGAGCGCGCCCGGCGGCGCGTTCGTCGCCATCAGGTCGAGCCACCGCTGGTTCACGAAGGTGATCGCCGAGTAGTCGCCGAGATCGCCTTCCCATGTCTCGTCGGAGAAGGTGTACGAGTACGCGACCGCCCCGGCCGATTCGCCGTCCCTGACCAGGTTTCCGATCCGGGGTTCGAGACTGGTCATCTCGTCATCGCCCATCCCGAACTGGACCGCGACCTGATCCGCGAGGTTCTTCCACTGCGCCATCTCAGCGGCCGTGGCGGACGAGCTGCGGTACGCCGACCAGGCCGGCCCGGCCGCGCCCACCACCAGCAGGAACGTCAGCGCCTGGACGACCACGGCCGCCGAGCGAAGGCTCCTCACCGCGGGCTGCCGGGTGGCGAGCATGGTGGCGCTCGGCCAGGCGGAGGCCGACATGGCCAGGGCAACGAGCAGTGACACGGCGATGACCGCGACCTCCACGCCGGCCAGCGCCCTGACGAAGACGCCGACGTACAGCCAGCCACGGGCCAGGCCCACACAGGCGGCGGCCGCGAGGGTGACAGCGCCCGCCGGAACGAGCAGCGCGGCCGCGAACCCGCCCAGGTCCTGTGCTTGAATGCGCAACGTGGGGCAGCCCGCGAGCACCCGGAGCGCGCGGCTGCGCGCCTTCATCGACAGCCAGAACAGCGCCAGCGCCGCGATGAGGGCGAACGCGGCCAGGACGGCCGCGGCGAAGCCGCCCTCCCGCATGGCGAACCAGAGACTGTCGGTCACGGACGCGTCGACGCGGGTCACCCGTACGCCCGCGCTGCTCAGCCGGCTCTCCAACTCGGCGAGCCGGGCCGCGTCCCCGGTGACCAGGTAGGAGCCGTCGGGCGACGAGTTGGCCAGCCGGTCCCTGCCGACGACCCTTCCCGCGTCGGCGCCGCTGAACCAGCGGAACGTCGCGGGCAGGCTCCCGTCGTTGAGGGTCACGAAGATCCGCTCGTCGCCGTCGTCGACCAGGCCCGGGGCGATCCTGACCAGTCCCAGGTTCCAGTCGGCATCCATCTGCGTCAGTGCCGAGAACGCGTCCCGGTCGCTGAACTGCGACTCGCCGAAGTCCAGGCCCAGCCTGCTCTGCGCGCTCAGGGCCTGGGGAAAGTCCCGGTCGTGCAGATCGGTGACGATCACCGCCACCAGCGCCAGCAGGGTGAACAACGCTCCTGCGACCGCCATTGTCACGCGCCTGTACAACGACCCTCCCGGGCGATCTCCGGACACCGTGGCGGAGGTGATGCCACCCGCCGTATCCAGACAATCAGGTGGAACGCGCCGGAACATCGGGCCGTGGGCGGCATCGGAGGTCGCCCGTCGGCCCTGGGTCCGTCAGACCGTGGTCCGATGCGGGTGCCCGGGAGGCCCGGGCCCGCGCTCCGCACGCCAACGCCACGGAGCCTGGGAACGGTAGGCTGCGCCGCATGACCGAGAGCCGGCATCGCTCCCGTCGATCATGGTTGCTGCTGTCGGCCGGTGCGCTGTTGGTCGTGATGACGGCCATCCTCGCGCTCGGGCTCACCTGGCCGTTCGTCACCGTCCTGCTGCTCGGCTTCGCGGCGGTCTCCGTCTGGGCGATCGCCCGGCTGCTGGTCGAGCGTGCCGAGCACGAGACGGTGATGGCGCGCCGCGACGTCACCGAGGCGGTGCTCGCGGAGCGCCTGCGCCTGGCCCGCGACCTGCACGACATCGTCTCCCACGGCCTGGGCATGATCACCGTGCGGGCTGCCGCCGCGGCGCACCTGCACGCCCGCAAGCCGGACGATGAAGCGCTGCTGGCCGCCATCGAGGACGTGGAGGACATCAGCCGGAAGGCGACGGTCGAGCTGCGCCGCATGCTGGACGCGCTGCGGGAGGCCGACGACCGGCCCGCCCGCCACCCCACGGAGACCCTGGCGTCCCTGCCGGAGATCATCGAGGGGGCCCGCCGGGCCGGCCTGCACGTGGAGTTGACCCAGGAAGAGCTCGGCGCGGTGTCCCCCGGCGCCCAGGTGGCGATCTGCCGGGTCGTCCGCGAAGGGCTGGCCAACAGCGCGCGTTACGCTGGCTCGACCACGGTCGACGTCCGTCTGGCGCGGACCCCGGCGGCAGTCAGCGTGACCATCGACGACGGCGGGCCGAACCGGGGCTGGGCCGTCCGGCCAGGCGCCGGGCACGGCCTCATCGGGCTGCGGGAACGGGTGAACAGCCTGGGTGGGACCCTGACGGCGGAGCCGCGCGCGAAGGAGCACGGGGATCGTGCGGGGTTCCGTCTCGAGGCCATCATTCCCGAGGGAGCGGTGTGAACGGATCCAACCGGCCCCTGCGGGTCGTTCTCGTCGACGACGAACCCCTGCTCCGGCGGAGCCTCGCGATGATCATCGACGCCGAGCCCGGTCTCGCTGTGGTCGGAGAGGCCGGCGACGGGATGGAGGCAATCGCCGTGGCCGAGGCCACCGCGCCCGACGTGGTGCTCATGGACGTCAGGATGCCACGGCTCGACGGCATCGAGGCGACCCGGGGCATCTGCCGGCTGCCGGGGCTCGGGCACACCCGAGTGCTGGTCCTGAGCATGTTCGACCTCGACGAGCACGTCTTCCACGCACTCCGCGCCGGAGCCAGTGGCTTCCTGCTGAAGGACAGCCGGCCCGCCGATCTGCTCGACGCCATCAGGCGTACGCACGACGGCGAATCGCTCTTCGCCCCGTCGATCCTGGCGCGCCTGGTCGAGCACTACGTCTGCAGGCAGCACACCGGCCCTGCCGGCCCCGCGCAATCCCTGCTCGGTCAGCTGACCGCCCGGGAGACCGAGGTGCTCGGCCTCATCGGGCAGGGTCTGTCCAACCACGAGATCGCCGGGCATCTCACCATCGCCGTCAAGACCGTCAAGTCCCACGTCTCACACCTGCTGAACAAACTCGGGGCCCGCGACCGGGTGCAACTCGTGATCGCCGCGTACAACGGTGGCCTTGTGAATCCCGTGCCCGCCCCCGTACGTGACCGGCGGCCGTAACACCGTGACCCGTCGGTGGTCTCACGCGAGGTCGTTTCTGCGGGCGGCGACGGCGCGTTCGACGGTGCTCCCGCGATACCTTGGCCGGCATGGAGCCGCTCGCGTTCGACTACGGGAACCTGCACCTGCGCGTGGACCGGGGGGTGTTCGAGCTGTTCAACCTGGACAGCTCCGAGCACACGTTCCGGGTTCCGTTGCGATGGCTCGGGGCGTTGGTGCACTACAAGAAGCCTGACAAGCCCGGCGAGTTGTTCTTCGGTGTCGTGCGCGACCCGAACGAACCGCTCTACGGCACCGACCGGCTCGCCTTCCGGTTCGCCAACTCGCCCGCGGTCCGGGTGCCGCCCGGCGACGAGCCGTTGTTCCGCGAGTACTTCGCCCGGGTGGCGGTGCTCGCCGACCGGCGGGTGGCCTGACGTGGAATCCCGGGTGGCCCGGCCCGCGGTGGTAGTGCCCGTCGGGGACGCGGAAGCGCCCGGCCGGAGGAACCGGCCGGGCGCTTCCGGTGCTGGATGCCCCGGGACCGGGGCGCCGGGTCGCACCGACCCGGCCGGGTGCGTCAGAAGCTGAGCCGCTGGCCCGGGAAGATCAGGTTCGGGTGCTCGCCCACGACCCGCTCGTTCTTCTCCCACAGCGCGCGCCAGCCGCCCCGCACGCCCTGCGCCGTGGCGATCTTGGAGAGGGTGTCGCCCGACCGGACCACGTAGGTCGTTCCGCCGCCGGACGGGGCGCTCGTCGTGGTGTCCCGCTTGCTGCGCGAGGCCGGCTTCTCGGTACGCGAGGACCGCTCCTTCGGGGTGGCCTTCGTCTCCGACCTCCGCTCCGACTTCGGGCTGCCCTTCGTCGAGCCGCCCTTCTTGCCGCAGGTCGGCCACGCCCCGATGCCCTGGCCGTCGAGCACCTTCTCGGCGATGCGGATCTGCTCGCTGCGGGTCGCCAGGTCGGCGCGGGCGGCGTACCTCTTGCCGCCGTAGCCGGCCCACGTGCCCTGCGAGAATTGCAGGCCGCCGTAGTAGCCGTTGCCGGTGTTGATGTGCCAGTTGCCGCCGGACTCGCACGAGGCGACGGCGTCCCAGTTGACCGCGGCCTGGGCCGGCGCGGCCGGGCCGGCCAGTGCGACGACCCCGGCGAGGGCGCCCGCGGCGAGAGTGCCGACGGCGGCGCGGCGGACGGTCACCCGACGGTGGCGGGCGGTGTATTCAGTTGCCATGTGTGACTCCTCCACGCCGGCGAGGTGAGCTGTCGGGTTCGGGCCGAGGAGCCCGGCCGCCACAGGCGGCTTCACCCCGAGGTGCGGTGCACCGAGGAACATGTGGGTCCCCCGCTCCTGCCTGACTGACAAGGGAACCGACGGTCGGCGGCAGGACTAGGCGTTACCGACCGTGGTCGCCGCGTTCGCGGACTCAACCGACGTTAGGCACCGTTCGTGACGAGTGCCCACCTCTTGTGAAGTTCTTCACCCGCTCGGGCTAAGAGGCCACACCGTCGACTTGCGAGCCTTCACCAGCCGTGCAGAGCGACCGCCGGGCCGAGTCCGATCAGGGTGAACCCCCATCACACAAGCTCGCCCCCTAACTTAGGGTGATGGTGGTCCGATTGCGCACATCGGAGTCCGGAAACGCTCGGTGATCGCCGCACAGCCCGGTGGGGCGGCCGGCGGCTGCCCCCCGAAGCATGGGGCCGTCGCCCCGGTCCACCCGCGCCCGCCGAGGGGACGCGCAACGGCGCGCGCCGGGCGTCCACGGTCGACGGTGTCGACCGGGAGCCCGGCGCGCGGTGCGTCTCGGCGGCTACAGGGTGCGGGCCAGCCGGTCGGCGAGGATGCGGGTGAACCGGGACGGGTCGGCCAGCTCGCCGCCCTCGGCCAGCAGCGCCATCCCGTACAGCAGCTCGGCCGTGTCGCCGAGCGCGTCGGCCCCGGCCTCCTGCTCGTGGGCCTTGCGCAGCCCCTCGACCAGCGGGTGCCCCGGGTTCAGCTCCAGGATCCGCTTGACCTGCGGCACCTCGTGCCCCATCGCCCGGTACATCTTCTCCAGCGTCGGGGTGATGTCCTGGGCGTCGCCGACCACGCAGGCCGGGGAGGTGGTCAGCCGGGTGGAGAGCCGGACCTCCTTGACGCTGTCGGAGAGCCGGCCCGTCATCCAGGTCAGCAGGTCGGCGTACTCCTGGCGCTGCTGCTCGCGGGCCGACTCGGCCTCCTTCTTCTCCTCCTCGGTGTCCAGGTCGACCTGGCCCTTGGCGATGGAGCGCAGCGGCTTGCCGTCGAACTGCCCGACCCGCTCGACCCACACCTCGTCGACCGGGTCGGTGAGGACCAGCACCTCGTAGCCCTTGGCCCGGAACGCCTCCATGTGCGGCGAGTTCTCGATCATCGGGCGGGACTCGCCGGTCATGTAGTAGATGTCGCCCTGACCGTCCTTCATCCGCTCGACGTAGTCGCGCAGGCCGGTCAGCTCCGCCGGGTCGTGGGTGGAGGCGACGGAGACGATGTCGAGGATCGCCTCGGTGTTGTCCGGGTCGTCGAGCAGGCCCTCCTTCAGCGCCGGGCCGAACTCCGCCCAGAAGGTGCGGTACTTCTCGGCCTCGTTGGCCTTCAGCTCCTTGACGGTGGCGAGGATCTTCTTCACCAGCCGGCGGCGGACCGCCTGGATCTGGCGGTCCTGCTGCAGGATCTCCCGGGAGATGTTCAGCGACAGGTCGTGCGCGTCGACGACGCCCTTGACGAAGCGCAGGTAGTTGGGCATCAGCGCGTCGCAGTCGTCCATGATGAACACGCGCTTGACGTAGAGCTGCACGCCGCGCCGGGCCTGCGGGGCGAACAGGTCGACCGGGGCGTGCGAGGGCAGGAAGAGCAGCGCCTCGTACTCGAAGGTGCCCTCGCCCTTCATGTGGATCGTCTCAAGCGGGTCGGCCCAGTCGTGGCTGACGTGCTTGTAGAACTCCTTGTACTCGGCCTCGTCGACCTCGCTGCGCGGCCGGGCCCAGAGCGCCTTCATCGAGTTGACGGTCTGCACCTCGCGGGTGACCGCGTCGTCCTCGCCCGGGCGCTCCACGGTCATCCGGATCGGCCAGGCGATGAAGTCGGAGTACCGCTTGACGATCTCGCGGATCTTCCAGTCGACGGTGTAGTCGTGCAGGTTGTCGTCGCTGTCCTCGGGCTTGAGGTGGACGGTGACGGCGGTGCCCTGCGGCGCGTCGTCGATGGTCTCCACGACGTACGTGCCCTCGCCGGTGGACTCCCAGCGGGTGCCCTCGGTCTCGCCGGCGCGGCGGGTGACCAGGGTGACCCTGTCGGCCACCATGAAGGTCGCGTAGAACCCGACCCCGAACTGGCCGATCAGGTCGGCGGACCCGGCCGAGTCCTTCGACTCGCGCAGCTTGGCGAGCAGTTCGGCGGTGCCGGACTTGGCGATGGTGCCGATCAGGCCGACGACGTCGTCGCGGGACATGCCGATGCCGTTGTCCCGGACCGTCAGGGTGCGCGCGTCGCGGTCGGCCTCGATCTCGATGTGCAGGTCGGAGGCGTCGGCCGCGAGTTCCTTGTCGACCAGGGACTCCAGGCGCAGCTTGTCCAGCGCGTCGGAGGCGTTGGAGATGAGTTCGCGCAGGAAGACGTCCTTGTTCGAGTAGATCGAATGGACCATCAGCTGGAGCAGCTGGCGCGCCTCCGCCTGGAATTCCAGCGTCTCGATCCGGTTGCTCACACCGACCCCTTTCAGTTGGATCCGACCTTCGCGCACAGGATACGAGTCGTCGCTACCGGTCGCGTCACCCGCCCGGCCCGGACGCACCTCGATGCAAACCGGCGGCGAGCGGGTCGGTCCGGCCCTTGTTCGAGGTCAATCGGCCTGCTGTGGGTCGTCGCGGTCGGGTCCGGTCGGCGGGGTTGTTGCTGTGCTTCGCTGCTGTATTTCCTCGGCCACCTTCTGGACGTCGCGGGCGGCGGTCGCCACCGGGCAGTGCGGGATCCGGCATGTCGGGCAACGGCCGTCGGGTCCGGGCCGATGTTGGCGGAGGACGGTACGGGCTGTGAGGATCAGTCGGTTACGGATCTGGGCCAGGGACAGGTGCGGTCCGGTCATCGTTCAGCCCAGTACGAGGGTGACGGCGAGTCGGGTGATGGTGGTCGGGGTACGGGGGTCACGGGCAAGCGGGCGCTGATCCGTAGCTCTACGTACCTGGCCCTCGGTGTCCGGCCCTGTTGCTGCCACCATTGCTGTCGACAGCAACAGGGCCCCGGTTCCGCCCCCAGCGGACTCCCTGCCCCCTCCACCCGACCAGCACCGCCACGTGAGCTGCTGTTCTTTTGGCCCTTGGCCTGGGAACACGGTCCGTCATCGTCAGCGCTTGTCCGCTGGCGTCCGCACCGATCGGCACTCAGTCAGTCACCGGCGGGCGTCGTCCAATGACGCCGGGTGGGTCGGGCCGGGTCGCCTGGGACGACCTGGGCGGATGCGCGACGCGCGAAGCGAACCCTGCGGGTTCATGGGATGGCGCGAACGAGGACGCCTGCTGCGCGAGCCTGCCCGTTGTCGCACCTTGCTCCGAGATACGGAGCCCGAAACGTTAACATCGATGACCAAAGCTGGCAACTATCTGCCCAATATGCAACGACCCCTATCTATCGTTTGGCGTTTTGTCTAGACTTCGATGCGCTGCGCAGTCGATCAGGCAAGCCATTAAGCCTCTCATCGGGGGCGAGTGCTTAAGGAGTGACTATGCGACGACCCGGACGCAAACTTGCGGCAGTGCTGGTAGGCATGACTCTCGGAGCCGCCGGAGTCGTGGCGACCGCCGCCCCGGCGCAAGCCGCATGGGCCAGCTGCCCGGCCGACTACTCTTGCTTCTACCCGCAGAGCGGTGGCGGAGGCACCCCCTGGAAGCCATCCACTTGCGGCTGGCACAACCTCCCGTTCCAGGTCATATCGGTTTGGAATCGCGGCCATGGCACGATCTACTGGTACAACGGAAGCACTTACACCGGCTGGTCCACTCCGGTGGGCAACCAGGGCAGCAACGGTGCTCTTTCGGCGAACCGCGTCAACATCGCCTGCTAGCCTCGACGGCAGTTTTCGAGCAGGTGCAAGGTTCTCGGTATTGAGAGCCTGATTCAATCCGTCTCGGCCGCGACGCAGCGTCGGTAGCCGCGCGCCCCGGGTGTCGGGCGGGCAGCCCTGGATGGTCGCCCGCCCGGCACCTTCGCACGGAATCGGAATGACGCTCGAGCGGCCTGCGGTTGTTTCACAAGCCGGGTCGAAGCCCTGACGAACAGCCTTCTCGGCCGTGATCAGTCGGGCAGGATCTCGACGTACCCGTCGGTTCCGTGCACCCGAATCCGCTGCCCATCCCGAATCAGCTTGGTCGCATTCTCCACAGCGACGACGGCGGGCAGGCCGTACTCCCGGGCGACCACCGCCCCGTGGGTCATGAGGCCGCCGACCTCGGTCACCAACCCCACGACCGCGACGAACAGGGGTGACCAACTCGGGTCGGTGTAGGCGGTGACCAGGATGACGCGGGCTCGCCCCTCGACGGTCCCGCCGGAAACCGCGAGGCCGACCAGCGCGCCGGTCGGCGCGTCGGCGCGTCGGTACGCCCCGGCGATGCCCTCACCTTCCGACGTGAGCACCCGGGGCGGCGTGAGCGCCTGGTACGACCTGAACGCCTCCTTCCGCCGGTGGATGAGCTGATCATCCGCCCGGTGCGTGCGCACGACGTCGTGCAGCTCCTGGAACGTGAGGTAGAAGACGTCTTCCCTCTCCCGGAGCACGCCGGCGTGCACGAGGCGCTCGGCCTCTTCCAGCAGGGCCTGCTTGTAGACGAAGTAGCGGCTGACCATGGCGTACTTCGGGTACTCCCGGTACCCGATGAAGGTGCGGACCCGGTCGATCATCCGCTTGGTCTCGTCGGCCTTGCGCTCCCCGTCCGGCAGGGCCCGCAGGCGCTCCAGGACGTCCTGTTCCTTCCTGCCCGCCGCCCGGAGCCCCTGCGAGAAGCGCCGCCTGCTGGCGCCCGGCTCGAAGTTCCTGACGTTGTCGAGGATGAGGGGCACGAGTGTGGTGGGGCGTTCGCTCCAGCGCGGCCTCGTGATGTCGATCTCGCCGACGCAGCGCATGCCGTACCTGTCGAGGTAGGCCCGAATGGCGTCGTGCGCTTCCCGGCCACCCGGGAGCGTGGCCAGCTCCGCCAGGAAGCCCTCGTCCTCGACCTCTCGCAGGAACGCCACCACCTCCGGATGCGGGCGGATGACGTCGGCGACGTCCAGGAGCGCCAGCCCCATCTCCGACGTGACGTTGCCGGGTGCGGAGAGCGTGAGGGTGTCGGCGGCGTTCTTCTCGCCCAGCCACGCCCACAGTTGCTCGTTGAGCCACCGGGTGGCATCCATCCCCGCCATGATCACCTGCATGCTCCGGGGGTCACCGAGGGACCGCCTGTGCTCCGCGAAGGCAGCCAGGAGAAGGTCGAAGAGCGCCGGCCCCGATGCCGTCCGGATGTCGCCCCGCAGGGTGGCGATGGACGCCTGGCTGCTTTCGACCAGGTCGGTGACGATGGCCGGATCGGTCTCGATCGGGGCGGACGGGCCCCCGGCGGGCGTCCACGCCTGCACCTGATCGGGCAGCGACGGGATGAAGTCACCGCGGTCGATGACGGTCTCCAGGGCGTCCGGGTCTGCTGCACCGGTAGGTGACAGTTGCAGTCACGCGGCCTGACTGGCCGGTGGGGTCATGATGGTCTCGTACTCGATAGGGGTCAACCGG
>NZ_JBEOWQ010000079.1:0-8152 GCF_040296145.1 Micromonospora sp. NPDC002296
GCCGCAGCGCGGCGACCGCCCGGGCGTCGGCGGGGGTGGGGCTGGCCGGGATCTCCACCGGCCGGAACCGGGCGCCCACGCCGGTGAAGTCGAACTGCTCCTCGGTGGCGGCCGGACCGCAGACCAGCACCGGGGTGCCCGCCCCGGCGAGCCCTCGGGCCACGGAACGGACGTGCTGACCGACGCCGCCGGTGCTGGAGGCGAGCAGCAGTGCCACGGTGCCGTTTCGCCGGACGTTCGACGTCGCGTCCATCACCGCGACCACCCCCGGCCCGCCACCGCCGTCGGCCCGCCGCACGTCGTCGCGCTCACCCGGACACCGTCTCCTTTCCGTCGCCCCGTTCCGGGGGGACCACGCCCTCCTGCCGAGGCCCAACGGCGCGCCCGCTTTCCCGGCCCGCCCCGCCCAGCCGGCGGCGCACGGCGGCCAGCAGCGGCCGGACGTCCCGCCGGTCGGTCAGGTACACGACGGCGAGGAACACGCCGCCGACCACGGCTGCGGACAGCATGCCCTGCACGAGTGCCGCCGGTGCCGTCGGGGTGCCGTCGCCGGCCCCGGCCAGCACCCGGGCGACGCCCGCCCCGGCGAGCGCTCCGAGCGCCCCGCCGAGCAGCCCGGCCGCACCGGCGCGGGCCCCGCCGGCCAGCGCGACGTGACCGGCCGTGCGGCGCACCGCGACCAGCAGGAGGGCGCCGAGCAGCAGCATCCCGACCGAGTTGGCCAGGGTCACCGCGAGCACCCGGTCGTCGCGGGGCAGCAGCGCCGCCAGCGGGGCGACGGCCAGCGGCACGGCGAGCCAGCCGACGGTGATCGCGGCGGTGGCGGCCCGGGTGTCGCCCCGGGCGTACAGGGCCCGGGAGAGCACCGCGAACAGCCCGTAGCCGAGCAGGCCCGGGGCGAAGCCGGCGATCCCGGCGGCGACCGGGGCGGGGTCGTCCGGGCGGAAGAACGCGGCGACCGGCGCGGCGGTGCCGGCCAACGCCGCCGCGCCGAGGCAGCTGAACAGGAACACCCCTCGGACGGTCGTGGCGAGGGTGTCCCGGTACCCGGCCTCGTCGCCGGTCGCCGACGCCGCAGCGAGGGTCGGGTACGCGGCGACGGCGAGCGGCACGGCCAGCACCGCCCAGGGCAGCAGGTACATCGTCTGGGCCAGGTTGAACACCTGGAGGGAGCCGGTGGGTCCGCCGGAGGTGCTCCTGATGAGCACCGCGAGGGCGATCTGCTGGGCGGCGACGGTGATCACACCGGCCATCGCCAGCCCGCCCACGCGGGCCCGGGCGTCGGCGCCGAAGACGTACCCGGGGCGCGGCCGCAGGCCCAGCCGGCGCAGCGGAATCAGCAGCGACAGCGACAGCACCACCACCCCGAGGGTGGTGCCGCCGGAGAGCACCAGTTCGCCACCCCGGCTCACCCCGGCGACCGTGGCTCGGCGCCCCTCGGCCGCGCCGAAGGCCAGGTACACCGCGATCACGGTGAGGCTGGACAGCAGCGGGGCGATGACCGGCCAGGCGAAGCGGCGGTGCGCCTGGAGCACCCCGGTGAGCACGATGCCGATGCCGTAGAGCGGCAACTGGGGGGCGAAGACCCGCAGCATCCGGGCGCCGGCGGCCAGCTCCGCCGGGCTGCGCCCGGAGCTGAACGCCTCGACGATCGGCCCGGCCAGCAGCGCGACCGCCACGGCCAGCGGCACCAGCAGCGTCACCGTCCAGGTCAGCAGCGCCCCGGTGGTCGCGGCCACCGTCCGCCGGTCCCCCGCCGCGACCGGGCCGGCCAGCAGCGGTACGACCAGGCTCGCCAACGCCCCACCGGCCACGATCTCAAAGATGATGTTGGGCACGGTGTTGGCGACGACGTACATGTCACCGAGGTCGCCGAAGTCCAGCGTCCAGGTGAACACCAGGGTGCGGCCGAAGCCGGCGAGCCGACTGACCACGGTGAGCACGGCGATCAGCGCGGCCGCTCCGGCCACCCGGCCGGCGCCGGCGAGGGGTGCCGGAGTCTTCACGTCAGTCGGTGCGCCGACCCAGTGCGTCCAGCTCGCGCAGGCCCGGGGTGGCCTGGATGACCTGGGTGAAGCTCACCTTCTCGCTGGCCGCGGTGAGCCCGGCGAGCACGGCGAGCGCGCCGGCCCGGCCGAGCGGCCCGGTGCGGGCCGCAAGAGCCACCCCGAGCAGCGCGCCGAGCGCGTTGGCCCCGCCGTCACCGATCATCACCTGTTCGTCGAGGTCGTCGCTGAGCAGGCCGGCGGCGGCGCCCACCGCACCGGCGGCGATCCCGCCGTGCGGGCCCCGGGCCAGCGGCGCGCCGAGCAGCAGGCCGGACTTCAGCGCCCGCCCCGGCCTCAGGTCGAGCAGGTTGAGCAGGTTGGCGGTGCCGGCGATCACCCCGGCGCCGAGCAGCACGTCGACGGTGCGACCGACCGCGCCGTGGCGCTGCCGGCGGGGATGGGCGGCGACGGTGGGGTCGGCGGCGAGCAGCGCGGCGGCGCCGAGACCGGCCGCGCCCACTCCGACGATCTTGACGAGGCCGGCGGTGACCCGCCCCTCGCGCAGCGCGGCGAGGTGCCCGGCGAAGCCCTTGGCGGCCTTCTGCTCCGGCCGGGCGCCGACCATGTCGTCGTAGACGCCGACCGCGCCCCCGCCCACTCCGGCCACCAGCGCGGCGGCACCTGCGGGCCCGCTGGGCGCGCCGAGCGCCCCGGCCACGGCGGCGCCCGCGGCGACCGCCGGCCCGGCGGCCAGGGTGAGGGTGCGGCCCCGGAAGTTGGTGCGTTCCAGGGCCGGGGCGACCGGCGAGGTGCGCACCTCGCGCAGCGCGTACCGGGCGGCGGCGGCGCCGGCGCCGGCGATCAGCAGGCGGCCCAACAGGCTCACGCAATCACCCCGTTCAGAACGCCGCCGACGTGGCGGGCGGGATCGGACAGCCGGGTACGTCGTTCGCTCACTGGGGCAGTCTAGGCACCAGTGCGGTGGCGTTGTCGCCCACGCCGTACTGGCCGGCCTTCTTCTCGACGACCTGCTGCACCAGCGCCAGGCTGGTGACCAGCTGCCCCTGCGTGGTGTTGGCGTCGTCGACGGTGGAGATGGTCTGCGACAGCACCGGGTCGCCCCGGACCACCGAGACCACGTTCCCGCCCTCCGAGCCGGTGCCGGCCACCACGATCGCGCCGGCCCGGTCGAACTGCTCGGCGACCTTGACCACCGACTCGTCCTTCTTCGCCGAGTCCTTGTCCACGTACGGCTGCCCGCTGACCAGCACCACCGCCTCGGCCGGCCCGGTCACCTTCTCGTCGGTCGTCAGGTAACCGGTGTTGGTGTACGCCGCCAGCACCGCCCTGCGGTCGGCCTCGGTGACGGGGGTGCCGCCGGCCCGGTCCAGCAGGATGCTGGCCAGCAGGGCGCTGGAGGTCTCGACACCGTGGCCGTTGCCGGGCAGGCCGGAGGCGGGGGCGCTGGGCCGGGCGGCGGTGACGGCCAACTCCATCAGGCTGCTGTTGTTGTCCGGGTTGATGAACTTGTCCTGGAGGTCAACCTGGCCCGTGACGGTGGCCCCGGCGGTCCGGAGCATCTTCAGCACGCCCTCGGCGTGCTCCCGCTTGTTGGGCAGGGTGACCACCGCCACCCGGCGGCCGGTGAGCTTGCCCGACAGCACCACCTGGGCGATCTCGGCGGCGAACTGCTCCTCCATCTCCAGTTCCTTCTGCATGTCGTTGACCATCTGGCGCCTCTGCTGGTTGTCCTTGCTCAGCTCGTTCACGCGCTCCTTGAGCGAGTCGGCCACCGGGCCGTTGAGGGCGGCCGTGCCGACCACCAGGCCGATGGCCAACGCCAGAAAGACCGCGGTCAGGGACACCACGTGGTAGCGAAAGTTGATCACGCTTGCAGCCTCTTGATCGGTCGGGAGCTAGAAGAGCTGGCCGAGCTGGAACACGAAATTGTTCCACCATTCGCTGACCACGCCCAGATATGCCTTGCCGACGGTGGAGACCGCCACGGCGGAGGCCATCGCCGCCACCGCCGCGAGCACCAGCAGCAGCAGGGAGGAGCCGGAGATGCTCTGCCGGTAGAGCCGGCTGACGCCCTTGGCGTCCACCAACTTCCCGCCGACCTTGAGCCGGGTGAGGAACGTCGAGGCCATCCCGCCCCGGCCCTTGTCGAGGAACTCGACCAGGGTGGCGTGCGTGCCGACCGCCACCAGCAGCGAGGCGCCCTTCTCGTCGGCCAGCAGCATCGCCAGGTCCTCGCTGGTCGCCGCCGCCGGGAAGGTGATCGCCGGGACGCCCAGCCCGTTGACCCGGGGCAGCCCCGGCGCCCGCCCGTCCGGGTACGCGTGCACGATCACCTCGGCGCCGCAGCGCAGCACGTCATCGGTGACCGAGTCCATGTCCCCGATGATCATGTCGGGGGTGTAGCCCGCCTCGACCAGCGCGTCCGCCCCGCCGTCAACGCCGATCAGCACCGGCTTGAACTCCCGGATGTACGGGCGCAGCACGTCCAGGTCGTCCTTGTAGTCGTAGCCGCGCACCACGATCAGGCAGTGCCGGCCCTGCATCTGGGTCTGGATCTCCGGCACGCCGACGCCGTCGAGGAGCAGGTCGCGTTCCTGCCTGAGGTAGTCCATGGTGTTGGCGGCGAACGCCTCCAACTGCACCGACAACCCCTCCCGGGCGTCGGCCATCGCCTTGGCCACCGTCTCGGCGTCCTGGAGGGCGCCGTGCGCGACCGGCTCGCCGCCGACGTACACGGTGTTGCCCTCGATCCGGACGGTGTCGCCCTCCCGGACCTGCTCGAAGATCCCCTCACCGAGGTCGTCCAGGAGCGGGATGCCTCCGGCGACCAGCACCTCGGGGCCGAGATTCGGGTACCGGCCGGAGACCGACGGTTTGGCGTTGAGCACGGCGGCGACCCCGACGGCGACCAGCGAATCGGCCGCCACCCGGTCCAGGTCGACGTGATCGATGATCGCGATATCGCCCGGACGTAGCCGGCCGACCAGGCGTTTCGTCCGGCGATCGAGGCGCGCGGTGCCGAGGACTGTGTCCGGTTCCGCGCTCCGGTTCCGGCGCAACGTGGGTAGACGCATCGTGACCATCCTGGCATGTGAGGCAGGCATTTCTGTCGCGACATGCCTGGGCAGGGCCGCCTACCCAGGTAAGCACACCGCAGCGCACACTGGTGTGCCTGCGCTCACAATCGGCCGCGGTCAGGGCCGCCTTTCCCGAGCCGCGACGGCCAACAGCTCCTCCGCGTGGGCGATACCCAGATCCGAGTCCGGCAAACCCGCCAGCATCCGGGCCAGCTCACGGGCCCGCGCGGTGTCCTCCACCACCCGCACCCCGCTGGTGGTCACCGCGCCCCCGACGTCCTTCGCCACCACCAGGTGCCGGTCGGCGAACGCGGCCACCTGCGGCAGGTGGGTGACCACCAGCACCTGGTGGCTGCGGGCCAGCCGGGCCAGCCGACGGCCGATCTCCACCGCCGCCTGGCCGCCGACGCCCGCGTCGACCTCGTCGAAGACCAGGGTGGGCGGGCCGCCGGAACCGGCGAAGACCACCTCGATGGCGAGCATCACCCGGGACAGCTCACCGCCGGACGCGCCGCGCTGCAACGGCAGAGACGGTGCGCCCGGATGGGCCAGCAGCCGCAGCTCCACCTCGTCGCCGCCGTCCGGACCCACGCCGACCTCGACGCCGTTGACCGGCAGGCTCGGCTCCGACTTCCCCACCGACCGGGGCAGCACCGCCACCTCGATCCGGGCGTGCGGCATGGCCAGCCCGGCCAGCTCGACGGTGACCTGCTCGGCGAACCGGGTCGCCGCCTCCTGTCGGGATGTCGACACCCGCCCGGCCAGCTCGGCCACCTCGCCGGCCAGCCGGGCCGCCTCCCGGCCCAACTCGTCGAGGAACTCGTCGGAGGTGCCCAGGTCTGAAAGCCGGACGCGGGCCCGCTCCGCCCAGGCGACCACCCCGTCGACGTCGTCGGCGTACTTGCGGGTCAGCCCCCGCAGCGCCGCCCGCCGCTCATAGATGGTCTGCAACCGCGCCGGGTCGGCGTCCAGCGCCGCCAGGTACGCCGACAGCTCGGCGGAAACGTCGGTGACCAGGGTCGCCGCCTCCTCCAGCCGGGCCGCCAGGTCGCCCAGGGCCGCGTCGGTGCCGGCCTGCGCCTCCAGCGTGCGCCGGGCCAGCCCGAGCAGCGCCGTGGCGTCCGGCGTCTCGTCGGTCGACTCGGCGCCGCCTGCCACGCACTGGTGCGCCGTCTGCGCCGCCGTGCGCAGCCCCTCGGCGTGCTCCAGGCGCTGCGCCTCCGCCTTCAGCTCGTTGTCCTCACCCGGCTGCGGATCGACCCGGTCGATCTCGTCCAGCCCCAGCCGGAGCAGGTCGGCCTCCTGGCTGCGGGCCCGCGCGTTGCGCCGCCGGTCGGCCAGGTCCTCGACCACCGTCCGCCACCGGGTGTACGCCTCGCGCAGCGCGTCTGTCAGCTTCTCGTGCTCCGGCCCGGCGAACCGGTCCAGCGCGGCCCGCTGCTCGGCCGGTCGCAACAGGCGCAGCTGGTCGGACTGGCCGTGCACCGCCACCACCTGCTCGCCGACCTCGCCGAGCATCGCCACCGGCATGCTGCGCCCGCCCAGGTGCGCCCGGGAGCGCCCCTCCACGGTGACCGTCCGGCTCAGCAGCAGCGCACCGTCGTCGTCGGGCTCGCCGCCGGCGTCGACGACCCGGGCGTGCACGGCCGCCGCGACCCGGCCGACGAGGCGCAGCCGCCCCTCGACCATCGCACGGCCCGGCTGGGCACGCACCCGGCCGGCGTCGGCCCGGCCACCGAAGAGCAGGCCGAGACCGGTCACCACCATCGTCTTGCCGGCACCGGTCTCGCCGGTGATGACGTTCATCCCACCGGCCAACGGCAGCGTGGTGTCCTCGATGACGCCCAGTCCGGTGATGCGCAGCTCTTCCAGCACAGCACCCGACAGTAGACGCGGTCCCCGACAGTTGACCAGCCGGCGCGGCCGGGACGCGGCACCGACCCGGGCGAACACCCGCCCGGCGCCGCCACCGGCCCACTGTCCAGCCTGCTGGTCACCGTCGGCGGAACGCCGGGGAGACCTCCCTCACCTGCGGTTGCCCCGCCAGCCGTGCACCGGCAGCCCGAACTTCGCCACCAACCGGTCGGTGAACGACCGGGCCCGCAGCCGCACCACACACACCGGCAACGCGCCACGACGCACCGTGACCCGGGCGCCCGGCGGCAGGTCGTACACGCGCCGGCCGTCGCAGCAGAGCACCGCCAGGGTGGTGAACGGGTCCACCGTGATCGAGAACGTCGACGTCGGCGAGGTGACCAGGGGCCGGCTGAACAGCGCGTGCGCGCTGATCGGCACCAGCAGCAGCGCCTCCACCTCCGGCCAGACCACCGGCCCGCCGCCGGAGAACGCGTACGCGGTGGAACCGGTCGGGGTCGCGCACACCACGCCGTCGCAGCCGTACCGCGACAGCGGCCGGCCGTCCACGTCGACGAGGAGCTCCAGCATCTGGGCCCGCTCGCCCTTCTCGACGCTGATCTCGTTGAGCGCCCAGGACTCGATCGTCGGGCCGCCGTCGAACTCCGCGGTCACGTCCAGGGTGAGCCGTTCGTCCACCGTGTAGTTGCGCTCGACCACGTCGCGCACCGCCACGTCGAGGTCGTCGATCTCCGCCTCGGCGAGGAAGCCGACCTTGCCGAGGTTGATGCCGAGCAGCGGCACCTTCGTCGGGCGGGCCAGCTCGGCTGCGCGCAGGAACGTGCCGTCCCCGCCGAGGGCGAAGACGATCTCCGCGCCATGTGCGGCCTCGGGGCCGGTCACCGGCACCACGCCGGGCAGGTCCAGGTCCTCGGCCTCCTCGGCCACCACCCGCACCTCGAAGCCCGCGGCGATCAGGTCGGCCGCGACCGCCCGGGCGTGCTCGGTGCTGCGGCGCCGGCCCGTGTGCGTCACGAGCAGCGCGGTACGACTCACCGGATCCGCCTTCCGTTCGCGACTGCGGGGCTCGCAAGCTCACTCCTCGCGCTCACCCGTGCCGCCTTCCGTTCGCGACTGCGGGGCTCGCAAGCTCACTCCTCGCGCTCACCCGTGCCGCCTTCCGTTCGCGACTGCGGGGCTCGCAAGCTCACT